>NZ_JAHBDD010000035.1:0-46324 GCF_019956155.1 Pseudomonas sp. BF-RE-22 | reverse complement strand
GAGCCGGCTTGCTGGCGATCCAGGCGACGCGGTCCATCTGACAGACCGCGTCGCACGGATCGCCAGCAAGCCGGCTCCTACAGAAGCGGGGTTGTTGGTGGTTGTTCAAATAATCACCAATTGCCTTGCACCTCTTCTGTCCCTTCTCTACAATTGCGCCCCTTGCTGTGACGGCAGGCACGCATGTGTCTATCGCAAGCAAGTCCATAAGTGTCATTCACTCCTTGTCTGACCGCTTTTGAGCGGCAGGCTACAACCCGTAAGGAGCATTCATGCGTCATTACGAAATCATCTTTTTGGTCCACCCGGATCAAAGCGAGCAAGTCGGCGGCATGGTTGAGCGTTACACCAAGCTGATCGAAGAAGACGGCGGCAAAATCCACCGTCTGGAAGATTGGGGCCGTCGTCAACTGGCCTACGCAATCAACAATGTTCACAAGGCTCACTACGTGATGCTGAACGTTGAGTGCACTGGCAAGGCCCTGGCCGAGCTGGAAGACAACTTCCGCTACAACGATGCAGTGATCCGTAACCTGGTCATCCGTCGCGAAGAAGCCGTTACCGGCCAATCCGAGATGCTCAAGGCTGAAGAAAACCGCAGTGAGCGCCGTGAGCGTCGCGACCGTCCTGAGCACTCCGACGCCGAAGGCGTTGATGGTGATGACAGCGACAACAGCGATAACGCTGACGAGTAATCCACGGACCTTTTGAGGAGCCTATTACATGGCACGTTTCTTCCGTCGTCGTAAATTCTGCCGCTTCACCGCTGAAGACGTGAAAGAGATCGATTACAAAGATCTCAACACTCTGAAAGCCTACGTATCCGAGACCGGCAAAATCGTTCCAAGCCGCATCACCGGTACCAAAGCTCGTTATCAGCGTCAGCTGGCCACCGCTATCAAGCGCGCCCGCTTCCTGGCCCTGCTGGCCTACACCGACAGCCACGGCCGCTGAGACCGGGCAGTCGACACGTAGCAAAGGATTGAATGCATGCGTGCCATAGCTGAGTTCATCATGCGCGGCCGTATGCAGGCCACTCTCGTAGTGGCTGGATGCGCAACATTGCCGTTGTTGTATTGGTTGGGTGCTGCCGCCGGATGCCTTGTGCTCCTGCGGCGCGGATTGAAGGACGCCCTTGGCGTACTTGCTCTGGGACTGCTGCCGGCGTTGATCTGGTGGCTTTACTCCGATGACCCACGGGCACTTCTGGTGCTGCTGGGGTCTTCGAGCCTTGCGTTGGTTTTGCGCGCAAGCGAGTCCTGGAACCGCGTGCTGCTGGTCAGCATAGCGATGGGAGTGGTGTTTGCAGTGGTGCTGGGGACAGTTTTTGCTCCCCAAATCGAGATGCTGGCGCAGGCCTTGATAAAGGTCATGCCGTCGCTACTCGGTGATGTCTACCAGAAGTTGTCGGTAGACGAGCAAGCGCATTTTGCGTCCCTGATTGCACCGGTCCTGACTGGCCTGATTGCGGCTTTGTTGCAAATCGTCAGTGTGCTGAGCCTGATTGTCGGGCGCTACTGGCAGGCGTTGTTGTACAACCCGGGTGGTTTTGGTCGCGAATTTCGCGCCATCCGATTCCCGCTGGGGCTGGCGATGTTACTGCTGGCGTTCATGCTTCTGGGGCCGAACATCGGCCCGCAGATGGCCATGTTGACGCCGTTGTGCAGTGTACCGCTGGTGTTCGCCGGGCTGGCCCTGATTCACGGGCTGGTGGCGCAAAAGCGACTGGCCAGATTCTGGCTGGTGGGGTTGTACGTCACGCTGTTGCTGTTCATGCAGCTGATCTATCCGTTGCTGGTGGTCCTGGCCATCGTCGACAGCCTGATTGATTTTCGCGGTCGTTCGACGCCGAAAGACGTCGATAGCGCGAACGGTGAAGGTTAAAAGTTAAGAGGATTTTCACATGCAACTGATCCTTCTGGAAAAAGTCACCAACCTGGGCAACCTGGGTGACAAAGTAAACGTTAAGGCTGGTTACGGTCGTAACTACCTGCTGCCTTACGGCAAAGCTACCGCCGCGACCCCAGCCAACCTGGCTGCGTTCGAAGAGCGTCGTGCTGAGCTGGAAAAAGCCGCAGCAGACCGTAAAACTTCGGCTGAAAGCCGTGCCGCCCAACTGGCTGAGCTGGAAGTGACTATCACTGCCACCGCTGGTGACGAAGGCAAGCTGTTCGGTTCGATCGGTACTCACGACATCGCTGATGCACTGACCGCCTCTGGCGTTGAAGTTGCAAAAAGCGAAGTTCGTCTGCCGAACGGCACCATCCGCAACGTAGGCGAATTCGACGTAGCCGTGCACCTGCACGCCGAAGTTGAAGCCACCGTACGCGTTGTCGTGGTAGCAGCTTAAGCAGCACTTGTCGGCTGGCACCCTCGGGTGCTTGCCGGTAACATCGGGCACGATCCTGTTTACAGGTCGTGCCCTTTGTCTTTCTGCAGTTCCTGATTTTCACAACTATTCAAGTGGCCATGAACGATATCTCCGCTCCCGAGCAATACGATCTGCAAACCGCTTCCCTGAAGGTGCCGCCGCATTCCATCGAGGCCGAACAGGCCGTGCTCGGTGGTCTGATGCTGGACAACAACGCCTGGGAGCGCGTGCTTGATCAAGTCTCCGACGGCGATTTCTATCGACATGACCACCGCCTGATTTTCCGCGCGATCGCCAAACTCGCCGACCAGAACTCCCCGATCGACGTCGTGACCCTTGCCGAGCAATTGGACAAGGAAGGTCAGACCTCGCAGGTCGGTGGCCTCGGTTACCTCGGTGAGCTGGCGAAAAACACGCCGTCCGTCGCCAACATCAAGGCGTATGCGCAGATCGTTCGCGCGCGAGCGACGTTGCGGCAGTTGATCGGCATCGCCACCGAGATTGCCGACAGCGCCTTCAACCCGGAAGGTCGCACGGCTGAAGAGATTCTCGACGAAGCCGAGCGGCAGATCTTCCAGATCGCCGAGGCCCGGCCTAAAACCGGCGGCCCGGTGAGCGTGAATGACCTGCTGACCAAGGCCATCGACCGCATCGATACCTTGTTCAACACCGATAACGCCATCACTGGCTTGTCCACCGGTTACACCGACCTCGACGAGAAGACCAGCGGCCTGCAGCCGGCCGACTTGATCATCGTCGCTGGCCGTCCGTCGATGGGTAAAACCACCTTTGCGATGAACCTGGTGGAAAACGCCGTGTTGCGCAGCGACAAGTGCGTACTGGTTTACTCGCTCGAGATGCCAGGCGAATCGCTGATCATGCGTATGTTGTCGTCCCTCGGCCGTATCGACCAGACCAAGGTCCGTGCCGGTCGCCTGGACGACGACGATTGGCCGCGCCTGACATCGGCGGTCAACCTGCTCAACGACCGCAAGCTGTTCATCGACGATACCGCGGGCATCAGCCCGTCGGAAATGCGCGCGCGGACCCGGCGTCTGGTGCGTGAGCACGGCGATGTCGCCCTGATCATGATCGACTACCTGCAATTGATGCAGATTCCGGGTTCCGGTGGTGACAACCGGACCAACGAGATTTCCGAGATCTCGCGTTCCTTGAAGGCCCTGGCCAAGGAATTCAATTGCCCGGTGGTGGCGCTGTCCCAGCTCAACCGCTCCCTGGAGCAACGACCGAACAAACGGCCGATCAACTCCGACCTCCGGGAATCCGGAGCGATCGAGCAGGATGCCGACGTCATCATGTTCGTGTACCGGGATGAGGTTTATCACCCGGAAACCGAACACAAAGGCATCGCCGAAATTATTATCGGCAAGCAGCGGAACGGCCCAATCGGCACGTCGCGACTGGCGTTCATCGGTAAGTACACCCGCTTCGAAAACCTGGCGCCGGGTAGCTACAACTTCGACGACGAGTAAATTATGTAGCGCCTGTCAGGGCCTCATTCGCGGGCAAGCCTCGCTCCTACAGGGGATCACATTCCTCTGTAGGAGCGAGGCTTGCCCGCGAATGAGGTCGCCACCAATTTCCGACCATAACCGTCGGAATTGGTCATTTTTTGTGCTATATTCCGCGCCCGCGATTTTTCATCTCAACACCGGTCATCGTCATGCAAACAGCCAAGCCGTTATTTGACTATCCCAAGTACTGGGCCGAATGCTTCGGTCCAGCGCCATTCCTGCCAATGAGCAGGGAGGAGATGGATCAGCTTGGCTGGGATTCATGCGACATCATCATCGTCACCGGTGATGCCTACGTTGACCATCCGTCGTTCGGCATGGCGATCATCGGCCGGCTGCTGGAGTCCCAGGGCTTCCGCGTCGGGATCATTGCCCAGCCGAACTGGCAGTCCAAAGACGACTTCATGAAGCTCGGCGAGCCGAACCTGTTCTTCGGTGTCGCGGCCGGCAACATGGACTCGATGATCAACCGCTATACCGCCGACAAGAAGATCCGTTCCGACGACGCCTACACCCCCGGTGGCCTGGCGGGCAAACGTCCGGATCGCGCGAGCCTGGTTTACAGCCAGCGCTGCAAGGAAGCCTACAAGAACGTGCCGATCGTGCTCGGCGGTATTGAAGCTTCCCTGCGCCGCATCGCCCACTACGACTACTGGCAGGACCGGGTGCGCAACTCGATCCTGATCGACGCCTGCGCCGATATCCTGCTCTACGGCAACGCCGAGCGTGCGATTGTCGAAGTCGCCCAGCGCCTGTCCTACGGCCACAAGATCGAAGACATCACCGATGTGCGCGGCACTGCGTTCATCCGTCGCGATACGCCGAAGGACTGGTACGAAGTCGACTCCACGCGTATCGACCGTCCGGGCAAGATCGACAAGATCATCAACCCGTACGTGAACACCCAGGACACCCAGGCCTGCGCCATCGAGCAGGAAAAGGGGCCGGTTGAAGACCCGAGCGAAGCCAAGGTCGTGCAGATTCTGGCCAGCCCGAAAATGACCCGCGACAAAACGGTTATCCGTCTGCCGTCGGTCGAGAAGGTCCGTGGCGATGCGGTGCTTTACGCTCACGCCAACCGCGTGCTTCACCTGGAAACCAACCCGGGCAACGCCCGCGCGCTGGTGCAGAAGCACGGCGAAGTCGACGTCTGGTTCAACCCGCCGCCGATTCCGATGACCACCGAAGAAATGGACTACGTGTTCGGCATGCCTTACGCCCGTATTCCGCACCCGGCGTACGGCAAGGAAAAAATCCCTGCCTACGACATGATCCGCTTCTCGGTGAACATCATGCGTGGCTGCTTCGGCGGCTGCACCTTCTGCTCGATCACCGAGCACGAAGGCCGGATCATCCAGAACCGTTCCGAAGAGTCGATCATTCGCGAAATCGAAGAGATCCGCGACAAGGTGCCAGGTTTCACCGGCGTCATTTCCGACCTCGGCGGCCCGACCGCGAACATGTACCGCATCGCCTGCAAGAGCCCGGAAATCGAATCCGCGTGCCGCAAGCCATCGTGCGTGTTCCCAGGCATCTGCCCGAACCTGAACACCGACCACTCGTCGTTGATCCAGCTGTATCGCAGCGCCCGTGCGTTGCCGGGTGTGAAGAAGATTTTGATCGCTTCCGGTCTGCGCTATGACCTTGCGGTCGAGTCGCCGGAATACGTCAAGGAGCTGGTGACCCACCACGTCGGTGGTTACCTGAAGATCGCCCCGGAACACACCGAGGAAGGTCCGCTCAATCAGATGATGAAACCGGGCATCGGCAGCTATGACAAGTTCAAGCGCATGTTCGAGAAGTACTCCAAGGAAGCCGGGAAAGAGCAGTACCTGATTCCGTACTTCATCGCCGCTCACCCGGGCACGACCGACGAAGACATGATGAACCTGGCCCTGTGGCTCAAGGGCAACGGCTTCCGCGCCGACCAGGTGCAGGCGTTCTACCCGTCGCCGATGGCCACTGCCACCGCGATGTACCACTCGGGCAAGAACCCGCTGCGCAAGGTCACTTACAAGAGCGACGCCGTGACCATCGTCAAGAGCGAAGAGCAGCGTCGTCTGCACAAGGCGTTCTTGCGTTACCACGATCCGAAAGGCTGGCCGATGCTGCGTGAAGCGCTGACCCGCATGGGCCGCGCCGACCTGATCGGGCCGGGCAAGAACCAGTTGATCCCGCTGCATCAGCCAGCGAGCGACAGCTATCAGAGCGCCCGTCGCAAGAACTCGACGCCGGCCGGCAGTCACAAGGTCGCGGGTGAGAAGACCACCAAGATCCTGACCCAGCACACCGGTCTGCCACCGCGTGCCAGCGATGGCGGTAACCCGTGGGACAAGCGTGAACAGGCCAAGGCAGCGGCATTCGCCCGCAACCAGCAGGCGGCCAAAGAGCGCAAGGATGCAGCCAAAGGCAAAGGGCCGAAGCCTGCGCGCAAGCCGGTTGTGCCGCGCTAAGCCTCACTTGAGCTGAACAGAACGCCAACCTTCGGGTTGGCGTTTTTGTGTGCGGCAACCAAGCGGGCGTTTTCAGAGTCAGATAATGGGTTGTAGCGACTGGCCTCATCGCGAGCAGGCTCGCTCCCACAGGTTTTTCTTTGGATGCAGAATTTGTGAACGACAGAGATCATTGTGGGAGCGAGCCTGCTCGCGATGAGGCCACTACAGCCGCAGCCAATTCCAGCTGACAGCCCACTGGTCGCCACATTTGCGTGCAACGCCCCCAAACCAATTTCCTGCATCGCCCGATTTTGGTGCTGTACTGCCTCAAGCAACCGGAGAAAGCGCCAGCGCCACTGGATGGCATAAGTCTTGCGCGCTTTCGATAACGCTTAAGGCTCGCAGGAGGCACGCCGTGTCGATTCATGTCGCATTGCACCACGTCACGCATTACCGCTACGACCGCGCTGTCGAGCTCGGTCCGCAGATTGTCCGCCTGCGCCCGGCCGCCCACAGCCGTACGCGGATACTGTCGTATGCGCTGAAAGTCTCGCCCGAGCAGCACTTCATTAACTGGCAGCAAGACCCCCAAGGTAATTACCTGGCGCGTCTGGTGTTCCCGGAGAAAACCGAGGAACTGCGGATCGAGGTCGATCTGCTGGCGGAAATGGCCGTATTCAATCCGTTCGACTTCTTCCTCGAACCCTACGCGGAAAAAATCCCGTTTGCCTACGCCGCGGACGAGCGCAAGGAACTGACGCCGTACCTGGAAACCCTGCCGCTGACGCCGAAATTCAAGGCCTATCTGGACGGCATCGACCGCACGCCGCTGCCCAGCGTCGATTTCCTCGTCGCGCTCAATCAGCGCCTGAGCGAGGACATCGGTTACCTGATCCGCATGGAGCCGGGCGTGCAAACGCCCGAACACACACTCGAACATGCCTCCGGTTCCTGCCGCGACTCGGCGTGGCTGCTGGTGCAGCTGCTGCGCAACCTGGGCCTGGCGGCGCGTTTTGTCTCCGGCTACCTGATTCAACTGACCGCCGACGTCAAAAGCCTCGACGGTCCGTCGGGCACCGAAGTGGATTTCACCGATTTGCACGCCTGGTGCGAGGTCTATTTGCCCGGTGCCGGCTGGATCGGCCTGGACGCGACCTCAGGCCTGTTTGCCGGTGAAGGACACATTCCGTTGGCGTGTAGTCCCGATCCGGGCTCTGCGGCACCGATCAGTGGCCTGGTGGAACCGTGCGAGTGCGAATTCACCCACGAAATGTCCGTTGAACGGATTTGGGAGGCACCGCGCGTCACCAAGCCCTACACCGAAGACCAGTGGCTGGCGATCCAGGCGCTGGGCCGGCAGATTGATGCCGACCTGCTGGAAGGCGACGTACGCCTGACCATGGGCGGCGAGCCGACCTTCGTCTCCATCGACGATCCGGACGGCGCCGAGTGGAACACCGCCGCGCTGGGGCCAGACAAGCGGCGTTTGTCCGCCGAGCTGTTCCAGCGCATGCGCAAACATTACGCACCCAAAGGCCTGGTGCATTTCGGTCAAGGCAAGTGGTACCCCGGCGAGCAACTGCCGCGCTGGTCGCTGAACTGCTACTGGCGCCGCGATGGCGTGCCGATCTGGCACAACAGCGCGCTGATTGCCGATGAGCAGGAAGACTACGGTGCCGATGGCGAACTGGCCGGGCGTTTTCTGGCGAGTGTCGCCGAACGCCTGAAAATTCCGACACGCTTTGTGTTCCCAGCCTACGAAGACAATTTCTATTACCTCTGGCGCGAAGGCACTTTGCCGCTGAATGTCAGCGCCGAAGATTCGCGTCTGGAAGAACCCTTGGAGCGTGCGCGACTGCGCAAAGTCTTCAGTCAGGGACTGGATAAAGTGATCGGCCAGGTGTTGCCATTGGCGCGCACCGCCAAGGGCGATCAGTGGCAAAGCGGTCGCTGGTACCTGCGCGACGAGCACTGCCGGTTGGTGCCGGGCGATTCGCCACTGGGTTATCGCTTGCCGCTGGGCTCGCAGCCGTGGGTGAAAGCCGCCGAGTATCCCTTTATCTACCCCAACGACCCCAATCAGGAATTCCCGACGCTCCCGGATACTCAGCAGTTGAGCCGCCCCGCCGCCGCGGCCGAAGCGGTCGAGCGTGATCTGGAAATCGACGAATCCGCCGATTGGCTGACACGCACCGCGTTCTGCGCCGAGGCGCGGGAGGGGCGGTTGTACTTGTTCATGCCGCCGCTGGAGCGGGTCGAGGATTATCTGGAGCTGGTCACTGCAATCGAGGCCACGGCTGAGGAACTGCATTGTCCGGTGCTGCTGGAAGGCTATGAACCGCCAAGCGATCCGCGCCTGAGCAACTTCCGCATCACCCCGGACCCGGGCGTGATCGAGGTCAACGTGCAGCCGTCCGAGACCTGGGATGAACTGGTCGAGCGCACCGAATTTCTCTACGAAGAGGCGCGCCAGACGCGGCTGACCACTGAAAAATTTATGATCGACGGTCGACACACCGGCACCGGCGGCGGTAACCATTTCGTACTGGGCGGCGCGACACCGGCTGACTCACCGTTCCTGCGCCGTCCCGATTTGCTGCGCAGCCTGATCAGTTACTGGCATAACCACCCGTCGTTGTCCTACCTGTTTTCCGGATTGTTCATCGGCCCGACGTCCCAGGCGCCGCGCGTCGATGAAGCGCGCAACGATGCGTTGTACGAGCTGGAAATCGCTTTCGCCCAGATGCCTCAACCCGGCGAAGAATGCGCGCCGTGGCTGGTCGACCGGCTGCTGCGCAACCTGTTGATAGACGTGACGGGTAACACTCATCGCGCCGAATTCTGCATCGACAAGCTTTATTCGCCCGATGGCGCAACGGGGCGCCTTGGCTTGCTGGAGTTGCGCGCTTTTGAAATGCCGCCTCACGCTCGCATGAGCCTGGCTCAGCAGTTGTTGCTGCGAGCGCTGGTTGCGCGGTTCTGGCGCGAGCCTTACGCGCCGCCGAAACTGGCGCGCTGGGGCACGGAATTGCACGACCGGTTCCTGTTGCCACACTTTATCGAGCAGGATTTCGCTGATGTGATCGTCGACCTCAATGCCGCGGGTTATCCGGTGCGGGCCGAGTGGTTTGCCGCGCATCTGGAGTTTCGCTTTCCCAAGGTCGGCGATTACGCCGTCAGCGGCATCGAACTGGAAGTGCGTCAGGCGCTGGAGCCTTGGCATGTACTGGGCGAGGAGGGCGCGGTCGGCGGCACGGTGCGCTACGTGGATTCATCCCTGGAGCGCTTGCAGGTGAAACTCACCGGCCTGGCACCGCAGCGCTATTTGCTGACCTGCAACGGCGTTCCGGTGCCTTTGCAACCGACCGGTCGGGTTGGCGAGTTCGTCGCAGGCGTGCGCTTTCGTGCCTGGCAGCCGGCCAACTGTCTGCAACCGACGATCCCTGTCCATGCGCCGCTGGTGTTCGACCTGCTCGACACCTGGATGCAGCGTTCGCTGGGGGGGTGTCAGTACCACGTCGCCCATCCGGGCGGGCGCAACTATGACAGCTTGCCGGTGAACGCCAATGAAGCCGAGAGTCGGAGGATGGCGCGTTTCTTCCGCATCGGACACAGCCCGGGGAAACTTCCTATACCAATTCTGGAAATAAACGACGAGCTGCCGATGACTCTCGATTTGCGACGTTTCTAAACCGTACGCGACGCTCGGATTTTTCGTATATCCGGGCGTCATGAGCGTGCGTTAGTCTGACCGTTCCTTGCTGTCTGCCGAGCTTTCCATGCCTGACCTGCTTGACCGCTACCCGCTGACGGCGGGCACTTATCACGAACTGCTCGACGACAGTGGCGCCGTACGCCCGCACTGGCGCCGGTTGTTCGACCAGTTGCAACGCAGCACGCCCGCGCAGCTGGTGCAGCGTCAGGCACTGCTGACCCGGCAGATCCAGGAAAACGGCGTGACCTACAACGTCTATGCCGATCCCAAGGGGGCCGACCGGCCGTGGGAGCTGGACTTGCTGCCGCACGTGATCGCTGCGGACGAATGGGAGCACTTGTCGGCCGGCATCGCCCAGCGGGCTCGCCTGTTGAATGCTGTGCTGGCGGACTTGTACGGCCCGCAGCGGTTGATCGCTGAAGGCTTGTTGCCGGCTGAGCTGGTATTCGGCCACAACAACTTCCTCTGGCCCTGTCAGGGCATCTCGCCGCCCGACGGGGCCTTTCTGCATCTGTATGCCGTGGATCTGGCGCGCACGCCCGACGGTCGCTGGTGGGTGACCGCGGATCGGACCCAGGCACCGTCCGGCGCCGGTTACGCCCTGGAAAACCGCACGATCGTGTCCCGGGCCTTTCCCGAGTTGTACCGTGATTTGAAGGTGCAGCATCTGGCCGGGTTCTTCCGCACGCTTCAGGAAACCCTGGCCCGTCAGGCGCCAAGCGACGATGAAGTGCCATTGGTGGTGCTGCTGACACCGGGGCGTTTTAACGAAAGCTATTTCGAACACCTGTATCTGGCGCGGCAGCTCGGTTATCCGTTGGTGGAGGGCGGCGACCTCACGGTGCGCGATGCCACGGTTTACCTGAAAACCTTGAGCGGCCTGCGCAGGGTCCACGCGATCATGCGTCGGCTCGACGACGACTTCTGCGATCCGCTGGAACTGCGCACCGACTCGGCGCTCGGTGTGCCGGGCCTGCTCGAAGCCGTGCGACAAGGGCGGGTGCTGGTGGCCAACGCGCTGGGCAGCGGCGTGCTGGAATCACCAGGGTTGCTGGGCTTCCTGCCGAAGATCAATCAATTCCTGTTCGGCGAAGAGTTGATCCTGCCCTCTATCGCCACGTGGTGGTGCGGCGAAGCGCCGGTGCTGGCCCAGGCGCTGGAAAAACTGCCGGAATTGCTGATCAAACCTGCGTTCCCCTCGCAGAGCTTCGCGCCGGTGTTTGGCCGCGATTTGAGTGAAAAACAGCGTCAGGCGCTTTCCGAGCGCATGCAGGCACGACCTTATGCCTATGTGGCGCAAGAACTTGCGCAATTGTCCCAGGCGCCGATCTGGCAGGCCGAGGGCGGTCAGTTGCAACCTCGGGCCATCGGCATGCGCGTGTACGCAGTGGCGAGTCGCGACGGGTATAGGGTTCTGCCTGGCGGTTTGACCCGGGTGGCCGCCGAGGCCGACGCTGAAGTGGTGTCGATGCAACGCGGCGGCGCGAGCAAGGACACATGGGTGCTGGGGGACCGGCCACCCAGCGGCGAACAATGGAAAGCCCAGCGCAACATTGGCGTGCACGATCTGGTGCGACGCGATCCGTATTTGCCGTCGCGGGTGGTGGAAAACCTGTTCTGGTTCGGCCGTTACTGCGAGCGCTGCGATGACAGTGCGCGGTTGCTGCGGATCATGCTGGCGCGCTACGTCGATGGCGATGACCCGCAAGCGCTGGAGGCCGCGGTCGATCTGGGTGAGCGGTTGATGTTGCTGCCCGAAGAAGGCGAGCTGCCTGAACGGTTGTTGGCGGCGCTGCTCGGTGACGACTGGCCGTTCAGCCTGCGTTCCAACCTGCAACGCTTGCAGTGGGCGGCGTCGCAAGTGCGCGGAAAGCTCTCGCGGGAAAACTGGCAGGCGCTGGTGGAGTTGCAGCGTGAGGCCGTCGAACTGGAAACCGAAGAACCGGATTTCGGCGAGTTGCTGGATTTCCTCAACCGTCTGGTGATGTCGCTGGCGGCACTGTCGGGTTTTGCACTGGACGACATGACCCGGGACGAAGGCTGGCGCTTCCTGATGATCGGTCGACGGATCGAGCGCCTGCAATTTCTCAGCGGCAGCCTTGCGGCGTTTCTGCGCGGTAGCGGCGCCTTTGATCAGGCCGGGCTGGAGTGGCTGCTGGAGCTGGGTAACAGCAGCATCACCTACCGCTCGCGGTATCTGGCGGTGGCGCAATTGATTCCGGTGCTGGACCTGTTGCTGCTCGACGAACAAAACCCGCACGCGGTGCTGTTCCAGTTGAAGCTGGTGACCCGCACCCTCAAACGTTTGAACGATGATTTTGCTGTGCCGCGCGAAGCCGGTCTGCCGTTTCTGGTGGAGCGTCTGGCGCGCTTTGATCTTGGGTGTCTGGAGAATTCGCTGTTCGGTGAAGCCAGCGTACGCGCCGCCATCAATGGCCTGGCCGACCTGCTGCAAGAGATCGCCGATGCGAGCGGGCAGGTGTCGGATCGTTTGGCATTGCGCCATTTTGCCCACGTCGATGATGTCAGCCAACGCACGGTGTCCGTCTGATGAGCGCTCATTACCAGATTTTCCATGACACCCATTATCACTACGACAGCCCGGTGTCCCTCGCTCAGCAGTTGGCGCATCTGTGGCCGCGCTCGTGCGCCTGGCAGCGTTGCACTGCGCAACAATTGCAGATCAGCCCCGACCCGACGGCGCGCCGCGACGAACTGGATGTGTTCGGCAACCCACTGACCCGGCTGGCGTTTGAGCGACCTCACGATGAGTTACTGGTCAACGCCAGTCTTACCGTCGAAGTGCTGGCCCGGCCAACGCTGGATTTCACTCAATCGCCGGCCTGGGAAGAAACCCGCAACGCACTGACCTACAGCAGCCAGCCGCTTTCGTCCGACGTGCTCGAAGCGTGTCGTTACCGGTTCGAATCGCCCTATGTGCATTTGAAGCGCAACTTCGTCGAATTCTCGGAAAGTTGTTTTCCTGCGGGGCGGCCGCTGTTGCTCGGCGTCCAGGCGTTGATGGAAAAAATCTTCAGCGAATTCACCTTCGACGCCGAAGCCACTCAAGTGGCAACGCCTCTGGTGGAAGTGCTGGAGCGCCGTCGCGGGGTGTGCCAGGACTTCGCTCACCTGATGCTCGCGTGCGTGCGTTCCCGTGGGTTGGCGGCGCGTTACATCAGCGGCTACCTGCTGACTCAGCCGCCACCGGGCCAGCCACGGCTGATCGGTGCCGATGCATCACACGCCTGGGTTTCAGTGTTTTGCCCGGTGTTGGGTTGGGTGGATTTCGATCCGACCAACAATGTGCAACCGGCACTCGAACACATCACCCTGGCCTGGGGCCGGGATTTCTCCGATGTATCGCCGTTGCGCGGGGTGATTCTGGGAGGCGGTAATCACGATCCGGAAGTCCGGGTCACCGTGATGCCACTGGAGTAACAAAGATCCACCCTGTAGGAGCGAGCTTGCTCGCGATGGACGTCAACGATGACGCGTCCTGTCTGGAAAAACGCGCGGTCTTCGATATCTTCGCGAGCAAGCTCGCTCCTACACGGGACACAGATCCGGTGGGCCTGATCAGATCATCGGGCCCTGAGGGTCTCAGGCGTCGGGCGCCTGATCTTTTGGTGCTTCAACATCACTTTCTGCGGTCACTTCACCGTCTGCTTCCGGGTTCAGTGCGGCGGCGTCTTCTTCAGCTGAAGCTTTCTTGCGCTGAAGCTTTTCCTCTTTCTTCTGCTCCTTGGCCAAGTCTCTCTGACGTTTGGCGAAGGAATAATTAGGTTTAGCCATGGGCGATCCTCTGGGGTCGAAGGTGAGGTTGAGCGGCGCATATTCTGCCTTGTATCGGTGCCTAGCCGTTAGCTGGGTTTTTGCTCGGCCCATTTTGGCAGTACCGAGGGCTGCCAGGCGTCCAGTGCATCGAGCAGGGTGTGCGGCGATTCGCTCACTTGCAGCATGTCACGGTGTGCTTCGCGAACGAAGCCTTCGCCGACGATATGATCAAGAAAACCGGTCAACTTGCTGTAGAAACCGTTCACTTCCAGCAGTCCCAGCGGTTTGCCGTGGTAGCCGAGCTGGCCCCAGGTCCAGACTTCGAACAGTTCTTCCAGAGTGCCCAGGCCACCGGGCAGCGCGATAAAGGCGTCGCTGAGCTCGGCCATCCGTGCCTTGCGCGCATGCATGCCGTCGACCACTTCCAGGCGCGTGAGGCCGCTGTGACCGATTTCCTTGTCTTTGAGGCTTTGCGGGATGATCCCGATCACTTCACCGCCGGCCGCCAGTGCAGCATCGGCGACGATCCCCATCAGCCCGACGGCACCGCCGCCATAGACCAGGGTCAGCTTGCGCTCGGCCAATGCTCGCCCGAGGGCGACAGCGGCTTCACGATAAGCCGGGTTGGTGCCGGTGCTGGCACCGCAAAATACACAAACGGACGCTAAAGACATGCCTTACTCCATGGTCAGGATGGCCACAGAGTAAAGGCAGAGGCGCTATGCTCCAAGGTCTAAACTTCACGCCGGGACGTTTCACAGGTGCCACTGGCGCCACAGGCGTAAGCGGCGAGCAAACTGCACAACAGGCTATTGATTGACATGACAGACGCTCCGTATAAGTGATGACGACCTGATGATAGGGCCGCCCTAGACGTCTGGCTGGTAGATTGTTTCGATAGGTGTCATAGCCCGAAAGTTGTATACAATTTTTGATTCAGGTCATAGGAACTTGCGAAGTTTTCAGGCAGTCTTCTGTCCATTCGCACTTTTGTTAACCCTGCCTTGGAGATTCACCATGTTTGCCAAACTTGTTGCGGTATCCCTGCTGACACTGGCCAGCAGTCAATTGATGGCTGCCGAGTGCAAGACGACCATCGATTCCACCGACCAAATGGCCTTCAACACCAAGGCCATCGAAATCGACAAAAGCTGCAAGACCTTCACCGTTGAACTGACCCACTCCGGCAACCTGCCGAAAAACGTCATGGGCCACAACTGGGTGCTGAGCAAAGAAGCGGACATGCAGCCGATCGCTACCGATGGCCTGTCTGCCGGCATCGACAAGAACTACCTGAAAGAAGGTGATGCGCGCATTATCGCTCACACCAAAATCATCGGCTCCAAGGAAACCGACTCGGTGACCTTCGATGTGTCCAAGCTTGATGCTGCCGAGAAATACGGCTTCTTCTGCTCGTTCCCGGGCCACATTTCGATGATGAAAGGCACGGTTACGCTGAAATAAGCGAATCGCGGGCATAAAAAAAGCGTCCACTTGGGACGCTTTTTTTGTGCCCGGCGTTTGACCGAGTCATCGTTCATCGCTAGCAGGCTAGCTCCCACAGGTACTGCGCTGTCCTTGTGGGAGCTAGCCTGCTAGCGATGACGTCGGTCCAGACGCCGCCTTATTTATGGTGCAAACGGCATCACCCGCTTGTGATGGGTCTTCCTGTACGTATCGCAAATGATCTTGAACGCTTCCTCACGCACCGGCTGCCCATGCAGGAACGCATCGATCTCGGCATACGTCACGCCATGGGACGCTTCGTCCGGTTTGCCCGGCGACAGGTCTTCAAGGTCCGCCGTCGGGACTTTTTCCACCAGCGATTCCGGCGCACCGAAACTGCGGGCAATTGCCCGGACCTGATTTTTTACCAGGCCGCTCAACGGGGCCAGGTCGCAGGCGCCGTCGCCGAATTTGGTGAAGAAACCCATCACCGCTTCCGCCGCATGATCGGTGCCGATCACCAGGCCATGGGCCGCGCCGGCGATGGTGTACTGGGCGACCATGCGCATCCGCGCCTTGGTGTTGCCGAGGACGAAATCCACCGAGACCGCGTGCTTGCCTTCGAACGCTGCCACTTCATTGGCCAGGGATTTGACCGCCGGGCCGATGTTCACGGTGTGGCGCTCGTCTGGCTTGATGAAATCCACCGAGGCCTGGGCGTCGTGTTCATCGAACTGGGTTTCGTACGGCAGGCGCACGGCGATGAACTTGTAGTTGTCATCACCGGTGCGGGTGCGCAGTTCACACATGGCGCGCTGGGCCAGCAGGCCGGCGGTCAGGGAATCGACGCCGCCGCTGATCCCGAGCACCAGAGTCTTGAGCCCGGAATTGACCAGGCAATCCTGGATGAAACTGATGCGCCGCGCGATTTCAGCCTCGAGGGCGGCCTCGTCGGCGAATGGCGGTTGAACCTTGAGCTGCTCAGCAATCTCACGCTGTACGGCTTGCATGAATTCACTCCTTGCTTGGTGTGCTGGAAAGGGCGGCAGGAACTTTGAAAACGTGTCGCAAATAGGCAACGAAATTCGGGTCTTTACAGTGAGTCTTGCCAGGCTCGTCGGAGATCTTTGCCACCGGCTGGCCGTTGCAGGCCGCCATTTTAAGCACGATGCTCATCGGTTCGACACCCGGAATATCGCACGTCAGGTTGGTACCGATGCCGAAGCTGACATTGATCCGACCGCGCAATGCGCGAAATATTTCCAGCGCCTTGGGCAGCGTCAGGCTGTCGGAGAACGTCAGCGTCTTGCTCATCGGGTCGATACCCAGCTTTTGATAGTGGGCGATCGCCTTTTCCGCCCAGATCACCGGATTTCCGGAGTCATGTCGCAGACCGTCAAAAAGCTTGGCGAAGAACAGGTCGAAGTCGTTGAGGAAGGCATCCATGGTGATGCAGTCCGTCAAGGCAATCCCCAGCAGGCCGCGGTACTCGCGGACCCAGCAATCGAGGGCGGCGGCCTGGCTGTCGATCAGCCGCGGGCCCAGTTGCTGGTGGGCCATGATCCACTCGTGGGCCATGGTGCCCAGCGGTTTCATGTCCAGCTCTCGCGAAAGGTGCACGTTGCTGGTGCCGACGAAGCGCCCGGGGAAATCGTGCTTGAGCACGTTCACCACTTCTTCCTGCACACGGTAAGAGAAGCGACGGCGAGTACCGAAATCGGCTACTTGCAATTCGGACAATTCGTCGCTGCCGGCATTCGCGGTCAGCCAGTCGAACTTGCGATAGAGCTGCTCACGCGCTTGCACCAGCACGATCTCCCGGTAGCGATAGCGGTTGCGCACTTCGCTGACGATGGACAGCAGCGGCACTTCGAACAGGATCACATGCAGCCACGGTCCGCGCAGGCGGATGAACAGTTCGCCGTTTTCGATGCCGGTGTGGACGTAGCGCAAATTGAAGCGGAACAACCCGAGAAAACGCAGGAAATCCGGCTTCATGAAGCTGATGCGCTCCATGAAACTCAACTGGTCGGCGCTCAGGCTCAGCTCGGCCAAGCGCTCGATCTGAAAGCGGATTTCCGCCAGGTACGGGCGCAAATCCTCACTGTTACGGCAACGAAACTCCCATTCGACTTCCACGTTCGGGTAGTTGTGCAGCACCGCCTGCATCATCGTCAGTTTGTAGAAGTCGGTGTCGAGCAGGTTCTGCACGATGCGATCGGCAAACACACTCTCGCTCATAACGGGGTTCTCCAGGCTGGCCGCGGCCCGTGGCGGCGACGTTGCAGCTGTTTCAATGATGGAGGCTAGTGGCGCATATCAGCGCGGGGTATTGCCAGTGTTTTTTTGTGAGGGTTGTGCCTCTGCCGATGGCCTCTTCGCCGGCAAGCCCGGCTCCTACAGGATCTTTGTCTGGCTCGAAACCTGTAGGAGCACGGCTTGCCGGCGAAGGCGTCCTCAAGGCATTACAGGGCTGTCGATCTGCTCCAGCATCCACTTCACAAAATCCCGCACCTTCGGCACTTCCGCCGAATGCTCCGGGTACGCCAGGTAATAGGCGTCGGAACTGGGCATTGCATGCTGCCAGGGAATGACCAGTTTGCCGTCGGCCAATTCCTCTTCCACCAGAAACCGCGGCAACAACGCCACGCCACAGCCGACCTGTGCGGCGCGAATGCACATATAAAAGGTCTCAAAGCGCGGGCCGTGATAGCTGTGTTCGGTGTGGTAACCCTGGCTGTCGAACCAGTCGTGCCAGGCCTGCGGCCGGGAGGCGTTTTGCAGCAGGACCAGGTCGGTAAGTTGCGTCGGATCGGTGAACGGCGTGGCCGGCAGGCTACTCGGTGCACATACCGGAACAAGCTCTTCGCCGAACAGCTTCAGGCATTCGGTGCGGGGCCGTGAGCCCTGGCCGAAATAGAACGCCAGATCGCTGCGACCTTGCAGCAGGTCATCGGCTTCCTGCTCGCTGCACAGGTCCAGATGAATCGACGGATGGCGCAGTCGCCAGCCCTTCAAGCGGGGGACCAGCCAGCGGGCGCCGAACGTCGGAGGCGTCGAGACGCGCAGGACTTCGGTCTCACCGCCGTAGGAGCGCAGGTAATGGGTCGACATCTCGACTTGCGTGAGGATTTTTCGTACCTCAACCAGATACAAATCACCGGCCGGGGTCATTTGCAGGCGTCGGCGTACTCGACGAAACAACAGGTGCTGCAACAATTCTTCGAGTTGCGCGACCTGTTTGCTGACGGCGCTCTGGGTCAGGTTCAGCTCTTCGGCGGCCCGCGTGAAGCTCAAATGCCGGGTCACGGCCTCGAAACACTGCAGCGCGGTGATCGACGGCAGGTAGCGTTTATTCAGCATGGGTTGTCCTTTTTTCTTGTTTCTTGCTGACCAGCAATTCGCAGCATGAATAAACGGAATGATATCTCTCTTAAAGGTCGTTTGTTGGGTAACCTCCGGCGAGCTAAAACTACAGGTCTGATCAGCCGTGATATTCCGGCTGCACGTTTTCTGTTTTAGCTCGAGGAGTGACCCATGGTTGCCGCATTGCTTGATCGTCTTGGTGTGAACCCGGCCCTGTACCAGAACGGCAAAGTGCCGGTGCATTCGCCGATCGATGGCAGCAAGATCGCCTCTGTGAACTGGGAAGGCGCCGCTGAAGTCGAGCAGCACATCAGTCGCGCAGATCATGCGTTCGAATTGTGGCGCAAGGTCCCGGCCCCGCGCCGTGGCGAATTGGTGCGTCAACTGGGCGACATCCTGCGCGAATACAAGGCCGACCTCGGCGAGCTGGTGTCCTGGGAAGCGGGCAAGATTACTCAGGAAGGCCTGGGTGAAGTTCAGGAGATGATCGACATCTGCGACTTCGCCGTCGGCCTGTCCCGTCAACTGTACGGCTTGACCATCGCCTCCGAGCGTCCAGGCCACCACATGCGCGAAACCTGGCACCCGCTGGGCGTCGTGGGCGTGATCAGTGCGTTCAACTTCCCGGTCGCGGTCTGGGCCTGGAACACCACACTGGCGCTGGTCTGCGGCAATCCGGTGATCTGGAAACCGTCGGAGAAAACCCCGTTGACCGCACTGGCCTGCCAGGCGCTGTTCGACCGCGTACTGAAAAACTTCAGCGACGCACCTGCGCACCTGAGCCAGGTGATCATTGGTGGTCGCGATGCCGGCGAAGCACTGGTCGATGACCCGCGTGTCGCGCTGATCAGCGCCACTGGCAGCACCCGCATGGGCCGCGAAGTGGCACCGAAAATCGCCGCACGTTTCGCCCGCAGCATTCTCGAACTGGGTGGTAACAACGCCATGATCCTCGGCCCAAGCGCAGACCTGGACATGGCCGTTCGCGCCATCCTGTTCAGCGCCGTCGGCACTGCCGGTCAGCGTTGCACCACGTTGCGTCGCCTGATCGCTCACGAATCGGTAAAAGAAGAAATCGTCACCCGCCTGAAAGCCGCGTACTCGAAAGTGCGTATCGGCAACCCGCTGGAAGGCAACCTGATCGGTCCGCTGATCGACAAGCACAGCTTCGACAACATGCAGGATGCGCTGGAGCAGGCCCTGAGCGAGGGCGGCCGGGTCTTCGGTGGCAAGCGTCAGCTGGAAGACAAATACCCGAACGCTTACTACGTCTCGCCGGCCATTGTTGAAATGCCGGAGCAGAGCGACGTGGTCTGCCACGAAACCTTCGCGCCGATTCTTTATGTGATCGGCTACAAAGACTTCGACGAAGCCCTGCGTTTGAACAACGCCGTGCCACAAGGCCTGTCTTCGTGCATCTTCACCACTGACGTGCGTGAAGCCGAGCAATTCATGTCGGCAGTGGGCAGCGACTGCGGCATCGCCAACGTCAACATCGGCCCGAGCGGCGCGGAAATCGGCGGCGCGTTTGGTGGCGAGAAAGAAACCGGCGGTGGTCGTGAGTCGGGCTCCGATGCCTGGCGCGGGTACATGCGCCGCCAGACCAACACCGTGAACTACTCGCTGGAGTTGCCGTTGGCGCAGGGCATTACGTTCGACTGATGGGCCCCTTCGCGGGCAAGCCTCGCTCCTACACAGGATCACTCAACACCTGTAGGAGCGAGCGGGCGGCGATCCGACTTGCCCGCGAAGCTTTTGCTTTGTTGTTTGTTAGGTTTCTGTTGGAGTCTGGCAATGCCGTTACGCGAAGAGTGTCTGTGGGAAAAACTGACGCCGCAAAGGCCCGACAATGCTGCGCTCAAGGGCGAAGTAACGGTCGATGTCTGCGTCATCGGTGCCGGGTTCACCGGTCTGTCGGCGGCGGTGCATCTGCTGGAACAAGGCAAGACGGTGTGTGTGCTGGAAGCTCATCGTGCCGGTCATGGCGGTTCTGGACGCAACGTCGGGCTGGTCAACGCCGGCATGTGGATTCCACCGGACGAGATCGAAGCCGGGTTCGGCGAAGCGGTGGGCAGTCAGCTCAATCGCATGCTGGGTGCCGCGCCGTCCCTGGTGTTCAGCCTGGTCGACAAATACAACATCGATTGCCAGTTACGCCGCGAAGGCACGTTGCACATGGCGCACAACGCCCGTGGCGAAGCGGATTTGCGCAGTCGTGAAGAACAATGGAAACGTCGCGGTGCCCCGGTGGAACTGCTGACCGGTCAAGCCTGCGAACAAGCAACCGGCACCAAAAAGATCGCCGCCGCGTTGCTCGACAAGCGTGCCGGCACGATCAACCCGATGGCTTACACCACGGGGCTGGCCAAGGCAGCCATCGGCCTTGGCGGTCGGCTGTTCGATCATTCTCCCGTGACCAGGCTCGAACGTCAGGGCCAGCGCTGGTCGGTGCAAACGGCGCAGGGTTCGGTGCTTGCCGAGCAAGTCGTGATTGCGTCCAACGCTTACACCGAAGGTGACTGGACGGAACTGCGGCGCAATTTCTTCCCCGGTTATTACTATCAAGTGGCCTCGGTGCCGCTGACTGACGACGCCGCGCAGCAAATCCTCCCGGGTGGCCAGGGTTCGTGGGACACCCGGCAGGTGCTCAGTAGTATTCGTCGCGACAAAGACGGTCGCCTGTTACTCGGCAGTCTGGGTAATGGCAATCAAAAGCCGACCTGGTTCCTCAAGGCTTGGGCCGACCGGGTTCAGCAGCACTATTTTCCGTACCTCAAACAGGTGGAATGGGAGTGCACCTGGACCGGTTGCATCGCGTTTACGCCCGATCATTTGATGCGCCTGTTCGAACCAGCGCCCGGTTTAGTGGCAGTCACCGGTTACAACGGTCGGGGCGTGACCACGGGGACGGTGGTCGGCAAAGCCTTTGCCGATTATTTATGTAACGGAAATCCTCAGGCGCTGCCGATTCCCTTCGCACCCATGCAGCCACTGGCGGGGGTGGGGCTGCGTAGCTGTCTATATGAAGCGGGGTTTTCGCTGTATCACGCGGGCCAGTGCCTGCGGATCGTGATTTGATTGTTGAAATTTGTTGCTGGAAGCGGCGCTTTTCGGCGCAGCGGCTAGCCTGTAAAAGGTGCGGGTTGTAGCAGTACCGCACCAGCAGTGTGCACTTCGGTGACGCACGTTGTTACAGGCTGGTTGCACGTCGTTTGGCGCCGCGGTTGCAATGATGGCGCGTGCGGGTTGCGCCTTAAAAAATAAATGGTTTCACCTTCCGCGGTTTAGACGGTTGCACGCCCAATGAAAATGGGCTCGAAACAGTCGAAATAACAATAAAGCAGCGACTTTTTTCAGAATAAAAAACCGATGGCACGGCCCTTGCTCTGAGCATTCAGTGAAGTCGCAGTGCCAACTAAAAAAAAACCTTGGAGCACCACCTCATGTCCCAGACGTTTTACAAGAAAGGCTTTCTGGCCCTCGCAGTGGCAGCTGCGCTGGGTGTTTCTGCGTTTGCACAGGCTGACGTAAAAATCGGTGTTGCGGGTCCTATGACAGGCGCCAACGCAGCATTTGGCGAGCAGTACATGAAGGGTGCACAGGCAGCAGCCGACGCAATCAACGCGTCGGGCGGCGTCAACGGGGAAAAAATCGTACTGGTCAAGGGCGATGACGCCTGCGAACCGAAACAGGCTGTGACGGTCGCCAAGGACCTGACCAACCAGAAAGTGGCAGGCGTGGTTGGTCACTTCTGCTCCTCGTCGACCATCCCGGCCTCCGAGATCTACGACGAAGCAGGCATCATCGCAATCACTCCGGGTTCCACCAACCCACAGGTGACCGAACGTGGCCTGAGCGCCATGTTCCGTATGTGCGGTCGTGACGACCAGCAGGGCATCGTTGCCGGCGACTACATCGTCGACGTGCTCAAGGGCAAGAAAGTCGTGGTTCTGCACGACAAAGACACCTACGGCCAAGGTCTGGCCGACGCCACCAAGGCTCAACTGGCCAAGCGCGGCGTAACGCCGGTTCTGTACGAAGGCCTGACTCGCGGCGAGAAAGACTTCAGCGCCGTGGTAACCAAGATCCGTGCAGCCGGTGCCGATGTCGTCTATTTCGGCGGCCTGCACCCGGAAGCTGGTCCACTGGTTCGCCAACTGCGTGAACAAGGCCTCAAAGACGTCAAATTCATGTCCGATGACGGCATCGTTACTGACGAACTCGTGACCACCGCCGGTGGCCCGCAGAACGTTGATGGCGTGTACATGACCTTCGGTGCCGACCCACGCCTGCTGCCAGACAGCAAAACCGTGGTAGACACCTTCCGCAAAGCCGGCACCGAGCCAGAAGGCTACACCCTGTACGCCTACGCTTCGGTTCAGACCCTGGCGGCTGCTTTCAACGGCGCCAAGTCCAACAGCGGCGAAAAAGCGGCTGAGTGGCTGAAGAAAAACCCGGTTAAAACCGTGATGGGCGAGAAGACCTGGGACGCCAAGGGCGACCTGAAAGTCTCCGACTACGTGGTTTATCAGTGGGACAAGGATGGCAAATACCACCAACTGGAAAAACAGAAGTGATATGAGCTGTTGATCTGCCCGGCGCCTTGAGCGCCGGGCAATCGAAGAACATGTCCGTGCAGTACCTGTCTTTTCTCGTAGAGCTGCACACAACCGTGTTGCGCGGGTGGCTGAACCCCGGTCCGTCGCACCTCGCTTCTGTGCAGTCTCTCAAATGCGTGAGATTGCGTTATGGATGGTATTTTCCTGCAGCAACTGGTCAACGGCCTGACCCTCGGGTCGGTCTATGGCCTGATCGCCATCGGCTACACAATGGTCTATGGCATCATCGGCATGATCAACTTCGCCCACGGCGAGGTTTACATGATTTCCGCTTACCTCGCGGCAATCAGTCTGGCTCTGCTGGCATACTTCGGTATTGAATCCTTCCCTCTGCTGATGCTTGGCACACTGGTCTTCACCATCATCGTCACAGCGGTCTATGGCTGGGTCATCGAGCGTGTCGCCTACAAACCCCTGCGTAACTCCACCCGACTGGCACCGCTGATCAGCGCCATCGGTATTTCGCTGATCCTGCAAAACTATGCACAGATCGCACAGGGCGCCCGTCAACAAGGCGTACCGACCCTGCTGACCGGTGCATGGCGAGTGGAAGTCGGAAGCGGCTTCGTTCAGCTCACCTACACCAAGATCTTCATCCTGGTTGCCGCATTCGCCGGCATGGCCCTGCTGACCTACGTCATCAAGTACACCAAGCTCGGCCGCATGTGCCGCGCCACCCAGCAAGACCGCAAGATGGCCTCCATCCTTGGGATCAACACCGACCGCGTCATTTCCTACGTGTTCATCATCGGTGCGGCAATGGCGGCCCTGGCCGGCGTGCTGATCACCATGAACTACGGCACGTTCGACTTCTACGCAGGCTTCGTCATCGGCATCAAGGCGTTCACCGCAGCGGTACTCGGCGGGATCGGCTCGCTGCCTGGCGCGATGCTCGGCGGGATCATCCTCGGGATTTCCGAGTCGCTGTTCTCGGGTCTGGTCAACTCGGACTACAAAGACGTTTTCAGCTTCTCGCTGCTCGTTCTCGTTCTGGTCTTTCGGCCTCAAGGCCTGCTCGGCCGTCCTCTTGTGTCGAAGGTGTAAGCGATGTCTTCAACCACTAAAAAAACCATTGATCTCAAAAGAAGCCTGGTTGACGCGATTCTTGCCGGTCTTGTTGCCCTCATCGTGTTCGGCCCGATTGTTGGCATAGTCCTCGACGGCTACGGCTTCAATCTGGAAACGACCCGAGTGGCGTGGATTGTCGCCATTGTCATGGCCGGCCGCTTTGCCTTGAGCCTGTTCCTGCAAACGCCGAAAGGCCTGAGAATTCTCGAAGGCTTTGAAACCACCGGTTCGGGGGTTCATGTACTGGCACCCGATTACAAATCCCGGCTGCGCTGGATCATCCCGCTGATGATCGTCATCGCCGTGGTGTTCCCGTTTTTCTCCAACTCCTACCTGCTGGGCGTGGTCATCCTCGGGTTGATCTACGTGCTGCTCGGGCTTGGCCTGAACATCGTGGTTGGCCTGGCCGGCCTGCTCGACCTCGGTTACGTGGCGTTCTACGCCATCGGCGCCTATGGGTTGGCACTCGGTTATCAATACCTGGGGCTGGGTTTCTGGACGGTGCTGCCACTGGCGGCGATCACGGCGGGGCTGGCCGGTTGCATCCTCGGTTTCCCGGTATTGCGCCTGCACGGTGACTACCTGGCGATCGTGACCCTGGGCTTCGGTGAAATCATTCGCTTGATCCTCAATAACTGGCTGACCCTGACTGGTGGCCCCAACGGTATGCCGGCGCCCCTGCCAACCTTCTTCGGCCTCGAGTTCGGCAAAAGGGCGAAGGACGGTGGCGTTCCGTTCCACGAGTTTTTCGGCATCGCCTATAACCCTGACGTGAAGTACTACTTCATCTACGCGGTATTGTTCCTGGTCGTGCTGGCTGTGCTGTACATCAAGCACCGCCTGACTCGCATGCCGGTTGGTCGCGCCTGGGAAGCCTTGCGTGAAGATGAAATCGCCTGCCGTTCCATGGGTTTGAACCATGTGCTGGTCAAGCTTTCGGCGTTCACCATCGGTGCGTCGACGGCCGGCCTCGCTGGCGTGTTCTTCGCCACTTACCAAGGCTTCGTCAACCCGACCTCGTTCACCTTCTTTGAATCGGCCCTGATCCTCGCCATCGTGGTACTCGGCGGCATGGGCTCGACCATCGGCGTGGTTATCGCAGCCTTCGTGCTGACGGTGGCCCCGGAACTGCTGCGTGGCTTCGCGGAATACCGCGTGCTGCTGTTCGGCATCCTGATGGTGTTGATGATGATCTGGCGACCGCGCGGCCTGATTCGGATCAGCCGTACCGGTGTGACCCCGCGTAAAGGAGTAGCGCCATGAGCGAAGTCGTACTCTCGGTCGAGAAGCTGATGATGCACTTCGGCGGCATCAAGGCGTTGAACGATGTCAGCCTGAAGGTCAAGCGCAACTCGATCTTCGCCCTGATCGGCCCCAACGGCGCCGGCAAGACCACCGTGTTCAACTGCCTGACCGGGTTCTACAAGGCCTCGGGCGGCAAGATCGAACTCAACGTGCGCGGCGAGCGCACCGATGTCATCAAAATGCTCGGTGAGCCGTTCAAGGCGACTGATTTTGTATCGCCGAAAAGCTTCATCAGCCGGCTCCATTACAAGATGTTCGGCGGCACTCACCTGGTGAACCGTGCCGGCCTGGCGCGGACCTTCCAGAACATTCGCCTGTTCAAGGAAATGTCGGTGCTGGAAAACCTGCTGGTGGCCCAACACATGTGGGTCAACCGCAGCATGCTCGCGGGCATCCTCAATACCAAGGGCTATCGCAAGGCTGAAAGCGATGCGCTGGACCACGCCTTCTACTGGCTGGAAGTGGTGGACCTGGTGGATTGCGCCAACCGTCTGGCCGGTGAGTTGTCCTACGGCCAGCAGCGTCGTCTGGAGATTGCGCGGGCCATGTGCACCCGGCCGCAGATCATCTGCCTCGACGAACCGGCCGCCGGCCTCAACCCTCAGGAAACCGAAGCGCTGAGCGCGATGATCCGGCTGCTGCGCGACGAGCACGATCTGACCGTGGTGCTGATCGAACACGACATGGGCATGGTTATGAGCATTTCCGACCACATCGTGGTGCTGGACCACGGCGTCGTCATCGCCGAGGGCGGCCCCGAGGCGATTCGCAACGATCCGAAAGTGATTGCAGCCTACCTGGGCGCCGATGAAGAGGAGGTGGTGCTATGAGCAAACCGATCCTCGAACTCAAAGACCTGGACGTGTTTTACGGCCCGATCCAGGCCCTGAAAAAAGTCTCGATGCACATCAACGAAGGGGAGACCGTCAGCCTCATCGGCTCCAACGGCGCGGGCAAGTCGACCCTGCTGATGTCGATCTTCGGCCAGCCGCGCGCGGCAGACGGGCAGATCATCTATCAGGGCGTGGACATCACCCATAAGTCGTCGCACTACATTGCGTCCAACGGCATTGCACAATCACCGGAAGGCCGGCGCGTGTTCCCCGACATGACCGTCGAGGAAAACCTGCAGATGGGCACCATCCCGATTGGTGACAAGTACGCCAAGGAAGACATGCAACGCATGTTCGAGCTGTTTCCGCGTCTCGAAGAGCGGCGGACCCAGCGGGCCATGACCATGTCCGGCGGCGAGCAGCAAATGCTCGCCATCGCCCGTGCGTTGATGAGCCGGCCGAAACTGCTGTTGCTCGATGAGCCGAGCCTTGGGCTCGCACCGATTGTGGTGAAACAGATCTTTGCCACCCTGCGGGAACTGGCCAAGACCGGCATGACTATCTTTCTGGTCGAGCAGAACGCCAACCACGCCCTGCGGTTGTCGGATCGGGCATACGTAATGGTCAACGGCGAGATCCGCCTCAGTGGCACCGGCAAGGAGCTGCTGGTGAACGAAGAGGTGCGTAACGCTTATCTCGGCGGGCATTGAGTCCTGTTGAAATACCCAAAGCCCCGACGAGCAATCGTCGGGGCTTTTTTACGCCTCCAATACACCGCAAATCCCTTGTGGGAGCGGGCTTGCTCGCGAAGGCGGTGTTTCAGTCACGTTGATGTCAGATGTGCCACCGCCTTCGCGAGCAAGCCCGCTCCCACAAAGTTGTCGGTGAATTGTGGAAAACAAATTTGCCAAGCTCTCAAAGCGCGACATAAAGCCGCTGCAAATAGTTGTTTTGTCACGGTTTTGACTTGTCCCCGTTTGCTGTGGAACTGGCTGTGAATAACGTGGGAGTAGCTGGCTGAGAGCCTTTTAAATCGTGGCTTGCAGCGATGTGGTTGTTTTTTGATCAGGCGTTTTTGCCGGGCTTCAGGTCAGCGTTGTCAACCTTTTTATTGATTGCGAAAGAGGCCTGAAACACACGAGGGCAGCCTGTGGATAAGTCTGTGGTTAAACTCTGGAAAGACTCGGCTAAGGGCCGTAGTTACTGGCTTGGCGCCATCGTTGGCAAACCCGCTCAATCGTGCAAAACGCCTTGGGCTACACAGCCAGCACTTCAGGGTCAAGCGAAAAACTTTATGATCTGCCCGCAAAGCCTTGTGCACAGCGGCTTCCAGCTTTTTCACTTGCCCCCGGAAACTGTGGACCGGCCTGTGGATAACGTGCGCGTACATAGCTACAGGCCACGGTGTATATGGCGTTGCTCGCGTTGGTTGTTTTTCGTACAGATTTTCTGATGGTTGCCGCTGTCGGCAAGGCCGGGCATGCTGCCAGCTGATTTTCTAATCCAATGGCGGCCCGTCGGCCGAAGCAAGGAGAACACGATGTCCAACACCCTGTTTATTACCGGCGCGACTTCCGGTTTTGGCGAAGCCTGTGCCCGTCGTTTTGCCGAGGCTGGCTGGAAACTGGTGCTGACAGGTCGTCGTGAAGAGCGCCTCAATGCCTTGTGCGCCGAGTTGTCGAAGCAGACCGAGGTCCATGCCCTGGTGCTCGACGTGCGTGATCGCAAGGCCATGGAGGAGGCGATCGCCAACCTGCCACCATCCTTCGCCAAGCTGCGCGGGTTGATCAACAACGCTGGCCTGGCGCTCGGCGTGGATCCGGCGCCGAAGTGCGATCTTGATGATTGGGACACCATGGTCGACACCAACATCAAGGGCCTGATGTACAGCACTCGCCTGCTGTTGCCGCGTCTGATCGCCCATGGCCGTGGCGCCGGCATCATCAACCTCGGTTCCATTGCCGGCAACTACCCGTATCCGGGCAGCCACGTGTATGGCGCGAGCAAGGCCTTCGTCAAACAGTTCTCCCTGAACCTGCGCTGCGACCTGCAAGGCACGGGCGTTCGCGTCAGCAACATCGAGCCGGGCCTGTGTGAGAGTGAGTTCTCGCTGGTGCGCTTTGCCGGTGACCAGGAGCGTTACAACGCGACCTACGCCGGTGCCGAGGCGATCCAGCCGCAAGACATCGCCGAGACCATTTTCTGGGTGCTCAATGCGCCAGCGCACATCAACATCAACAGCCTCGAGTTGATGCCGGTGAGCCAGACGTGGGCCGGGTTT
This sequence comes from Pseudomonas sp. BF-RE-22, assembly GCF_019956155.1. Classification (NCBI taxonomy): domain Bacteria; kingdom Pseudomonadati; phylum Pseudomonadota; class Gammaproteobacteria; order Pseudomonadales; family Pseudomonadaceae; genus Pseudomonas; species Pseudomonas sp. BF-RE-22. Next base: position 17,573 of record NZ_JAHBDD010000035.1, on the reverse strand, counting down.
GCGATTGAGCGTAACAAGGGGTAAGACCGCGTAACGTCCATTCGCGGGCAAGCCTCGCTCCTACAGGTCTATGCAAAACCTGTAGGAGCGAGCGGTGCGGCGGTCCGACTTGCCCGCGAATACGATCTATCTGTCAACGAAGATAGTCGGCCAACCCGCGATAGCAGGTCGCCAAGTGATAAGGCGTAGTCGATGGCATATCCTGCCGGCTCACTTCACCGTTCTCGTCACGACACTCATACCAGCCGCGTGCATGCAGAGAACGCTGTTGCAGCGCCTGCAACTGGTGCAATACCGATGCCCCGCTGCCCGGGCGCAGCGTCAACGCACGCAGGTATTCAGCCTGAGCCCAGATGCGTTGGGTGGCATCTTTCGAATGCCCGTCGAGCGTGAGCATCGCGCGCACGGCGCCACTCGATTGATCGACGCCCAGTTGCTCGGTGAACGCAAAGGCGCGCTCCACTGAGGCGTGCAGTTTCGAACCGCGCAACAACGGCGAAGATTCCAGCAGGAAATACCATTCGAACTGGTGTCCCGGTTCAAACCAGTTATCCACAGACCCCAGCGGTTTTTCCATCAACACACTGTGTTGCGGATCGATAAAGCGTTGTTGCATGGCTGTGCATAACTCGACGAGCGCACGCTGCACGGCGAGGTCTTCACGCACTGATAGCGTGGCAAGAAACGCTTCGGCGAGGTGCATCAGCGGGTTTTGCAGCGGCCCGGTGTTCAGCAACGACCAATCACGCTCAAGGCAGGCTTCATACAAGCCGTCGCCCGAACTGAAGCGCTGATCAAGCACTTCCAGCACCGCGTTGAGCACTGACTCCACCAGCGGTTCGCGAACCTTGTCCCAGTAATGGGCGCAGGCGAAGAGGATGAAGGCGTGGGTGTAGAGATCTTTGCGCTGATCCAGCGGCGCGCCCTGCGGGTCGATGCTGTAGAACCAGCCACCGTGTTCGGCATCGTGGAAATGTTGCTGCAACGAGCGGAACAACGCAGCCGCACGCTCTTTCGCGCCCGGCACCTGGCCGATCAGGCTGGAAAACAGATACAGCTGCCGCGCGCAGGCCATGGCCCGGTAGCGTTGCGGTGGCAAGGGATGATGCTCGGCATCCAGTGCTTCGTAGGGCAGCGCCAGTTCGGCATTCCAGCCGGGGCCTTGCCAGAGGGGCAAGATCACGTCCTGGAAATGCTGTTGCACCGCGGCAAACAGAGCGGTCAATTCAGGCTGGGAAGCGGAGCGGGGAGCATGAGGCATTGGCTGGCGTCGTCACGGCAGGGTCGAATGCGCGACATGTTATCAGGCCTGAGAGATGTGGTGTCTGTCAGGCCTCTTTGCGGGCAAGCCTCGCTCCTACAGGAAGAGGCTATTACCGGCAAAACCAAATCAACCCGCCAACAACCACACACCGGTCGCTGCCGACGCCGCACCCGCCAGACGAACCAGCGGCGCCGCTGCTTGCGGCAACACGCGAACCAGCGCATAACCCGCCGCATGCAACGCCGCCGTCGCCGCCACAAACCCTGCGGCATAGGCCCAAGGGCTCGACATGTCCGGCAATTCCAGCCCATGCGCCACGCCATGGAACAACGCAAACAACGCCGTCGCGCCCACCGCCACGCTCAGTGGCGGACGTACCGCCAGCGCCACCGCCAGCCCCAGCGCCAGTACCGACGCCGCAATCCCGCTTTCCAGCGCTGGCAGGTTCAGCCCTTCAAAACCGAGCAGGCCGCCGATCAGCATGGTGCCAACGAACGTGCACGGCAGCGCCCAGCGTGCAGCGCCTTTCTGCTGTGCCGCCCACAGCCCGACGGCAACCATCGCCAGCAAGTGATCGAGGCCGCCGACCGGGTGGCTGATGCCGGCGATCAAGCCATTGTCGCCGTGACCGGGGTGGGCGAAGGCGATGGCCGGAGTCAGCAGCAGGGCCATGGCGCCCAGGATGCGTTTAAGTGTCATGGATAAGCTTCCTTGTTGATAAGTTTGATCGTAATCAGGCTGCGGTCAGCAGGCCCTGGCGCTCGATGAACGCGATAATTTCTTCCAGGCCCAGCCCGGTTTTCTGGTTGCTGAAGACAAACGGTTTGCCGTTGCGCATGCGCTTCGTGTCGCTGTCCATCATCGAAAGCGACGCGCCTACCAGCGGAGCGAGGTCGACTTTGTTGATCACCAGCAGGTCGGATTTGCAGATCCCCGGCCCACCCTTGCGCGGCAGTTTGTCGCCCGCCGAGACGTCGATTACGTAAATCGTCAGGTCGGACAATTCCGGGCTGAACGTGGCTGAAAGGTTGTCGCCTCCGGACTCCACCAGAATCAGGTCCAGCCCCGGAAAGCGTCGGTTCAGTTGATCCACGGCTTCGAGGTTGATCGAGGCGTCTTCGCGGATTGCCGTGTGCGGGCAGCCGCCGGTTTCCACGCCGATGATCCGTTCCGGCGCCAGGGCCTGGTTGCGTACCAGAAAATCGGCGTCTTCGCGGGTGTAGATGTCGTTGGTCACGACCGCCAGGTTGTAGCGCTCGCGCAGCGCCAGGCACAGGGCCAGCGTCAGGGCAGTTTTGCCGGAACCGACCGGGCCGCCGATGCCGACGCGCAGAGGTTGTGTGTTCATGTGATTCTCCAAAATAACAGGCCCTAGGAACGGAACAGACGGCTGTACTGGCGCTCATGGGCCATGCACGCCAGGGACAGGCCGAAAGCGGCGCTGCCATAGTGGTCGGGGTTGATTCGGGTGGCGTCCTGCTGGGCTTGTTGCAGCAGCGGCAGCAGTTCGCTGGTCAGTCGTTGCGCGGCTTGCTGGCCCAGCGGCAGGGTTTTCATCAGCACCGCCAACTGGTTTTCCAGCCAGCTCCAGAGCCACGCGGCCAGCGCGTCTTGCGGGCTGATGTGCCAGGCGCGTGCGGCCAGCGCCCAGCCGAGAGCCAGGTGCGGTTCGGGGCGTTGTTCGAGAAAGGCGCGGGCCGGTGCGTCGAGTTCCGGCAAACCGTTGAGCAGTTGCTGTAAGGAGTAGCCCATCTGTCGGCTCTCCTGATGCAGCTCGCGGGTTTCCCGGCTGGCGCGGTGTTCTTCGCAGCGTTGCAGCAGTTCGGCCCAGTTTTCTGCGGCGGCGGCCACGCAATGGGCGAGCAGCAGCGGCGCCTCGAAGCGTGCCAGGTTCAGCAGCAATTGATCGCTGATCCAGCGACGGGCGCTGACGGAATCATTCACCCGGCCGTTATCCACCGCCATTTCCAGGCCTTGGGAATAGCTGTAGCCGCCAATCGGCAATTGCGGACTGGCCAGGCGCAACAGCGCCCAGGCCGGGTTCATTGGCGCACGCCGAATTGGTGCAGTTTCGGCGGGTAGTTGAAGTCTTCGTCACCGTGCCGCGAGTGGTGATGGCCACCACCATAGGCGCCGTGCTCCGGCTGGAACGGCGCTTCGATGTTTTCGACCTTGGCTTCAAGTTGTTCGAGCATGGCCTTGAGCACGTAGTCGTCGAGCAGGCGCAACCAGCCATCACCGACTTGCAGGGCGACGTGGCGATTGCCCAGGTGATAGGCCGCGCGGGTCAGTTCGAAGGCATTGGCGCAGGTGACGTGCAGCAGTTGTTCGGGGCGGGCGCAGACGCGGACGATGCGACCGTCTTCAGCCTGTAGGCATTCGCCATCAGTCAGGGGCGACTGACCGCGCTCCAAAAACAACCCGACGTCTTCACCCTCGGCACTGAAACAGCGCAAACGGCTTTTGCTCCGGGCTTCGAAGGTCAGGTGCAACTCGGCGGCCCAGACGGGTTGAGGGTCGATTCTGCGATGAATCACCAGCATCGGAAAGCTTCCAGCTATGGACAATAGTCAGGCTAGAGCAAGGGGCTTGCCAATCGGCGCAAGTGTAGGAAATGCCTGTCGGCGCATGGAGGGTGTTTCAGTTTGTTGCGGCAATTTGGTGCGGGGCTGGGAGAGGCGCACCAAATGACGGCGCAGGGTGTGTTCCAGATTGTGCGCGATCCCGCATTCACCACCCAACCTTGTAGGAGCCGGCTTGCCGGCGATAGCGGTCGACCAGACGACATCTTTGTTAGCTGAAGGGCGCCATCGCCAGCAAGCCGGCTCCTACAGGAGATCGGCGTGCAGGAGGGTTATTCCGTGCTGCCCAGGCCTTGCCAGTGCTTGAGGCCGATGAAGATAAAGCGCAGCTGCTGTGTGATTTTCGCCTGCGGTGTCAAATGCGCGGGCAACGCCTCGGCCGGCGGATCAATGATTTCCGGCAGGGTCGCAAACACGCTTTTGACGATGAGATCGGCCATGACACTCAGGCCGGCGATGTCCAGGTGTTGCAGCTTTGGCATCAGCGACAAATCGGCCGCAAGGTCCGAGCTGATGTCTTCGCGCAAGCGACCGATGGCCAGGCGCACCGGTAGCGAACCGCCGTACTGCTCGCGGGCCAGAAACAGGAATTGCGAACGATTGGCCGACACCACGTCGAGAAAAATCCGCACAGAGGCATCGATGATGCCGCCCATGACGAACTCGTTGTGACGCACCAGGCGGATGGTTTCGCGGAAGGTTTGTCCGACTTCGCTCACCAGCACCAGGCCCAGTTCATCCATGTCGGCGAAATGCCGGTAGAAACCGGTGGGGACGATGCCGGCGGTTTTCGCCACTTCGCGCAGGCTCAGGCTGCCGAATCCTCGGCCGCACTCCATCAAATGGCGGGCAGCGTCCATCAAGGCATTGCGGGTTTGTTGTTTCTGTTCGGCGCGGGGCAGCATCGCAAGGGTGTTTTCTGGACAAGACAGCGGCGCACTCTAGCAAATCGGCTTTGCCGGCGTCGAACGACTATCGGGAGTGATGCGAGGGAATGCGTGGCTTCTATAAAGTCAAAAGCCCAATCCGTGGATTGGGCTTTTTTTCAAGGCCGCCATGGGCTTAGCTCACAGCGCTGTTGCGTTCGATTACGCGGTCACCACCACCTTCAGCCAGGGTTTGGCCTTGTGGGGTACGGTCGGAACCGTCGGCAGCCAGGGTTTGGCCTTGTGGAGTGCGGTCGGAACCGTCAGCAGCCAGGGTTTGGCCTTGTGGAGTGCGGTCGGAACCGTCAGCAGCCAGGGTTTGGCCTTGTGGGGTGCGGTCGGAACCGTCGGCAGCCAGGGTTTGGCCTTGTGGAGTGCGGTCGGAACCATCAGCAGCCAGGGTTTGGCCTTGTGGAGTGCGGTCGGAACCGTCAGCAGCCAGGGTTTGACCTTGTGGGGTGCGATCGGAACCGTCGGCAGCCAGGGTTTGGCCTTGTGGGGTGCGATCGGAACCGTCAGCGGCCAGGGTTTGACCTTGTGGAGTGCGGTCCGAACCATCTTGAGTGATCAGGCCTTTTTCTTTCAGGCGATCATTACCACCTTCGGCAACGGTTTGACTGAACACCGAGTGGCTGTCTTTCACTTGTGGGGTGGCCTGGTCAGCGGCTGGCAGGGCGAAAGCGGTGCTGGCCAGCATGGAGAGGGTAAGGCTAAACAGTAGTTGGCGTTTCATGATCATGTGCTCCGTGGGAGGGCGGCAAAGTGGGTACGAGGCCAATGCTACTCTCGATAAGTCGATATAAAAGTTCATAAACGCAATGGTAATAATCAACAGAATTGATTGTTCCGTGCGAAGGCTCTAGACCGGGCCTTTCCGGCGGATGTTTTCGCACTGATGTGGGTATTTTCTACTCACGTGCGTCGCACAAAAGTGCGGGGTCGGTAACGCCGGATTTCGAGTGCAGGGTGTCCCCGACCGATTATTTGAACGTTAAGCCGCATTTCGATTAAACCTGCGCGCCGTTTCCCAGTCCTAGGCTTCATGCCAGGCCGGTTCTGGCCTGGGGTTTCACACGCGCGTCGCGGTCAGGGCGCTCAGTCGTATTCAGGAGCCCTGTGCAATGACGCGCACCCCGAAAATTTTTGCCTGGACCTTTGCCAGCCTGGTTGTGTTACTGGCGATACTGGTTCTGATCATCGCGTTCTTCGATTGGAACCGGATCAAACCGACCCTCAACGCCAAAGTCTCCGAAGAGCTGCATCGACCGTTTGCCATCAATGGCAACCTCGCGGTGGTCTGGCGGCGTGAGCTTGACGAAGGTGGATGGCGCGCCTGGGTGCCGTGGCCGCATGTGGTGGCGCAAGACCTGAGCCTCGGCAACCCGGACTGGTCGAAGCAGCCGCAGATGGCCACGCTCAAACGCGTCGAGCTGCGTATTTCGCCGCTGGCCTTGTTGGCGCAACGGGTGACGATCCCGCGCATTGACTTGACCGAACCGAACGCAGACCTCCAGCGCCTGGCCGATGGCCGCGCCAACTGGACCTTCAAGTTCGATCCGAAAGACCCGAACGCCGAACCTTCCAGCTGGGTGGTCGACATCGGTGCGATCGGCTTCGACAAAGGCCACGTCACCCTCGATGACCAGAGCCTGAAAACCCAGCTCGACCTGATCATCGATCCGCTGGGCAAACCGATCCCGTTCAGCGACATCGTCGGCGAAAAAGCCGCGAAAACTGCGCAGGAGAAGGGCGCGGCTCCCCAGGATTACGCGTTTGCACTGAAGGTCAAAGGCCAATACCACGGCCAGAAACTGACGGGCGAAGGCAAGATCGGCGGCCTGCTGGCCTTGCAGAATTCGGCCCGGCCGTTCCCGCTCCAGGCCCAGGTCAAGATTGCCGACACCAGCGTCGAGCTCGCCGGTACGCTGACCGACCCACTCAACCTTGGTGCGCTGGACCTGCGGCTGAAACTGGCCGGCAGCAGCCTGGGCAATCTCTATCCGCTGACCGGCGTGACCCTGCCGGATACACCGCCCTACGCCACCGACGGCCACTTGATCGCCAAGCTGCATGAGCCGGGCGGAGCGGTGTTCCATTACGAAGCGTTCAACGGCAAGATCGGCGAGAGCGACATCCATGGCAGCCTGGCCTATGTCGCCAGTCAGCCTCGGCCGAAACTCAGCGGTTCGCTGCTCTCCAATCAACTGTTGTTTACCGACCTTGCGCCCTTGATCGGCGCCGACTCCAACGCCAAGCAAAAGGCCCGCGGCGGCGAAAGCAAGCAGCCGGCGGACAAGGTGTTACCGGTCGAAGAGTTCAAGACCGAGCGCTGGCGCGACATGGACGCCGACGTCGAATTCACCGGCAAGCGCATCGTCCACAGTGAAAAACTGCCGTTCAATGACCTCTACACGCACCTGGTGCTGACCGACGGCGTGCTCAGCCTCGAACCCCTGCGTTTCGGCGTGGCCGGCGGCAAACTGGATGCGCAGATTCGCCTGAACGGTCGCACCGAGCCGCTGGAAGGCAACGCCAAGCTGACCGGGCGCGGTTTCAAGCTCAAGCAGCTGTTCCCGACCTTTGAACCGATGAAGACCAGTTTCGGCGAGCTCAATGGCGATGCCGACATCAGTGGTCACGGCAACTCGGTGGCCAAGCTGCTGGGTTCGGCCAATGGCAATCTGAAGATGCTGATCAACGACGGTGCCATCAGCCGCGAGTTGATGGAACTGGCCGGGCTGAATGTTGGTAACTACGTGGTCGGCAAAATCTTTGGCGACAAAGAAGTGAAGATCAATTGCGCTGCGGCCGACTTCGACATCAAGACCGGCCTGGCCACCACTCGGTTGTTTGTCTTCGATACCGAGAACGCGATCATCTACATCGATGGCACTGCGAACATGGCGACTGAGCAACTGGACCTGACCATCACCCCGGAATCCAAGGGCTGGCGCCTGATTTCCCTGCGTTCGCCGCTGTACGTGCGAGGCAAGTTCATCAAGCCGGATGCGGGCGTGAAGGCGGTGCCGCTGATATTGCGCGGGGCGGGGATGGTGGCCTTGGGCGTGATTGCGGCGCCGGCGGCGGGGTTGCTGGCGCTGGTGGCGCCGAGTGGGGGTGAGCCGAATCAGTGTGCGCCGTTGCTGGAGCAGATGAAGGCAGGCAAGGCACCCGTCACCGTTAAGCCCACCAAATAAATCGATGGCGGTCTGACAGGCGCTACAAATCTTTCAGGATGTCGGCCACAGGGAAGTGATCGCTACTCCGGTGTGAGTGACAAGCGCGGCGAAAAGTTTGATGTGATTGGCGATCTTGGCAACAAGCCAGACAATCGGGCTTCCTCCTGCAACCACGCAAAAAACGCCCGCACTGGCGGATGGCGTTCACGACCCGGTACGCACAGCGCGCTGTAACCGGCGCCACTCACCTGAATGTCACTTCGGTAAGCCACCAACAAACCACTGGCCACGCTCTCGGACACCAGAATATTGCTCGCCAGCACCATGCCTTGTCCGGCGATCGCTGCTTGCAGCGCGTAATGCTCTTCGTCGTATTCGCGGACCGCCGGGTTTGCCGTCAGCCAGGTTTCTGCTGACTGCGAGCACCACGCTTCCCAGCCATGGGCGTACAGCTTCGAGTTGTGCCAACGCACGCTGATCAACGTCGGTGCGCGGATGCTGGCCTGTGCAACCTGTTCCGGCGAGCCATAAACGCCGAACGATTCATCGAACAGGCACAGGCCATAAAGGTTCGGGTAGTCATCGAGGCTATAGCGCACCACCAGATCGACGCTGGCGTCCTGATGCAAATCGATGACTTCGCAATGGGTGTCCAGCCGCACGCTGATGTTCGGATGCCGGGCGTAAAACCGCCCCAGTCGCGGTACCAGCCACAAGGCGGCAAAAGCGGCGGTGGTGGAGATTGTCAGGCTGGTGCCGCTGCGTTGCGGGCGCAAGGTGTCGACGCTTTGCGCCACTTCCAGAAAAGCGCCGTGCAGGCTGTGGAACAGACGCTCGCCGCATTCGGTCAGGCGTACTTGCCGTGGCAGTCGCTCGAACAGCGGCACGCCGAGCCAGGTTTCCAGCGAGCGGATCTGGTGGGAAACCGCCGTTGGCGTCACCGACAGTTCTTCGGCGGCAGCCTTGAAACTCAGCAGGCGTGAGGCGGATTCGAACGCGCGCAGGGCGGTCAGTGGCAGCGAGGCAAACATTGAACACTCCATGGATGAAATTAATTCATCCAAGCTGATTTTTGCTCATTTGAGACGAGACGGTCGTGGGCACAAGCTGCATGCCACACGCCGTTTGAGTTTAGTTCTCAGGAGATTCAGATGAACACAATTCTTGCCATTCACGCCAGCCCACGGGGTGAACGTTCCCACTCCCGTGGCCTGGCCGAAGTGTTTCTCGGCGCCTGGCAGGCCCGCCATCCGCAAGCGCAACTGACTCGTCGCGAAGTCGGACGGGCGTTGATTCCTCCGGTCAACGAAGCGTTTGTGGCCGCCGCGTTTTACCCCGAGCCCGAGGCGCGGCCGCTGACGATGCAGGCCGACCTCGCGTTCAGCGATGAACTGGTCGCCGAGTTGCTGGGCCACGATCTGCTGCTGATTTCCACGCCGATGCACAACTTCAGCGTGCCCAGCGGCCTCAAGGCGTGGATCGATCAAATCGTGCGGCTCGGGCTGACCTTCAATCACACGCTGGACAATGGTGTCGCGCAATACGAGCCGTTGGTGCACGGCAAGAAAGCGCTGATCGTCACCAGCCGTGGCGGGTTCGGTTTCGGTCCCGGTGGTGAACTGGAAGCCTTGAACCATGCCGATACGCTGTTGCGCACGGCGCTGGGGTTTATCGGCATTACCGACGTGACCGTCGTGGCCGCCGAGGGTGAGGAATCCGCCGAGCGCACCTTCGAGATCTCCGTCGCCGAGGCCGAGCAGCGTTTGCTGACGCTGGCCAGGGAGTGCTAGATGGCCTGGGTGTTTTTGCTGATCGCCGCCGGGTTCGAAGTCACCTTTGCCATGGGCATGAAGTATGCCGAAGGCTTCACCCGGCTCTGGCCGTCACTGATCACGGTAGTGGCGGCGGTGGGCGGGATTTACTTCCTGACCCTGGCGATGCGCGAATTGCCGGTGAGCATCGCTTACCCGATCTGGACCGCCATCGGTTCGCTGGGCACAGTGTTTCTCGGGTTTGCGTTGCTCGGCGAAAGTCTGACGGCGGTCAAACTGGTATCGGTCGGATTGATCGTGGCGGGGGTGGCGGGGCTGAAATAGGGCGGATGTCATAGACTGGTCGTCGAGCTGTCACATTCGATGTCGATGCTGGGCTGATGTCTTGTATTCAGCCTTGCGTCACCTCACCGATCACAAGGACGTTTGCCCATGTCGCAAGGTTCTGCCACGCGTTATCCGTTGGTGCTGGTCCCGGGAATGCTCGGGTTTATCCGTCTGGTGCTTTATCCGTACTGGTACGGGATCGTGGCGGCGTTGCGCCACGGAGGGGCGACGGTGATTGCGGTTCAAGTGTCGCCGCTGCACTCGACTGAAGTGCGCGGTGAACAATTGCTGGCGCGGATCGATGAAATCCTGCGGGAAACCGGTGCCGAGAAGGTCAACCTGATCGGCCACAGCCAAGGCTCGCTGACCGCCCGATATGCCGCCGCCAAACGCCCGGATCGCGTGGCTTCCGTGACCTCGGTGGCAGGCCCCAATCACGGCTCGGAGCTGGCGGATTACTTGCACAAGCATTACCCGGCGGACAGCGCGAGGGGGCGGCTGCTGGCGTTTTTTCTTCGACTCATCGGTATCTTGATGAGTTGGCTGGAGACGGGTTATCGCGGGCCGAAGCTGCCGGTGGACATCCACGCGTCCCATGAATCGCTCACGACGGCGGGTGTGGCGTTGTTCAACCAACGTTATCCACAGGGCTTGCCTGAAACATGGGGCGGGCACGGGCCGGAAGAGGTCAACGGCGTGCGCTATTACTCGTGGTCCGGCACGTTGCAACCAGGCAAGACCGATCGCGGGCGCAATCTGTTCGACGGGACGAATCGCAGTTGTCGGCTGTTTGCTAAAACCTTCGTGCGTGAAGTCGGGCATTGCGACGGGATGGTCGGGCGTTACAGCTCGCATCTGGGCACGGTGATTGGCGATGAGTATCCGCTGGATCACTTTGACATCGTCAACCAATCGTTGGGGTTGGTGGGGAAGGGTGCTGAGCCGATCCGGTTGTTTGTGGAGCATGCGGCGCGGTTGAAGGCCGCCGGGGTTTAGCCGTCAGACCGCATTATCGTTCTTCGCGGGCAAGCCTCGCTCCTACAGGGACAGCGCATGAACTGTAGGAGCGAGGCTTGCCCGCGAAGGCGCCATGTCAGGCGACGCTAACCTTGCGCCCCAACACCATGGTCCAACGCTCCGAAACAATCACCCCACCCAACGTCAACATCCCGCCCACCAGGTGATACATCGCCAATTGCTCATGCAACACCAGTGCGGCAATCAATGCGGTAATCACCGGCAGCAAATTGAAAAACAGCGTCGTCCGGCTCGGCCCCAGACGCACCACGGCCTGCATCCATGCCAGCGGTGCAACCATCGACGCCAGCAGGCAGGCATACAGAACCAGCGGAATATTCTGCAGCGTCGGACCGATTTTCGGCGACACGGCGAACAACGGAAACAGCACCACAACCGCCACCCACACCTGCAGATACAACAACACCAGCGGCGGCAAACGCAGCTGCCATTTTTTCAGCAGCGTGCTGTAAATCGCATAGGCCAGCGTGGCGATCAGCATCATTGCATCGCCCTGGTTCACCCCGTGCTCAAGCAATGCACTGAGGCTGCCGGACGACACCACCACCAACACACCGCCAAACGACAACACCGCACCGGCCAGCGCGCCGGCGGTCAGGCGCTGGCCCAGGCTGACGATGGCCATGGCCAGCGACATCAACGGCATCAGCGACAGGATGATGCCCATGTTGGTGGCCGACGTCAGCGTCGCCGCGAAGTACGCCAGGCTCTGATAAACCGCCATGCCCAGCACGCCGAGGACGAAAATCTTCCACAGGTTCGGGCGGATGGCCGACCAATGGGCGATCACGGGTTTGAGCATGAACGGTGTGAACAACAATCCGGCCAGCAGCCAGCGGTAAAAACCGATCTCCGCCGGGAAGATCGCCCCGGCCGACATTTTGGTGATCACGGTATTGCCAGCCCAAATGAAAATGGCCAGCAGGGGATAAGCGTATTGCATCAGGAACAACCAGAACGTTAATGAGGGAGAATTATCGCCTGTCCGGATGCAAGCCTATACTGCGATCCAGACAACCTGACCCCGATGACAGACAGCATGAGCAGCAAACACATCGACCTGCTGGATTTCAGCGAATTGCCCGCGCCGGTGTACTTCCGCTACGCCGACTTCAATAGCCACGAATATGCCTCGGCCCACCGTCACCCCTGGGGCACCCTGGAGTATTCGGCCAACGGTGTGTTGCACATGGAAATCGGCAGCAGCCGTTTCATGTCGCCGCCGCAATATGCCGTGTGGGTGCCGCCGCAGACCGAACACAGTTTCTACAGCAATCAACCGATCAACTACCGCGCCGTCTGCCTGGCGCCGGCGCTGTGTCACGAGCTGCCGAAGCAGGCCTGCACCCTGGCGATCAGCGACATCCTCAAGGCAATCCTCAAGGACTTCGCCGCCCGTGACGTGAAGATTCCCGAGCAAGAGACCGACCAACGCCTGGCCCAAGTGCTGGTGGATCAGCTGCAGCAGGCGCCCATCCACCAATGCTACTTGCCCTACGCCAGCAGTCCCGGGCTGCTCGGTATTCTGGAAGCCTTGCAGGTTGAGCCCGGAGATAACCGGCCGTTGTCGGCATGGGCCGAGCAGATTCACGTCAGCGAGCGCACCCTGGCGCGGCAGTTTGTGCGCGAGTTGGGCATGAGTTTCGGCGAGTGGCGGCAGCGTTTGCGTTTTCTGGCGGCGATCGAAGCGCTGGACAGCCATCGCAGCATTCAGGAAATCGCGTTCGACATGGGCTACAGCACCGGGTCGGCGTTTATCGCCATGTTTCAGCGCCAGGCCGGGTGTACGCCGGAGCAGTATCGCCGAAGCCATCTGCCGGGCAGGAAGCTGTAACAGGCTTTGTCTACACTCCAGAGCGAGGCCGTGCCCCTCGGTGCGGCAACAAGGAGAAAACTCCATGACGATGTTGCGTGTCCCTTTGTTGATGATCGGTTTGCTGCTCTGCTCCCAGGGCTTCGCCGCCACTGCCCAACAGAACAAGATGACCACCTGCAATGCCGACGCTACCGCGAAAAGCCTCAAGGGCGATGAGCGCAAAGCCTTCATGAGCACCTGCCTTAAAGCCGCGCCAGCCGCCAATGACGCGAAAGCCCTGACCCCTCAGCAAGAGAAGATGAAAACCTGCAATGCCGATGCCGCGACCAAGGCCCTCAAGGGTGATGAGCGCAAGGCGTTCATGAGTGATTGCCTGAAGAAAAAATAAGCATTGGACTGGGGATATGTGGGGGCTGTGAGGGCCCCATCGCGAGCAGGCTCGCTCCCACAATGGATCTGCATACACAGGACAAATGTGGGAGCGAGCCTGCTCGCGATGAGGCCGGTAAGGGCACTGAAAAAAACAGGTCGGCCCCCGACCAACGTCGCCCCACACAATCCCTAGTGCTGACACCCGAACGCTGGCAGACTGCCAATCCTTTTACGCCGTTCGTTTTGAGGCTGTATGCCAACGTTTTCTCAACGCCAAGTCTTGCTGCTCATCAGTTGGGTCATCATCTTTGGTGGTTTGCTGCTGGTGATTCCGTTGCGCTTGCTGCCAAGCCTTCTGGCCGGTCTGCTGGTGTTCGAACTGGTCAACATGCTCACCCCGCAATTGCAGCGACTGATCGAAGGTCGGCGTGCGCGCTGGCTGGCGGTGGCGTTACTGGGGACGTTGGTGGTCAGTGTGCTGACGCTGATCTTTGCCGGCGCCTTCAGTTTCCTGCTGCATGAGGCGGAAAACCCCGGCGCTTCCCTCGATAAATTCATGCTCGTGGTCGACCGCGCTCGCGGTCAGTTGCCGCCGTTCATCGACGCCTACCTGCCGGCCAGCGCCGCCGAGTTTCGCGTGGCGATTGGCGAGTGGATGAGCAAACACCTCAGCGATCTGCAACTGGTGGGCAAGGACGCGGCGCACATGTTCGTGACGTTGCTGATCGGCATGGTGCTCGGCGCGATCATCGCCCTGCAACGGGTGCCGGACCTGACCAAGCGCAAGCCGCTGGCCGCCGCACTGTTTGATCGCTTGCACCTGCTGGTCCAGGCGTTCCGCAACATCGTGTTCGCACAGATCAAGATTTCCCTGCTCAACACCTTCTTCACCGGGATTTTCCTGGCGGTGGTCCTGCCGATGTTCGGCATCAAACTACCGTTGACCAAAACCCTGATCGTGCTGACCTTCCTGCTCGGCCTGCTGCCGGTGATCGGCAACCTGATGTCGAACACGCTGATCACCATCGTCGGTTTGTCGCTGTCGATCTGGGTCGCGGTGGCCGCGCTGGGTTATCTGATTGTTATCCACAAGCTCGAATACTTCCTCAACGCGCGCATTGTCGGCGGGCAGATCAGTGCCAAGTCGTGGGAGTTGCTGTTGGCGATGCTGGTGTTCGAGGCCGCGTTCGGCCTGCCGGGGGTGGTGGCGGGGCCGATTTATTACGCGTATTTGAAGAGTGAGTTGAAGCAGGTGGGGATGGTTTGATCCGGTCGATATGTATTGCCTGATCTGACGCTTTCGCGGGCAAGCCTCGCTCCTACAGGGATTGAATTGATTCTGTAGGAGCGAGGCTTGCCCGCGAAGGGCTCACCTCGGTTCTGGATCAGTCCATCGGCCCATAACGCTTGGCCGCTTCAATCGCCAAACCACTGCCGATGCTGCCAAAGATGTTGCCTTCCACATGCCGCGCATTCGGCAACATCGCCGAGACGCTGTTGCGCAACGCCGGAATCCCGCTCGAACCACCGGTGAAGAACACCGTATCCACCTGATCGACCCGCACGTTGGCGTCGTTCAGCATCTGGGTCACGCTGTTGCGCACGCGCTCCAGCAAGTTGTCGATGGCCGACTCGAACAACGCCCGGCTCAACTCCACGCTCAGGCCCGGCTCGATGCGGTCCAGCGGCACATGGCGGCTGTCGGCGTGAGTCAGCTGGATCTTGGTTTCTTCCACTTCCATCGCCAGCCAGTGCCCGGCACGTTGCTCGATCAGCTTGAACAGACGGTCGATGCCGCCGGTGTCTTCGATGTCGTAGCGCATGCTGCCCAAGGCCAGGGTCGATTTCTGCGAATACACCGAGTTGATGGTGTGCCAGGTCGCCAGGTTCATGTGGTGGCTGGTCGGCATGTAGGCGCCGCTCTTCATGCGGCTGCCGTAGCCGAACAGTGGCATCAGGCCTTGCAGGCTCAACTGCTTGTCGAAATCGGTCCCGCCGATGTGCACGCCGCCGGTGGCGAGGATGTCCTCGTGACGGTTGTCGTGGTTGCGGCGTTCAGGAGACAGGCGCACCAGCGAGAAGTCAGACGTACCACCGCCGATGTCGACGATCAGTACCAACTCTTCCTTTTCGATGGTCGACTCATAGTCGAACGCTGCCGCAATCGGCTCGTACTGGAACGACACATCCTTGAAGCCGATGGCGCGGGCCACGTCCACCAAGGTGTTTTCCGCTTCCTGGTCGGCCATCTCGTCGTCATCGACGAAGAACACCGGACGACCCAGCACCACTTCATCGAACTCGCGACCAGCGGCGGTTTCAGCACGTTTCTTCAACTGACCGATGAACAACCCGAGCAAGTCCTTGAACGGCATCGCCGTGCCGAGAACGCTGGTGTCGTGCTTGATCAGCTTGGAACCCAGCAGGCTCTTGAGCGAGCGCATCAGCCGGCCTTCGTAGCCTTCCAGGTACTCGTGCAGCGCCAGACGGCCGTACACCGGGCGGCGTTCTTCCATATTGAAGAAGACCACCGAGGGCAGGGTGATCTTGTCGTCCTCCAGCGCGATCAGCGTTTCCATGCCGGGGCGCAGCCAGCCGACGGTGGAGTTGGACGTGCCGAAGTCGATACCACAGGCACGGGCTGGAGATGCGTTTTTCATGTCTATCAGGTTCCGGTTAAAAAACGGCCGCGCAGTGTATGCCAGTGCGGCGCAGATTCGAAGGCCGACTATCCGCTAAATCTCGGTAATTAGCGCCTTGATAAGACGGCCCGATGCCCCAAACTTGTCTGCATTGGCCCTGGCAGCCATTGGGATGGTCAAAAGAACCGCCCGCCGCTGCCGATAAACTTCTAATGCGCTGTCCGGTCACAAACTTGAGATCGGTCAAACCTCGTGCGGCAATTAAGAGCATGCTGAGGCTGATGGCGCGATTTTGATAATGGATGGTGATTCCACGATGGACTTCAAAGACTATTACAAGATTCTCGGTGTGGAACCGACCGCGGACGATAAGACGATCAAGGCGGCTTATCGCAAGCTGGCGCGCAAATACCACCCCGACGTCAGCAAGGAAAAGGACGCCGAGTCCAAATTCAAGGACGCGTCCGAAGCCTATGAAGCGCTGAAAAGCGCCGACAAGCGCGCCGAATACGACGACTTGCGCAAATACGGCCAGCACGGCCAACCGTTCCAGGGCCCGCCAGGTTGGCAGGGGCGTGGCGGCGGTGGTTTTGGTGGTGGTCAGGACTCGGGCGATTTTTCGGACTTCTTCAGTTCGATCTTCGGTAACCGTGGTCCTGGGTTTGGTGGTGGAGAGTCGCGCCGCAGTGCCGGACGTCGAGGGCAAGACGTGGAAATGGAACTTGGAATCTTTCTGGAAGAAACCCTCTCGAACGAATCGAAGAAGGTCACGTTCCAGGTGCCGCAGTACAACGCTGCCGGCCAGCACGTCAGCAACACCAGCAAAAGCCTGAACGTTAAAATCCCTGCCGGCGTGACCGACGGCGAGCGCATCCGCCTCAAAGGCCAGGGTGCACCGGGCATCGGTGGTGGCGCCAACGGCGACTTGTTCCTGATCATTCGCTTTGCGCCGCATCCGAAGTTCGACGTCGAAGGCGAGAACCTGATCATTACGCTGCCGCTGGCTCCGTGGGAATTGGCGCTGGGCACCGAAGTGGCCGTGCCTACACTGACAGGCAAGATCAACCTCAAGGTGCCGGCCGGTAGCCAGAACGGCCAGCGTATGCGTGCCAAGGGCCACGGCTTGCTGAACAAGGCCGGTCAACGCGGTTATCTGTTCGTGCAATTGAAGGCGGTCATGCCAAAAACCTCGAGCGATGAGGTCAAGGCGTTGTGGCAGGAACTGGCGAAAAAAGCCGCATTCGACCCGAGAGAAAACTTCTGATCCAAGAGACGGAGTAGCCCATCATGAGCAACCCCCTGATCGTTCAACTGGACATGGCAGAATTCTGTGAGGCGACCGATTTGTCGGACGTCTACGTGATCGAAATCGTCGAGCACGGCATCCTCGAACCTCAGGGCAAGCAGCCCAAGGATTGGCGTTTCACCGATTATGAGCTGGCGCTGGCCAAGCGTGCCGCCAAGCTGCGGCACGACCTGGAGCTGGAGTGGGAAGGCGTCGCCCTGGCGCTCGACCTGCTTGAAGAGGTGCAGCAACTGCGGGCCGAGAACCGGATGCTCAAGCAGCGGTTGGCGCGACTGGTTGTCGAATAGCTGAAGCGAATTCGATGACTGTAGGAGCCGGCTTGCTGGCGATGGCGTCTTCATGATCTGTC
>NZ_JAHBDD010000034.1:0-47592 GCF_019956155.1 Pseudomonas sp. BF-RE-22 | reverse complement strand
CGATAGCGGTCGGTCATTCAACATTGATGTCGACTGTTGCACCGCTATCGCCAGCAAGCCGGCTCCTACAGGGGGTGGTGTTGTCAGGGGCAAATTCCAGGCATAAAAAAAGCACCCCGCAGGGTGCTTTTTCTGTCGCTGGCAGCTTAGCGCTTCAGCGAGGCCGGCAGGTGCGGCTGGATCGCCGTCAGCACTGCCTTGAAGCACTTGGTGTTGCCGGCAACGATGTGGCCTTTCTCAAGGAAATCGTGACCGCCGGTGAAGTCGCTCACCAAGCCGCCAGCTTCCTGGATCAGCAGGGCGCCTGCAGCCATGTCCCACTCGGACAGGCCCGACTCCCAGAACGCGTCGAAGCGGCCGGCAGCCACGTAGGCCAGGTCCAGGCTCGCCGAGCCAGCGCGGCGGATGCCGGCGGTCTGGCCAACCAGGGCGCGGAACATGCCCAGGTAGTTGTCGAGGTTGTCCATCTGGTCGTCACGGAACGGGAAGCCGGTACCCAGCAGGGCGCCGTCCAGGCTGGTGCGGCCGCTGACGCGCAGGCGACGACCGTTCAGTTGAGCGCCGCGACCACGGCTGGCGGTGAATTCTTCCTGGCGAACCGGGTCCAGAACAACAGCGTGTTCCAGGCGACCGCGGTATTTGCAGGCGATGCTGACAGCGAAGTGAGGAATGCCGCGCAGGAAGTTGGTGGTGCCGTCCAGCGGATCGATGATCCACAGGTATTCTTCGCCTTCGATCCCGGTGCCGGCGTGCATGCCGGTTTCTTCACCCATGATCGAGTGGTTCGGGTAAGCCTTGCGCAGCGCGTCGATGATTTTCTGTTCAGCGGCGCGATCCACCTCGGATACGTAATCCTTGGCGTCTTTTTCGTCGACCTTGATGGTATCCAGGCGCTCGATGGAGCGGAAGATCAATTCACTGGCGCTGCGGGCGGCGCGCAGCGCGATATTCAGCATGGGCTGCATGGATGTGTCACCTAAGGTTGTTAAAGAAAGCCGGGCATTCTATCAGAAAGTTTCTACAGGAGAAGGTCAGTGTTCGCTTTCATAGCTGAACGGTGTGCCCCCGCCTCAGAAATACGGTCACTTTTGACGAGTGATCAATGTTGGCAGGCAAGGCGCCGCGCCGACTCATAGCGCGCTATGGGGAGAAGCGGCAACGCAGCATGCCGACATTGAGCGCCGTCAAAAGTGAATCGTTATTTTTGAGGCGGGGCACCCTGTTGAGCTGTAAGATTCTGCTCCCCATTAAAGTGTTCGAGAGCGCCTCCCTTGCTGCATAACATTCGTGTCGTCCTGGTCAATACCAGCCACCCCGGCAATATCGGCGGGGCTGCGCGTGCCATGAAGAACATGGGCCTGTCGCGGCTGGTGCTGGTCGAACCACGGTTGTTCCCGCACCACGAAGCCGATGCCCGTGCATCTGGCGCCGGGGACATCCTTGAAAACGCGCAAGTCGTCGCCACTTTGGAAGATGCCTTGGTCGGCTGCAATCTGGTGCTCGGCACCAGCGCCCGTGACCGGCGCATTCCCTGGCCGCTGCTCGATCCCCGCGAATGCGGGACGAAAGTGGTCGAGGAGGCCGGGCAGGGCGCCGAAATTGCCTTGGTGTTTGGTCGTGAAGATTCCGGCCTGACCAATGAAGAGCTGCAGCGATGTCATTATCACGTGCACATCCCATCAGACCCTGAATTCAGTTCGCTGAACCTTGGGGCGGCGGTGCAGGTGTTGAGCTATGAAGTGCGCATGTCCTGGTTGGCGGCCCAAGGCCAGCCGAGCAAGGTCGAGAAGGAAGAAGTGGCCTCGGTCAAAAGCGCTGAGCTGGCGACCATGGATGAGCTGGAGCGATTCTATGAACACCTGGAGCAAACCCTGGTGGCCATCGAGTTCCTCGATCCTGAAAAGCCGCGGCACTTGATGGCGCGCCTGCGTCGGTTGTACGGACGAAGCTCGGTCAGCCGGGCGGAAATGAATATATTGCGTGGCATCCTCACGGAAACCCAGAAAGCGGCCCGTGGTGAGCTTCTAAAGCGGAAGGATTAATGATGTTCGAGCGTTTGCGTGAAGATATCCAGAGTGTTTTCCATCGTGACCCGGCGGCGCGTAACGCTTTTGAAGTCCTGACTTGCTACCCGGGCATGCACGCCATCTGGATCCACCGGTTGTCGGCAGCCTTGTGGCGCGCCGAGCTGAAATGGCTGGCGCGGCTGGTGTCGAACTTCGGTCGCTGGTTGACCGGGATCGAGATCCATCCAGGTGCCAAGGTGGGGCGTCGGTTCTTCATTGACCATGGCATGGGTATTGTCATCGGTGAAACCGCCGAGATCGGCAACGACGTCACCCTTTATCAGGGTGTGACACTGGGCGGCACCAGCTGGAATAAAGGCAAGCGTCACCCGACACTGGAAGACGGTGTGGTGGTGGGGGCTGGAGCCAAGGTGCTCGGCCCGTTCACCGTGGGTGCCGGCGCCAAGGTCGGTTCCAATGCCGTGGTGACCAAGGCTGTGCCGCCCGGTGCGACAGTGGTCGGCATTCCGGGGCGGATCATCGTTAAATCCGATGAAGAGCAGGACGCCAAGCGCAAGGCCATGGCCGAGAAGATCGGTTTCGATGCCTACGGTGTTGGCGAAGACATGCCGGACCCGGTGGCGCGTGCCATTAACCAATTGCTCGATCACCTGCAGGCTGTTGATGGTCGTCTGGAGGGGATGTGCGGGGCGTTGAAGGATCTGGGCAGTAATTACTGTGCGAAAGATCTGCCTGAGCTGCGCGAAGAAGACTTTGCGTGTGTGAAGGACAAGGATCAGAGCCAGGCCAGCTAGACCGAGTCGACCCCTTCGCGGGCAAGCCGCGCTCCTGCAAGGGTTTCGTTAATCCTGTAGGAGCGAGCGGGCGGCGATCCGACTTGCCCGCGAAGAACGATAACGCGCAATTGCTGGCTGTAACCGCCCAGCCTTTGTTATGATGCGGCCGCTCTTTTGCGGGTAAACCTGACTAAAGTACTAGGTCTTATAGTTGACTTAAATACTCGGGAATTGCATACTCGCCCCATTCCGAACTCCGTGGTAATTGTCCATGCGACTGACTACAAAAGGCCGATACGCCGTGACCGCCATGCTTGATCTGGCGTTGCATGCGCAGCACGGGCCCGTGTCCCTGGCCGATATCTCCGAGCGCCAAGGCATCTCCCTGTCCTACCTCGAACAGCTTTTCGCCAAATTGCGCCGCAGCAATCTGGTGTCCAGCGTCCGTGGTCCAGGCGGCGGTTACCAGCTGTCCCGCGACATGCAGGGCATCCAGGTCGCCCAGGTGATCGATGCGGTAAACGAATCGGTTGATGCCACCAAGTGCCAGGGGCAGGGCGATTGCCATCAAGGCGACACTTGCCTGACCCACCACCTGTGGTGCGACCTGAGCCTGCAGATCCACGAATTTCTGAGCGGTATCAGCTTGGCTGATCTTGTTACTCGCCGTGAGGTACAAGAAGTAGCCCAGCGTCAGGACCAGCGTCGTTGCAACAGCAAGACGCCACGCCTGGACAAGATTGAAGCGTCCGCCGTCGAATGACAGCCAAAGAGCTAGCGGCACGCCAGCCAGCCTGATTTAGGAGATAGTCCATGAAATTGCCGATTTACCTTGATTACTCTGCGACCACCCCGGTTGATCCGCGTGTTGCGCAAAAGATGAGTGAATGCCTGCTGGTCGACGGAAACTTCGGTAACCCGGCGTCCCGTTCCCACGTGTTCGGCTGGAAAGCTGAAGAGTCCGTCGAAAACGCCCGTCGTCAGGTCGCAGACCTGGTCAACGCCGATCCGCGTGAAATCGTCTGGACCTCCGGTGCCACCGAGTCCGACAACCTGGCAATCAAGGGTGCGGCGCATTTCTATGCGACCAAGGGCAAACACCTGATCACCACCAAGATTGAGCACAAGGCTGTCCTCGACACCATGCGCCAACTGGAGCGTGAAGGCTTCGAAGTGACCTACATCGAGCCTCGCACTGACGGTCTGGTTACGCCGGAAATGATCGAAGCTGAACTGCGTGACGACACCATCCTGGTTTCGGTCATGCACGTGAACAACGAAATCGGCACCATCAACGACATCGCAGCCATCGGCGAACTGACCCGCTCCAAAGGGATCCTGTTCCACGTCGACGCTGCTCAGTCCACCGGCAAGGTCGAGATCGACCTGCAGAAGCTGAAAGTCGACATGATGTCGTTCTCCGCCCACAAAACCTACGGCCCTAAAGGCATCGGCGCGCTGTACGTCAGCCGCAAGCCGCGTGTGCGCATCGAAGCGACCATGCACGGCGGCGGTCACGAGCGCGGCATGCGTTCCGGCACCCTGGCGACCCACCAGATCGTCGGCATGGGTGAAGCCTTCCGCGTAGCCAAAGAAGACATGGCTGCCGAGAACGTGCGCATCAAAGCCTTGAGCGACCGTTTCTTCAAGCAGGTCGAAGACCTGGAAGAGCTGTACGTCAACGGCAGCATGACCGCTCGCGTTCCGCACAACCTGAACCTGAGCTTCAACTACGTTGAAGGCGAGTCGCTGATCATGGCGCTCAAGGATCTGGCCGTTTCGTCCGGTTCGGCTTGCACCTCGGCTTCGCTGGAGCCTTCGTACGTACTGCGCGCCCTGGGCCGCAACGACGAACTGGCACACAGCTCGATCCGTTTCACCTTCGGTCGTTTCACCACCGAAGAAGAAATCGACTACGCCGCGCAGAAAGTCTGCGAGGCCGTTACCAAGCTGCGCGCTCTGTCGCCGCTGTGGGACATGTACAAAGACGGTGTCGACATTTCGAAAATCGAGTGGGCGGCACACTGATTTCAAGTCGCCGCAAACCAGGCCCTGTAAACTTAAGGTAGGCAGGGCTTCAAGAGCGACTCTCTGATGAGTGAGGATTAAGAATCATGGCTTACAGCGAAAAGGTCATCGACCACTACGAAAACCCGCGTAACGTCGGCAAGATGGACGCGGAAGACCCGGATGTCGGCACCGGCATGGTCGGCGCTCCGGCGTGCGGCGACGTGATGCGCCTGCAAATCAAGGTCAACGAGCAAGGCATCATCGAAGACGCCAAGTTCAAGACCTACGGTTGCGGTTCGGCTATCGCCTCCAGCTCCCTGGCGACCGAGTGGATGAAAGGCAAGACTCTGGATGAAGCAGAGACCATCAAAAACACTCAACTGGCCGAAGAACTGGCTCTGCCGCCGGTGAAAATTCACTGCTCCGTACTCGCTGAAGACGCTATCAAAGCGGCCGTTCGCGACTACAAGCAGAAGAAAGGCTTGATCTGATTTTCAAGATTTTGCGACGAGTAAGGAGTCACCGATGGCTATCAGCATGACAGAAGCGGCTGCTCGACACGTGCGACGCTCCCTTGACGGGCGCGGCAAAGGTGAAGGGATTCGTCTGGGTGTTCGCACCACGGGCTGCTCCGGCCTTGCCTACGTGCTGGAGTTTGTCGACGAGGTGGTTGCCGAGGATCAGGTGTTCGAAAGTCACGGCGAGAAAGTGATCATCGACCCGAAAAGCCTGGCCTACCTGGACGGCACCGAGCTCGATTTCGTCAAGGAAGGGTTGAACGAAGGCTTCAAGTTCAACAACCCCAACGTACGCGGTGAATGTGGCTGCGGCGAAAGCTTCAACATCTGAGGCTTCTTGTGGGTACTCCTTGTCATTTCGCTTTATTTGAGCTGCAACCGGGTTTCAATCTGGATCTCGATCAGCTGGCTACGCGCTACCGTGAGTTGGCGCGCAGTGTTCATCCGGACCGTTTTGCGGACGCTTCCGAGCGCGAGCAACGGTTGGCGCTAGAGCAATCCGCGAGCCTCAACGAGGCCTACCAGACGCTCAAAAGTCCCCCGAAGCGCGCGCGATACCTGCTCGCCCTGAATGGTGGCGAGCTGCCGCTGGAGGTCACGGTGCATGATCCGGAGTTTCTTCTGCAACAGATGGAGTTGCGCGAAGAGCTCGAAGACCTGCAGGACAGCGCCGACCTGAATGGCGTTGCCGTCTTCAAGCGTCGTTTGAAAGTTGCTCAGGAAAAACTGAACGACAGTTTCGCAGCCTGTTGGAATGATGCAGCGCAACGTGAACAGGCCGAACGCCTGATGCGGCGCATGCAGTTCCTCGACAAGCTCACCTACGAAGTGCGCCAGTTAGAAGAGCGCCTCGACGATTAACCCAGTGCCGCTCCGGTCGCACGCCTGATATACAGATAAGTCCTGATCACGATGGCCCTACTGCAGATCGCCGAACCCGGCCAAAGTCCTCAACCGCACCAGCGTCGTCTGGCTGTGGGGATCGACTTGGGCACTACCAATTCGCTGGTCGCTGCATTGCGCAGTGGTCTTTCCGAGCCTCTGGCCGACGCTGACGGGCAGGTCATCCTGCCGTCCGCCGTGCGTTACCACGCCGATCGCGTCGAAGTGGGCGAGTCGGCCAAGCTGGCTGCCGCTACCGATCCGTTGAACACCGTGCTGTCGGTCAAGCGCTTGATGGGTCGTGGTCTGTCCGACGTCAAGCAATTGGGCGAGCAACTGCCGTACCGCTTTGTCGGCGGCGAGTCGCACATGCCGTTCATCGAAACCATTCAGGGGCCGAAAAGCCCGGTCGAAGTCTCCGCCGATATCCTCAAGGTATTGCGACAGCGCGCTGAAGCGACATTGGGTGGCGAGCTGGTGGGTGCGGTGATCACCGTTCCGGCCTATTTCGACGATGCTCAGCGTCAAGCCACCAAGGACGCGGCCAAACTGGCCGGCCTCAACGTGCTGCGTTTGCTCAATGAGCCGACCGCCGCTGCCGTGGCTTACGGTCTGGATCAACATGCAGAAGGCCTGGTCGCGATTTATGACCTGGGCGGCGGCACCTTCGATATTTCGATTCTGCGCCTGACCGGCGGCGTGTTCGAAGTGCTGGCCACCGGCGGCGACAGCGCCCTGGGCGGCGATGACTTCGACCATGCGATTGCCGGCTGGATCATCGAGAGCGCCGGTTTGTCCGCTGATCTTGATCCGGGGGCGCAACGTAACCTGCTGCAAACTGCCTGCGCGGCCAAAGAAGCGCTGACCAATGTTGCGGCCGTTGAAGTCGCTTATGGCGACTGGAAAGCCGAGCTGACTCGCGAAGCTTTCAATGCGCTGATCGAGCCGATGGTTGCTCGCAGCCTGAAAGCCTGCCGTCGCGCGGTGCGTGATTCCGGCGTCGAGCTGGAAGACGTGCACGCGGTGGTCATGGTTGGCGGTTCGACGCGTGTGCCTCGCGTTCGCGAAGCCGTCGCTGAAGCCTTCGGTCGCCAGCCGCTGACTGAAATCGACCCGGATCAAGTGGTGGCCATCGGTGCCGCGATCCAGGCCGATACGCTGGCCGGCAACAAGCGCGATGGCGGCGAGCTGCTGTTGCTCGACGTGATTCCGTTGTCCCTGGGGCTGGAAACCATGGGCGGCCTGATGGAGAAGGTGATTCCGCGCAACACCACCATTCCCGTCGCTCGTGCCCAGGATTTCACCACGTACAAAGATGGCCAGTCGGCCATGGCGATCCATGTGTTGCAGGGTGAGCGCGAGCTGATCAGCGACTGCCGTTCCCTGGCGCGCTTCGAATTGCGCGGCATTCCGGCGATGGTCGCCGGTGCAGCGAAGATCCGCGTGACCTTCCAGGTCGACGCCGACGGTCTGCTCAGCGTCTCGGCCCGTGAGTTGGGTTCGGGTGTTGAAGCAAGCATTCAGGTCAAGCCGTCCTACGGCCTGACCGACGGCGAAATCGCCAAGATGCTCAAGGATTCGTTCCAGCACGCCAACGACGACAAGGTCGCCCGTGTGCTGCGTGAGCAGCAGGTCGATGCCCAGCGTCTGATCGAAGCGGTGCAAGCCGCTCTCGAAGCCGACGGCGAGCGCTTGCTCGACGCCGAAGAGCGCATGGTCATCGAATTGCAGATGCAGGAACTGACCGAACTGATGAAAGGTGCCGATGGTTACGCCATTGAGCAGCAGACCAAGCGTCTGTCGCAAGTCACCGACGCCTTTGCTGCCCGCCGCCTGGACTCGACGGTGAAAGCCGCGCTGGCGGGGCGCAATCTGAATGAAATCGAGGATAACTGATGCCGCAGGTCATTTTTCTGCCACACGAGAAGTTTTGCCCGGAAGGCATGGTGGTCGAGGCTGAGCCCGGTACATCGATTCTCGAACTGGCCCATGAGCACCACATCGAGATGGAAAGTGCCTGTGGCGGCGTTTGCGCCTGTACCACTTGTCACTGCATCGTTCGAGAAGGGTTTGATTCGCTGGAAGAAGCGGACGAACTGGAAGAAGATTTCCTCGATCGTGCCTGGGGTCTGGAAGCTCAATCGCGTCTGGCCTGCCAGGCGATCGTCGGGACTGAAGACCTGACCATCGAGATTCCGAAGTATTCGCTCAACCATGCCGCCGAAGCGCCGCACTGATTCAAGGAACTGTCATGAGTCTCAAGTGGACTGATGTGCTGGAAATCGCAATCCAGCTGGCTGAAAGCAAGCCCGATGTTGACCCTTTGTCGGTCAACTTCGTCGATCTGCGCAAATGGGTGATGGAATTGCCCGAGTTCGACGACCTGCCTGAGCATTGTGGCGAAAAGATCCTCGAGGCCATTCAGGCCCACTGGATCGAAGAACGCGACTGAGCCACGCTGCAGGTTAGGCAATACCCAAGAACCCGCGTATAATTCGCGGGTTTAATTTTTCACAAATTACCGTTTCTGGAGTTACACCATGGCTGTTCAACGTACTTTCTCCATCATCAAGCCTGACGCTGTTGCAAAAAACGTCATCGGCGAGATCACCACTCGTTTCGAAAAAGCAGGCCTGCGCGTTGTAGCTTCGAAACTGAAGCAACTGTCCAAAGCCGAAGCTGAAGGCTTCTACGCTGAGCACAGCGCTCGTGGTTTCTTCGGCGACCTGGTTGCTTTCATGATCTCCGGTCCTGTTGTTGTTCAGGTTCTGGAAGGCGAAAACGCTATCGCTCTGAACCGTGAGCTGATGGGCGCTACCAACCCTAAAGAAGCTGCTGCCGGCACCATCCGTGCTGACTTCGCTGATTCCATCGACGCCAACGCTGTACACGGTTCGGACTCCGAAGCCGCTGCTGCTCGCGAAATCTCGTACTTCTTCGCAGCTACTGAAGTAACCACTCGCTAAGCATTGGCTTAAGAGTGAAGGTGAATCCATGACTACATCGACTGTAAAAACCAACCTGCTGGGTCTGACTCAACAGGAAATGGAAAAATTCTTCGACTCAATCGGGGAGAAGCGTTTCCGTGCCGGTCAGGTAATGAAATGGATTCACCACCTTGGCGTCGATGATTTCGACGCCATGACGAACGTCAGCAAGGCCCTGCGCGACAAGCTCAAGGCCATTGCCGAAGTTCGCGGTCCCGAAGTCGTCAGCGAGGATATTTCCACCGACGGCACCCGTAAGTGGGTGGTGCGCGTGGCGTCCGGCAGCTGCGTCGAGACCGTTTACATTCCCCAGGGCAAACGCGGCACTCTGTGCGTTTCGTCCCAGGCAGGCTGTGCCCTGGATTGCAGTTTCTGCTCCACCGGCAAGCAAGGTTTCAACAGCAACCTCACCGCCGCCGAAGTCATCGGCCAGGTGTGGATTGCCAATAAATCGTTCGGCAGCATCCCGGCGACCGCCGACCGTGCCATCACCAACGTGGTGATGATGGGCATGGGCGAGCCGCTGCTGAACTTCGACAACGTCGTTGCGGCCATGCATCTGATGATGGACGACCTGGGTTACGGCATTTCCAAGCGCCGTGTGACCCTGTCGACCTCCGGCGTGGTGCCGATGATCGATGAGCTGTCCAAGCACATCGACGTCTCCCTGGCGTTGTCCCTGCACGCACCGAATGACGCATTGCGTAACCAATTGGTGCCGATCAACAAGAAATATCCGCTTAAGATGCTGCTCGAGTCGTGCCAGCGCTACATGTCGTCCCTGGGCGAAAAACGCGTGCTGACCATCGAGTACACCTTGCTCAAGGACATCAACGACAAGGTTGAACATGCCGTTGAGATGATCGAGCTGCTCAAGAACATCCCGTGCAAGATCAACCTGATTCCGTTCAACCCGTTCCCGCATTCCGGTTACGAGCGTCCGAGCAACAATGCGATTCGTCGCTTCCAGGATCAGCTTCACCATGCAGGTTTCAATGTCACCGTACGCACCACCCGCGGTGAAGACATCGATGCCGCGTGTGGCCAATTGGTAGGGCAGGTGCTGGATCGCACCCGTCGCAGTGAACGTTATATCGCCGTGCGCGAGTTGAGCGCCGACAACGATATGGCTTCGAACGCTGCGAAATAATTCAAGAGAGGATCTCTATGTCCCTGCGCTTTGCGCTGCTTTTGCTGTTGGCCAGTCTTTGTACTGGCTGCGTCCTGTCGGGCGATTTCAATCCGATGAAGACCAGCAAGGGCCGCGATGAAGCGCGAGTTGCCTACGTGCAACTGGGCTTGGGCTATTTGCAGCAGGGCATGACCGAACGCGCCAAGGTCCCGCTGAAAAAGGCCTTGGAGCTGGACGGTTCGGATGCTGACGCCAATGCCGCATTGGGTCTAGTGTTTCAGGCCGAGATGGAGCCGGAGCTGGCGGATGAGCACTTTCGCAAGGCGCTTTCTTCCCGACCTAACGATGCCCGTATCCTGAACAATTACGGCAGTTTTCTTTTCGAACAGAAACGTTACAAAGAGGCTTACGAGCGCTTCGAGCAAGCCGCTGCCGATACCCTGTATCCTGAGCGTTCGCGAGTGTTCGAGAACCTGGGCATGACCGCTTCCAAGCTTGGCCAGCGTGATCTGGCCCAGCAGCAGCTGGAAAAAGCTTTGCGTTTGAACCGTCAGCAACCCCGTGCATTGCTGGAAATGGCTGAGTTGTCTTACGAAGACAGGCATTATGTGCCCGCGCGTGACTATTACGACCGTTTTAGCCTGCTCACCGAGCAAAATGCACGTAGTCTATTGCTCGGCGTTCGGCTGGCAAAAGTGTTCGAAGATCGCGACAAGGCAGCCAGTTATGGCCTGCAACTAAAACGACTCTATCCCGGTACGCCGGAATATCAGCAATACCTGTCGGAGCAATGATGAAAGCGGCGCATCCCGAAGTTGTAGCAGCGAATCGCGTTAACCCCGGTGAGACTTTGCGCCAGGCCCGCGAAAGCAATGGCTGGTCGCTGGCCGAAGTGGCCCTCAAGCTCAACCTCACCGTTAATTCCCTGAGTAATCTGGAAGCCGGCGCATTCGACAAGCTGCCGGGGCATACCTTTGCCCGCGGTTATATTCGCGCCTACGCCAAATTGCTCGGCATGGACCAGACCGTTCTGGTTCAGCAATTCGACCAGTCCACCGGTACCGACTCCCAGGGCGCCAACGTCCACAGCCTGGGTCGCATCGAAGAGCCGGTTCGGGTTTCCCACACTATTTTGCGAATCGTCAGCCTGCTGTTGCTGATCGCGGTGATCGGCGGCGGTTTCATCTGGTGGCAGGATCAAACCTCACTGCGCACCAAGGACCTGATCAGCCTGAGCCCGGAGCACGTTGAAGTCGAAGGCGCCGACGGCACCACCCAGATCCATCCGCTGGACGAGCCGGAAGACCAGGCTGTCGCGGAAGGTCAGGCTGAAAGTTCGACCGCTCTCGCATTGCCGCAAGCCGAGACTTCGACTGAAGCGCCGACTGAAGCTGAGCCGGCTACGCCTGTGGTCGCTCCGGCCGCACCGGCTACCCCGGTGCCAGTTGCACCGACACATAACACCGCGCCGGCTGCTCCGGCCCCCGTTGCCCCGGCGCACAGCACCGCGCCAGTTGTCGCGCCTGCGGCCCCGACGGCTCCGGTTGTGTCGACCCCGCCTGCAACCGCCTCGGTAACGCCGACCATTCCTGCTCCGGCAGCGGCTGCACCGGCTGCTCCGGTTGCTGGCCAAGGCCAGGTTCAACTGCAATTCACCGCTGATTGCTGGACACAAGTCACCGACGGCACTGGCAAAGTGCTGCTCAGTGGTCTCAAGCGCAAAGGCGAAACCGTTTCCCTCAGTGGTAAGCCGCCGTTTGCCGTGCGTCTGGGCTTCGCCCGTGGCGCGCAGGTCAGCTACAACGGTCAGGTGGTTGATGTCGCTCCATTCACCAGTGGCGAGACTGCTCGCCTGAAGTTGGGTCAATAAGTCATGCACGGCGAATCTCCAATCAAGCGTCGCGAATCCCGGAAAATCTGGGTCGGTAACGTGCCTGTTGGCGGCGATGCGCCCATCGCTGTGCAGAGCATGACCAACAGCGACACCAATGACGTTGCCGCCACCGTCGCCCAGATCAATCGTCTGGAAGCCGCTGGCGTCGATATCGTGCGGGTTTCCGTGCCGGACATGGACGCCGCCGAAGCCTTCGGCAAGATCAAGCAACTGGTCAAAGTACCGTTGGTGGCCGACATCCACTTCGACTACAAGATCGCTTTGCGCGTAGCCGAACTGGGCGTTGATTGCCTGCGGATCAACCCGGGCAACATCGGTCGTGAAGACCGCGTGCGTGCGGTGGTCGATGCCGCCCGCGATCGCGGGATTCCGATCCGCATCGGCGTCAACGCCGGTTCCCTGGAAAAAGACCTGCAAAAGAAATACGGCGAGCCGACCCCGGCCGCGCTGGTCGAATCCGCCTTGCGTCACGTCGAGCACCTTGAGCGCCTGAACTTCCAGGACTTCAAGGTCAGCGTGAAAGCCTCCGACGTGTTCATGGCCGTCGCCGCTTACCGCTTGCTGGCCAAGGAAATCGTCCAGCCGCTGCACTTGGGCATCACCGAAGCCGGTGGTTTGCGTTCAGGCACAGTGAAATCCGCCGTGGGCCTCGGTATGCTGCTCGCCGAAGGGATTGGCGATACTATCCGCATCTCGTTGGCGGCCGACCCGGTCGAGGAAGTGAAAGTCGGCTACGACATTCTCAAATCCCTGCACCTGCGTTCCCGTGGCATCAACTTCATCGCCTGCCCGAGCTGCTCGCGGCAGAACTTCGATGTGGTCAAGACCATGAACGAGCTGGAAGGGCGCCTCGAAGATCTGCTGGTGCCGCTGGATGTCGCGGTCATCGGTTGCGTGGTCAACGGGCCGGGCGAAGCCAAGGAAGCCCATATCGGCTTGACCGGCGGCACGCCAAACCTGATTTACATCGACGGCAAGCCGTCGCAGAAACTGACGAATGACAATCTGGTGGATGAGCTTGAACGCTTGATCCGCCAGAAAGCGGCCGAGAAGGTCGAAGCTGACGCAGCTGTAATCGCTCGCGGCTGATCGAACGAATTTAAGGATTTAAAGTGAGCAAGTCTCTGCAAGCCATTCGTGGCATGAACGACATCCTGCCCGAACAGACTCCCCTGTGGCGTCATTTCGAGGGCACCGTTTCGCGTCTGCTGGATAACTACGGTTACAAGCAGATCCGCATGCCGATCGTCGAGTTCACCGAGCTGTTCAAGCGCTCGATCGGTGAAGTGACCGACATCGTCGAAAAAGAGATGTACACCTTCGAAGACCGTAACGGTGATTCGCTGACCCTGCGCCCTGAAGGCACGGCGGCCTGCGTGCGTGCGGTGCTCGAGCACGGCATCACTGGCGGCGGCCAGGTGCAGAAACTCTGGTACATCGGCCCGATGTTCCGCCACGAACGTCCGCAGAAAGGCCGTTATCGCCAGTTCCACCAGATCGGTGTCGAAGTGTTCAACCTCGACGGTCCGGACATCGACGCCGAGCTGATCGTGCTGACCTGGCGCCTGTGGGGCGAGCTGGGCATCCGTGATGCGGTCAAGCTCGAACTCAACAGCCTGGGCACCAGCGAATCCCGTGGTCGTTATCGCGAAGCGCTGGTCGAGTTCCTGTCCGCTCACCTGGACAAGCTCGACGAAGACAGCCAGCGCCGTCTGAAGACCAATCCGTTGCGTGTTCTGGACACCAAGAACGCCGACACTCAAGCGATCCTGGTCGACGCGCCGAAAATGGCCGACTACCTCGACGACGAATCCCGCGTGCACTTCGAGGGCCTCAAGGCTCGCCTGGACGCCGCCGGTATTCCTTACGTGATCAACCCGAAGCTGGTACGCGGGCTGGATTACTACAGCAAGACGGTTTTCGAGTGGGTCACCGACAAGTTGGGCGCTCAAGGCACCGTGTGTGCCGGCGGCCGCTACGACGGTCTGGTGGAACAGATGGGCGGCAAGCCGACCCCGGGCGTTGGTTTCGCCATGGGCATCGAGCGCCTGGTGCTGCTGCTTGAAACCCTGGAGCAGATCCCGGAAGAGATCTCCCGTCAGGTCGACGTCTATCTCTGCGCATTCGGCGAGGCTGCCGAGTTGGCGGCCCTGACGTTGAGCGAGAAGGTGCGCGATCAGTTGCCCAACCTGCGCTTGCAGATCAATGCCGGCGCCGGCAGCTTCAAAAGTCAATTCAAGAAGGCCGACAAGAGCGGTGCGCTGTACGCGCTGATCCTCGGTGACGACGAAATGGCCCAGCAAGTGGTAGGTTTCAAACCCCTGCGTGGCCAGGGCGAACAACAAAGCATTGCCTGGGATGCGCTTGCTGCACACCTGGCCACCTGCGTCGTGCAGGGTTGAAGCTGTCATAAACAGCCGATTTAGCGATTAAGGAGTATTGGGGTGTCGAGTACCGAAGACGAACAGCTGGCGGATTTGAAGGACTGGTGGACACGCAACGGCAAGCCCCTGGTCACTGGCGGCCTGTTGGCGCTGGTCATCGTGTTCGGCTGGCAGGCCTTTCAAAAGTATCAGAGCAATCAGTCGCAAGGCGCCTCGATGCTCTATCAGCAATTGCTCGAAACCACGCTGACGCCCAACGGCAAGCCTGATGCCGCCCGTGTTTCGGACCTGGCCGGCAAGCTCAACAGCGAATTTGGCGGCAGCGCCTACGCGCAATACGGCAGCCTGTTCGTGGCGAAAGTCGCGGTCGACAGCGGCAAGCTGGACGACGCTGCCACCGAGCTGAAAGCCATCGTTGCCAAACCGGCCAACCCGGCACTGGGCGAAATCGCCCGTCAGCGCCTGGCGCAGGTACTGGCCGCGCAGAACAAGGTCGATGAAGCCCTGAAACTGCTCGAAGGCGATGCCGATAAAGCATTCCTCGCCACCCGCGAAGAACTCAAGGGCGACCTGCTGGTGCAGTTGGGTCGTACCGACGAAGCGCACGCTGCGTATCAAAAAGCCAAGGCGGCACTGTCGGATGAAGCGGCAGTCGGTGGCCTACAAATCAAGTTGGACGATCTGGCCAAAGGGGATGCGTGACGTGATCCGTTGGAAACATGCAGCATTGCTGGCTCTGGCCGTTTTGGCCGCGGGTTGCAGCAGCAACAGCAAAAAAGAATTGCCGCCTGCCGAGCTGGTCGACTTCAAAGAAGAAGTGGTCCTGCAAAAGCAGTGGAGTCGTTCGATCGGTGACGGTCAGGGCGAAACCTACAACATGCTGGTTCCGGCGATCGATGGCGATACCATCTATGCCGCCGACGTCACTGGCGTGGTGATGGCGATGGATCGCAGCAATGGCGACGTCAAATGGAAGAAAGACCTCGAACTGCCTGTTTCCGGCGCCGTTGGCGTAGGTTATGGCCTGCTCGTGATCGGTACGACCAAGGGCGAAATCGTTGCGATGGACGCCACCAACGGTGAAGAGAAATGGCGCGCTCGCGTGTCCAGTGAAGTTCTCGCGCCGCCGGCCAACAACGGTGACGTGGTGGTCGTTCAGACTCAGGATGACCGTCTGATCGGTCTGGATGCCTCCACCGGCAACCAGCGCTGGTTGTATGACAGCACGCCTGCGGTCCTGACCCTGCGTGGCACCAGTGCGCCGATCGTGACCAACCGCCTCGCGGTGGCTGGCCTGTCGACCGGTAAAGTGGTTGCGCTCGATATCTCCAACGGCGTGCCGGTGTGGGAACAGCGGGTTGCGATCCCACAAGGTCGTTCGGAACTGGAGCGCGTTGTCGATATCGACGGTGGCCTGCTGCTGTCCGGCGGTACCTTGTACGTCGCCAGCTATCAGGGTCGCGTTGCGGCACTGGACCTGGAAAGCGGTCGTCAGCTCTGGCAGCGTGATGCTTCCAGCTATGCCGGCGTTGCGCAGGGCTTCGGCACTGTGTACGTGAGCCTGGCTTCGGGCACCGTTGAAGGCGTTGACGAGCGTTCCACCACAGCTTTGTGGAGCAACGACTCGCTGGCTCGCCGTCAACTGTCGGCTCCAGAAGTGTTCTCCAGCTATGTTGCAGTCGGTGACATGGAAGGCTATGTGCACCTGTTGAGCCAGGTGGACGGTCGTTTTGTCGGCCGCGAACGCATCGACAGCGACGGCCTGCGTGCCCGTCCGCTGGTGGTGGGTGACACGATTTATCTGTATGGCAACAGCGGCAAACTGGAAGCCCTGACCATCAAGTAATGTTTTGACTATGCTTGGGGTTAACCCCCAAGCGGCCCCGTTCTGCGGGGCTCGCAGCGTTCTCAAACGCTGCCCCGAGCACCAGCCGCTGCCTCGCAGCGGCTTTTGTATTTTCTGAAATAACGAAGTGGAGAGCCGCATGGTTCCCGTAATCGCCCTGGTGGGCCGACCGAACGTCGGCAAGTCCACCTTGTTCAACCGCCTGACCAGGACTCGCGACGCCATC
This sequence comes from Pseudomonas sp. BF-RE-22, assembly GCF_019956155.1. Classification (NCBI taxonomy): domain Bacteria; kingdom Pseudomonadati; phylum Pseudomonadota; class Gammaproteobacteria; order Pseudomonadales; family Pseudomonadaceae; genus Pseudomonas; species Pseudomonas sp. BF-RE-22. Next base: position 30,910 of record NZ_JAHBDD010000034.1, on the reverse strand, counting down.
GTCGGCGACTTGTCCGGTCTGACCCGTGATCGCCAATACGGTGAGGCCAAGTGGCAAGGGCGTTCCTACATTCTGGTCGACACCGGTGGTATCTCCGGTGACGAGCACGGTATGGACGAAAAAATGGCCGAGCAGTCGCTGCTGGCCATTGAAGAAGCCGATGTCGTTCTGTTCCTGGTAGATGCCAAGGCCGGTTTCACCGCCGCCGACCAGATGATCGCCGAGCATTTGCGCAAACGTAACAAGCGTTCGTACGTGGTTGCCAACAAGGTCGACAACATCGACCCTGAAATGGCCCGCGCCGAATTCGCCCCGTTGGGCATGGGCCACGCGATCCCGATCGCCGGTGCTCATGGTCGTGGCATCACCCAGATGCTGGAAATCGCCCTGAGCGACTTCCCGAAAGACGAAGAAGAGCTGGAAGAAGGCGAGGAAGAGGACGTTGCCGAAGGCGAGGAAGCCAAGCGCATTCCTGGCCCAAGCGAAAAAGACGGGATCAAGATCGCCATCATCGGCCGCCCGAACGTCGGCAAGTCGACCCTGGTCAACCGCATGCTCGGTGAAGACCGGGTCATCGTGTATGACCAGCCCGGCACTACCCGCGACAGTATCTACATCCCGTTCGAGCGTAACGACGAGAAGTACACGCTGATCGACACCGCCGGTGTGCGCAAGCGCGGCAAGATCCACGAAGAAGTCGAAAAATTCTCCGTGGTCAAAACCCTGCAAGCGATCAAAGACGCCAACGTGGTGATCTTCGTGATGGACGCCCGCGAAGGCGTGGTGGACCACGACCTCAACCTGCTGGGCTTCGCCATTGAGTCCGGTCGTGCGCTGGTTATCGCGATCAACAAGTGGGACGGCATGACGCCGAGCGAGCGTGACTTCGTGAAGGTCGAGCTGCAACGTCGACTGTTCTTCGTTGACTACGCCGACATCCACTTCATCTCGGCGCTGCACGGCACGGGCGTGGGCAACCTCTACGCTTCCGTACAGAACTCGTTCAAGTCCGCGGTCACCCGCTGGCCGACCAACCGCCTGACCCAGATTCTGGAAGATGCGGTTGGCGAGCACGCGCCACCGATGGTCAACAACCGCCGGATCAAGCTGCGTTATGCGCACTTGGGTGGTGCCAACCCGCCGATCATCGTGATTCACGGTAACCAGATCGAGAAGGTGCCGAAGTCTTACGTGCGTTACCTGGAAAACACTTACCGTCGTGTCTTGAAGCTGGTCGGTACGCCGATCCGCATCGAGTTCAAGGGCGGCGAGAACCCGTACGAAGGCAACAAGAATTCGCTTACTGACCGTCAGGTCAACAAGAAGCGTCGCTTGATGTCGCACCACAAGAAAGCCGACAAGAAGCGCCGCGACAAGCGCTGATTCAAGGCTGGCTCGCCTCTGTAGGAGCGAGGCTTGCCCGCGAAGAACGATAACGCGGTGTATCTGATACACCGCGGTGTTGCGTTCGCGGGCAAGTCGGGTCGCCGCACCGCTCGCTCCTACGGGATCGGGTTCGAGAAGAAGGGCGCCACTGGCGCCCTTTTTTTATGGGCGCCGTTTGGCTATCCTCGGGCTCTCCCGCGCCGCCGTTAGAGCCGGGTGTAGAGCAGGGAATCACCGATGATCACCAGTAAGCTGCCGAATGTCGGCATCACTATCTTCACGCAGATGTCTCAGCTCGCGGCGCAAACCGGGGCGATCAACCTGTCACAGGGTTTTCCCGATTTCGATGCCCCGCAAGCCTTGTGCGATGCGGTGGGTCGGCACATTGCCAATGGCCATAACCAGTACTCGCCGATGACCGGCCTGCCGGTACTGCGTCAGCAGATCGTGGCGAAAATTGCCCGCAGCTATGGCGCCACCGTCGATGCGGACAGCGAAGTGACCGTGACTCCCGGTGCGACTGAGGCGATTTTTTGCGCCATTCAGGCCGTTATCCACAACGGTGACGAAGTCATCGTGTTTGATCCGGCCTATGACAGTTACGAGCCCTCGGTCCAGCTGGCCGGTGGCCGTTGCGTTCACGTGCAACTGGGGCTGGACGACTTCAGCATCGATTTCGAAAAGCTCGCCCAGGCGCTGAGTCCGCGCACGCGGATGATCATCCTCAATACCCCGCACAATCCCAGCGGCGCACTGATCAACCGTGCCGAGCTGGACCAACTGGCGGCGTTGATCCGTGACCGCGACATCTATGTGATCAGCGATGAGGTCTACGAGCACCTGGTCTACGACGGTGTGCCCCATGTCAGTGTGCTGGCCCATGAAGAGCTGTATCAGCGCGCCTTCGTGGTCAGCTCCTTCGGCAAGACGTACCACGTCACCGGCTGGAAAACCGGCTACGTGGTCGCGCCACCGGCCTTGTCGGCAGAGCTGCGCAAGGTGCACCAGTACGTCAATTTTTGCGGCGTAACCCCCTTGCAATACGCCTTGGCCGACTTCATGGCGGAGCATCCTGAACACGTCGAAGAATTGCCCGGCTTCTACCAGGCCAAGCGCGATCTGTTCTGCGACTTGCTGATGCCATCGCGTTTCAGTTTCACCCGCGTCACCGGCACCTATTTCCAGTTGGTCGATTACTCGCAGATCCGTCCCGACCTCAACGATGTCGAGATGGCGCTGTGGATGACCCGCGAACACGGCGTGGCGAGCATCCCGATCTCGGTGTTCTACCAGACGCCACCCGAAGGCCAGCGCCTGGTGCGCCTGTGCTTCGCCAAACGCGAGGAGACCCTGCGTGAAGCAGCGGCAAAACTATGCGTGATCTGAGTGCATTGCCGAATCTGACCATCGCGCTGATCCAGACAACCCTGGCCTGGCACGACCGCCAGGCCAATCTGGAGCATTTCGAGCAACTGCTGGAGCAGGCTCGCGGCGCGGACCTGATCATCCTGCCGGAGATGTTCACCACCGGTTTTTCCATGGAGTCCGAGACGCTTGCCGAGGCGGAAAACGGTCCCACCAGCAAATGGCTGCGCGCACAGGCGGCAAAACTCGATGCGGTGATCACCGGCAGTATCATCGTTCAGGCCGCTGATGGCAGCCATCGCAATCGCCTGTTGTGGGCGCGGCCGGATGGCGAAGTCTGGCATTACGACAAGCGCCACTTGTTCCGCATGGCCGGCGAGCACAATCACTACACGCCGGGCGAGCGCCAGGTGCAGTTCGAGCTCAAAGGCTGGCGCGTCCGGCCGCTGATTTGCTACGACCTGCGTTTCCCGGTGTGGAGCCGCGATGCCCAGGACACAGATCTGTTGCTGTACACCGCCAACTGGCCGGGGGCGCGGCGTCAGCACTGGAACCGTTTGCTGCCGGCGCGGGCAATCGAAAACCTGTGCTACGTGGCGGCGGTGAATCGCATCGGCACTGACGGGAAAGGCTTTGCGTACACCGGCGACAGTCAGGTCCTGGATTTTCAGGGCGAGACATTGCTCAGTGCCGGTGAGGCGGATGGGGTGTTTCAGGTTGTTCTGGATGCGGCGGAACTGGCGGCTTATCGCACGCGGTTTCCGGCGAATCTGGATGCGGACACATTTGAGTTCACCTGAGATTTTTGCTGCCTGACAGGGCCCCATCGCCAGCAAGCTGGCTCCTACAGAGGACCGCGTCTGTCAGAACAACTCGGTCAACTGTAGGAGCCAGCTTGCTGGCGATGGGGCCGGGACAGACAACATAAATATTGCCGGCAAACAAAAAGGCCCCAAGGTTCGCACCTTGGGGCCTTTTGCATTACAGCGAAGGCTTACGCCGCTTTCGCTTCCGGCTGGCTCAACGAGCGGTTCAGCGCGCTGAACAGGGCCTTGAAGCTGGCGGTGGTGATGTTTTCATCGATGCCCACACCGTGCACCGCACGTTGGCCTTCCACACGCAGTTCAATGTAGGCCGCCGCCTTGGCGTTGGTGCCCGCACCGATGGCGTGCTCGTTGTAGTCCATGATCTCCACCGGAATCGGCAGACCGGCCACCAGCGCTTCCAGCGCGCCGTTGCCTTTGCCGCGCCAGTGCAGGTTGGTTTCGCCCTGGCCCTTGCCGGAAACTTCCACTTCCACGGCGCTGTGACCGTTTTCTTCCTGCAGGCGATGGCTGACCAGCGCGTACGGGGTGTTGGCCTGCAAGTACTCGCTGTGCAGCAACGCGTGGATCTGTTGGGCGGTCATTTCGAGGCCCAGGCGATCGGTTTCACGCTGCACGACCTGGCTGAACTCGATCTGCATGCGGCGCGGCAAGCTGATGCCGTATTCCTGTTCCAGCAGGTAAGCGATACCGCCCTTGCCCGACTGGCTGTTGACGCGGATCACCGCCTCGTAGCTGCGGCCGATGTCGGCCGGGTCGATCGGCAAGTACGGCACTTCCCACAGGGCGTCCGGTTTCTGCTGGGCGAAGCCCTTGCGGATGGCATCCTGGTGGGAGCCGGAGAACGCGGTGTGAACCAGGTCGCCGACGTACGGGTGACGCGGGTGCACCTGGATCTGGTTGCATTCTTCGACGACTTTGCGCACGCCGTCGATGTCCGAGAAATCGAGCTCAGGGTGGATGCCCTGGGTGTAGAGGTTCAGTGCCACGGTGACCAGGTCGACGTTGCCGGTACGCTCGCCGTTGCCGAACAGGCAGCCTTCTACACGATCTGCACCCGCCATCAGGCCCAGCTCGGTGGCGGCCACGCCGGTGCCACGGTCGTTGTGGGTGTGCAGGCTGATGATCACGCTGTCACGACGATTGATGTGACGACCGAACCATTCGATCTGGTCGGCATAGATGTTCGGGGTCGCGCATTCGACGGTGGCCGGCAGGTTGAGGATCACCTTGTGCTCAGGCGTCGGGTTCCAGACTTCGATGACCGCGTCGCAGACTTCCTTGGCGAACTCCAGCTCGGTGGCGCTGAAGGTTTCCGGCGAGTATTCGAAGGTCCACTGCGTGTCCGGCTGCTGGGCAGCGTATTTGACGAACAGCTTGGCGGCGTTCACGGCGATGGCCTTGATCCCGTCCTTGTCCTGGTTGAAGACAATGCGGCGGAAGGAAGGGGAGGTCGCGTTGTACAGGTGAACGATGGCTTTCTTCGCCCCGCGCAGGGATTCGAAGGTCCGCTCGATCAGGTCTTCACGGCCTTGGGTCAGCACCTGAATGGTGGTGTCGTCCGGGATGTGGTTGCCTTCGATCAGGGTGCGCACGAAGTCGAAGTCGGTTTGCGACGCAGCCGGGAAGGACGCTTCGATTTCTTTCACGCCAACCTGTACGAGGGTTTTCCAGAAACGCAGCTTCTTGACCGCGTCCATCGGCTCGATCAGCGACTGGTTGCCGTCGCGCAAGTCGGAGCTGCACCAGATCGGCGCGGCGGTGATGGTCTTCGACGGCCAGGTGCGGTCCGGAATGTCGATGGTCGGGAACGCGCGGTATTTCGAAGACGGGTCTTTGAGCATGCTCATCGGGAAATCCTTATTGTGTGGGCCGAAAAAAGGCGGCCTGCCGGTGGATCAAAAGTTCTTGGGGAAAAGCGTAAAACGAGGCGTCGCGATTCAGCCCGGCAGTCGTGCGCTGACGAGGCACAGGCTGCGGTGCTGGCGAAGCTGAATGAGGGTGTGAGAGGTTTCATGTCTTCAACCCTAACCGCGAGGGTGAAGGATGGCAAGCAGTCGAAAAAAATTGAGAGGAATACTCGCTAGCGCGTATTTATCGAGATTTTATTGCTGTGAGTCCCCGTGATTGTTTGGTTTTTTGCGCGAGCTTCAAGCGATGCGCAATTGATGGTTTGAGCGCCGGGCGCTGACAGTCGGGCTATTCTTAAAGCCTCGACTGGCATTCAGGAGTCGGCGATGAACGAGTCTGACTGGAAGCAGTATTGCGTGTTACGGCCGGTGGCACATGAGCGGATGTGCGAGCGGATTTTGTCGGATGTCGAAAAAACGCTGCTGGATAAGAGCAACGCGCCCTACGAACGAATAGATGCCAGCGAGGAGCTGCTGAAAGCCGGGCAAAAGGAACTGTATTGGGCGTTTGGTGTTTTCAGGTTTTCGCGTCATGAAGCCCGCTCGCACTTGCTTGGGTTGTGCGCGCGGGAATTGATCACGGCAGAGGAGTTGAGCTGGTTTTCAGCGGAGACGCAGGAGTGGGTCAAACACTGCCTGGCGGATCGAGAGGTCCATGGGATAGAGGACCTGGACGCGGAATAGGCGGCGTCAGTGATACCGCCTTCGCGGGCAAGTCGGGTCGCCGCACCGCTCGCTCCTACAGTAATTGCGTGAACTCCTGTAGGAGCGAGGCTTGCCCGCGAAATGGCCATTCGCTTCAGCGAAGATTCAAGGTTGAAACGCGCCTATGAAAATCGCCGGATCGACTCGAGCATCATTCAGGCTGACATTCCAGTGCATGTGCGGCCCGGTCGCCCGTCCAGTCGAACCGACCTTGCCAACCACACCACCACGCGCCAGTTGCTGCCCCACCTTCACATCGATCTTCGACATGTGGCAGAACATGCTGATAAAGCCCTGCCCATGGTCGACAAACACTGTGTTGCCATTGAAGAAGTAGTTACCGATCAAAATCACCTTGCCCGCTGCCGGGGTCTTGATTGGCGTGCCGGCGCCCACGGCGAAATCCAGGCCAGAGTGGGGATTGCGCTCTTCACCGTTGAAGAAACGGCGCACGCCGAACTTGCTCGACAGCGGGCCGTTGACCGGTTTGTCCAGCAGCAGGTTGCTCGGCGTATTCGGGCTGAACGTGCGGTACGCGGCGATCTGCTCGGCCAGTTCGCGCTCGATGCGCTTGAGATTGTCCGGGTCCGGGTTGACCTGTTGAGTGTTTTTCAACGTGATGCGCTGTTCCGGATACTTCTTGTTGCCAACGGTGAAACTCAGGTTGCGGCCGCCGCTGCTGATGGACTGCGCCCCTGGCTTGACCGTCAACGGCACACCGACAATCGCCAGCCAATTGTCCTGTTCCTTGACCACCAGCACCGGTTTGCCTTGATAGCTGGCTTTCGGCGCCTGGGCCGCCGCGCCCAGATCCACCACCGCCACACCCCCCGGCACCGGTTTGTTCAACAGGCGGGTGATGTAGCTGTCGGCGTGGGCGTTGAAGGTCAGGCACAGCAACAGCAGCGAAGCTAAAAAACGCGGCATGGATCAATCCAGTAAAGAAAGGGTGACAGGCGTCAGGTGATTGTCTTCGACCCGCACTTGCAGTTCGCCTTCACCCAGTTTGGCTTTCAGGCGCTGGCCGTTGTGGGTTTGCGCGGCGTTGCGGATCGCGTTGCCGCGCTCGTCCAGCAATATGCTGTAGCCACGCCCGAGGGTCGCCAAAGGGCTGACCACGTGCAGAGTCTGCACCTGACTTTGCAGTTGCAGACGACGGGACTTGAGCCCTTCGCGCATGGCCCGGGGCAGGCGTTCGGCGAGGCTGTCGAGGCGCTGACGCAACATCGCCAGTTGCCGCCCCGGATGTTGCCCGGCGAGGCGGGTTTCCAGGCGGATCAGCCGTTCGCGACGGGTATTGAGGCTGCGTTCGAAGGCGCGGCGCATGCGCATGTCCAGATCATCCAGACGTTGCGCCTGTTGGCGCAGACGTTCACCGGGATGGCGCAAGCGACGAGAGATGCCTTCCAGACGCAGGCGATCACGCATCAAACGGTCACGCATGCGCATCACCAGCCGGCGGTGCAGGCTTTCGACCCGACGCACCAGGTCGCTGGAATCCGGCGCCAGCAGTTCAGCGGCGGCGGACGGCGTCGGGGCGCGAACGTCGGCCACGAAATCACTGATCGATACATCGGTTTCATGGCCGACGGCGCTGACAATCGGCGTCACGCATGCATCCACGGCACGGGCCACGGCTTCTTCGTTGAAACACCAGAGGTCTTCCAGCGAGCCGCCGCCACGGGCCAGGATCAATGCATCGAAACCACGGGCGTCCGCCAGTTTCAACGCGCGGACAATCTGCGCGGTCGCTTCGCGGCCCTGCACGGCAGTGGGGATCAGCGTCAGCTGGATCTGCGGTGCGCGACGGCGGAACACGCTGATGATGTCGCGGATCACCGCGCCGGTCGGCGAACTGATGATGCCGATGCGCTGCGGATGCGCCGGCAGCGGCACTTTGCGCTCGGCGCTGAACAGGCCTTCGGCGCTGAGTTTTTCCTTCAAGGCATCGAAGGCCAGGCGCAGCGCACCGTCACCAGCCGGCTCGACGGTGTCGAGAATCAGCTGATAGTCGCCACGGCCTTCGAACAGCGAAACCTTGCCGCGCACCTTGACCGCCAGGCCGTCCTTCAGCGCCTGACGAACCCGCGCCGCGTTCTGCCGAAACAGCGCGCAACGTACTTGGGCGCCGCTGTCCTTGAGGGTGAAATACACGTGGCCGGACGCCGGGCGTGCGAGGTTGGAGATTTCGCCTTCGACCCAGATATTGCTGAACACGTCTTCGAGCAACACCCGCGCGCGGCCGTTGAGCTGGCTGACAGTCAGGACTTCACGGTCCAGGCCGAGTCTTGCAAAGGGATCTTTAATCATGGGGCGCATGATAAAGGCATTCTCCAACCGAATGCACGATCCCCCTGTAGGTGCGAGCCTGCTCGCGATGGCAGTGTGTCAGTCGACAGTGCTATTGAATGTTAAACCGCTATCGCGAGCAGGCTCGCTCCCACAATGGTCTGTGCAGACATTTATGAAGTGTTGAATCAGCGCCGTGGGATTCTGCCGGCAGGCGAGGGCGACGGTGCTGTGGCAATCCGGGTCGGCCAGGGGCAGAAAATGAATGTCGGGTGGCGCGATGTCCTGCATCGACTCCGGCAGCAGCGCGATGCCGAATCCGGCCTGGATCAATTGCAGTTGCGTGGTTTTGCGCGAGACCACCCGCGCCGCCTTCGGGAAAAATCCCTGGCGCATGCACAGCTCGGCGGACAGATAACTCAAACCGCCGCGCTGCGGGTGAGGGATGGAGATAAAGGCTTCATCCTTCAACTGCGCCAGATCGATGCCCTGAGCGGACTTATCCACAACCAGCCGATGATTGGGTGGAACGGCCAGCAGTAATCGTTCGCTATACAAAGGAACAATCTGCACGCCTTCACGTTGGCGCAACACCGGCAGGCGCAGCAGTCCGACATCAAGTCGATTGTCGACCAACGCTTCAAGTTGCGCTTCGGAAGACAGCTTGACGATCTCCATGGACACGCCGGCCTGCTGGTCCAGATAAGCACTGATACCCCGTAGCAGGCGACCACTCATGGGCACGGTGCTGGAGTGACTCAGGCGCAAGGTGCCCAGTTGCCCGTTGCCCACTTGGGTGGCCATTTCACTGGCCTTGGTCAGTTCGTTCAGCAGGTTTCTGGCGCGCGGCAAGAACGCCTCACCAGCGGCGGTCAGTCGCGGCTGGCGCGCCGTGCGTTCGAACAACGGAGTTTGCAGGCGGGTTTCCATGTCCTTGATCTGCCGGCTCAAGGCTGACTGCGCAACAAACAAACGCTCAGCGGCTGCACTGAAGCTGCCGCACTCGGCGATTTCCACGAAGTAACGCAATTGACGGGTTGAAAGCACGAGTCATGCCTTTTTGAGATGAGAGGTCGGCTTTGAAGATATTAGTCGCAAGGCTCGGCGCTGGCTAAAGTCATCACAGGTATTTGATAAAGGCGTGCAGATGAACGTGCTGGAGTTGTTACACCAATGGCCATTCGGCGCGACGGATTGGTTGGTGATCGGCCTGGCCATTGCCCTGGCGTACATCGTGTTTGGCATCGCCGGGTTCGGCACCGCACTGGTGGCAGGGCCGATTCTGATTGTGTTCATGCCGCTGTCGAAGATCGTGCCGTTGCTGGTGCTGCTGGATTTTGTCGCCGCGTTCGGCAATCTGCTGCCCTCGCGACGGGATGTGGCCAGGCCTGAGTTGCTGCGGCTGTTGCCGTGCATGGCGGTGGGTTGCACGCTGGGGGTCATCTTTCTGCTGAACCTGAAATCCGACGTGTTGCTGCTGTTGATGGGGCTGTTTATCAGCGTCTATGCGGTTTACAGCCTGTGGGTCAAAACCCGACCGACACAGTTGTCTGCCGCCTGGGCAGTGCCGATGGGCACGGTGGGTGGGATGTTCGGGGCGTTGTTTGGCAGTGGCGGCTTTTTGTATGCGATCTATTTGAACAGTCGGTTGCCGAAAGACGCGGCGCGGGCGACCCAGAGTGCGCTGATCAGTTGCAGCACCGTGGTGCGCCTGAGCCTGTTTGCTGTCGCGGGTGTGTATGCCGAGCTACCCTTGTTGGTACTGGCGCTGTGTTTGTTGCCGGCCATGGCGCTGGGGTTGTGGGTCGGCCGGCGGTTGACCATGCGGTTGTCCCGCGAGGCGTTTGTGCGGCTGGTGACCTGGTTGGTGCTGGCCAGCGGGATTGCGTTGATCGGGCGGTATTTGAGTACTTGACCTCAGAGTGTCAGGGATTAAGCTGCCGCCCGCGAAGGCGTCGGACGGCGCACCGCAGAATATCCATTTGACGCAGCAGGCTTGCACCCATGAATTCCCAAAGCATCATCGTCCCGAAAATCTCCACGCTGCCGGTGCACGAACCCCGGGCCCGGGCGGTCGTGCGGTGGCTGGTGCGCAAGGACATCATCAAGGAAGAGCTGACCACTTGCGGCCGCACCGGCAACCGCATGGGCCACGCGATCGCCGATGGTGCCCGCGCCGTGGTGCTGCACCCGGATGCGCTGCCGTTCGGCGAGCCGGTCAATGGCCTGGAGATCATTACCAAACGCTGCATTTATACGCCGGCCAAAGGTTTTCTGGGGGAGGCGGGTTGCGCCGAGTGCCGCAAGGAAGTCGGCGAAGCGTTGTTCGAAAGCCTTGAAGACTGGATGCCGGGGCGTACCGATAACTTCACCTGTCCCGAATGCGGGCATGAAGATGACATCAACGGCTTTCTGTTTTTGCAGGAGTGCGGGTTTTCCAACCTGGGGTTCATTTTCAACAACTGGGCCGAGGCCGGGTTCAAGCAGAGCTTTATCGATGAGTTTGCCGATTGGCTGGATCAGCCCGTGAGCTGGGTGAAAGTCGAGTTGTAATACGTCCGGGAGACCGCGTTATCGTTCATCGCCAGCAAGTCGGCTCCTACAGATCGACGGTGTTTTTGTAGGAGCCGGCTTGCTGGCGATGCTCTTAAAATCTCCCGTCGATCACTACGTCGATAATAGACAGAGTTTTACATTGAACCCGAGGGGGTGTCTGACTATAATGGCGCGCTTCCATTTTCCCGCTCGGGAGCCCCCGCGATGCTGCGTATCAGCCAAGAAGCTCTGACATTCGACGACATTCTCCTAGTGCCCGGTTATTCCGAGGTGCTTCCTAACGAAGTCAGTCTCAAGACCCGCCTTACCCGTGGCATCGAGCTGAACATTCCTCTGGTTTCTGCCGCCATGGACACCGTTACTGAAGCCCGTCTGGCAATCGCCATGGCTCAGGAAGGTGGCATCGGCATTATCCACAAGAACATGACCATCGAGCAGCAAGCTGCCGAAGTTCGCAAGGTCAAGAAGTTCGAAGCCGGCGTCGTCAAGGATCCGATCACCATCGAGGCTGACGCCACGGTCCGTGATCTGTTCGAACTGACCCGCATGCACAATATCTCCGGCGTTCCGGTACTGCACGATGGCGACCTGGTCGGCATTGTCACTTCCCGTGACGTGCGCTTCGAAACCCGTCTGGAAGCCACCGTACGTGAAGTGATGACGCCTAAAGAGCGTCTGGTCACCGTCCGTGAAGGCGCCAACAAGAACGAAGTCCGCGAGTTGCTGCACAAGCACCGCCTGGAAAAAGTCCTGATCGTCGATGACAAGTTTGCCCTCAAAGGCATGATGACCGTCAAAGACATCGAAAAAGCCAAGGCTTACCCGCTGGCCAGCAAGGACGATCAAGGTCGTCTGCGCGTAGGCGCTGCGGTCGGCACCGGTAAAGACACCGGTGACCGCGTTGCCGCGCTGGTCAATGCCGGCGTTGACGTGGTGGTGGTCGACACCGCTCACGGTCACTCCAAAGGTGTGATCGACCGCGTTCGCTGGGTCAAACAGAATTTCCCTGAAGTGCAGGTCATCGGCGGCAACATCGCCACCGGCGCTGCCGCCAAGGCCCTGGCCGAAGCTGGCGCCGATGCGGTCAAGGTCGGTATCGGCCCTGGCTCGATCTGCACCACCCGTATCGTCGCCGGTGTCGGCGTCCCGCAAATCAGTGCCATCGCCAACGTCGCCGCCGCCCTTGAAGGCACCGGTGTTCCGTTGATCGCCGACGGCGGCATCCGTTTCTCCGGTGACCTGTCCAAGGCCATCGTAGCCGGTGCTTCCTGCGTGATGATGGGCTCGATGTTCGCCGGTACTGAAGAAGCGCCAGGCGAGATCGAACTGTTCCAGGGTCGTTCGTACAAGGCTTACCGTGGCATGGGTTCGCTGGGCGCCATGTCCCAGGCTCAAGGTTCCTCCGACCGTTACTTCCAGGACTCCTCGGCAGGCGCCGAGAAACTGGTTCCGGAAGGCATCGAAGGGCGTGTTCCGTACAAGGGCACCCTGAGCGCGATCATCCATCAACTGATGGGCGGCCTGCGTTCCTCGATGGGTTACACCGGCAGTGCCGACATCGAAGAAATGCGCACCAAGCCTGAGTTCGTGCGGATCACCGGCGCTGGCATGGCCGAGTCCCACGTTCATGACGTACAGATCACCAAAGAAGCGCCAAACTACCGCGTAGGTTGAGCCTTCTAGCAAAACGTTAAGTAACCCGGGGCTGTTTTATTCAGCCCCGAGTTGTTTCTGAATTACATAGACGAGACTGACTTCATGGCCCTCGACATTCACGCCCACCGCATCCTGATCCTCGACTTCGGTTCCCAGTACACCCAGCTGATCGCCCGCCGCGTGCGTGAAATCGGCGTGTACTGCGAACTGCATCCGTTCGACATGGACGACGAAGCGATTCGCGAATTCGCTCCAAAAGGCGTCATTCTCGCCGGCGGTCCCGAGTCCGTGCACGAAGCCAACAGCCCTCGCTGCCCGCAAGCGGTGTTTGACCTGGGCGTGCCGGTCTTCGGCATCTGCTACGGCATGCAGACCATGGCTGAACAGCTGGGTGGCAAGGTCGAAGGTTCCGAACTGCGTGAATTCGGTTATGCCCGTGTCGACGTGGTCGGCAAGAGCCAGCTGCTGGACGGCATTGAAGACCACATCGACGCCGACGGCCTGTTCGGCCTCGACGTGTGGATGAGCCACGGTGACAAAGTCACCAAAATGCCGCAGGACTTCCACATCCTGGCCAGCACCCCGAGCTGCCCGATTGCCGGCATGTTCAACGATGACCTGCGCTACTACGGCGTGCAGTTCCACCCGGAAGTGACCCACACCAAGCAGGGCGGCCGCATCCTGTCGCGCTTCATCCTCGAGATCTGCGGCTGCGAAGCACTGTGGACGCCGTCGAAGATCGCTGAAGACGCCATCGCCCAGGTTCGCGCCCAGGTCGGCACCGACAACGTATTGCTCGGCCTGTCCGGCGGCGTTGACTCCTCGGTGGTTGCCGCGCTGCTGCACAAAGCCATTGGCGACCAGCTGACCTGCGTCTTCGTCGACAACGGCCTGCTGCGTCTGCACGAAGGCGAGCAAGTGATGGCCATGTTCGCCGAGAACATGGGCGTCAAGGTGATCCGCGCCAACGCTGAAGACCAGTTCCTGAACAACCTGGCTGGCGAAAGCGATCCAGAGAAGAAGCGCAAGATCATCGGCCGTACCTTCATCGACGTCTTCGATGCCCAGTCCAACAAACTGGACAACATCAAGTACCTCGCCCAAGGCACCATCTACCCGGACGTGATCGAGTCGGCTGGCGCGAAAAGCGGCAAGGCGCACGTGATCAAGTCGCACCACAACGTGGGCGGCCTGCCGGAAGAAATGAACCTCAAGCTGGTTGAACCGCTGCGTGAGCTGTTCAAGGACGAAGTCCGTCGTCTGGGCCTGGAACTCGGCCTGCCGTACGACATGGTCTACCGTCACCCGTTCCCGGGTCCGGGCCTGGGTGTGCGGATCCTCGGTGAAGTGAAGAAGGAATACGCCGACCTGCTGCGTCGCGCCGACCACATCTTCATCGAAGAACTGCGCAAGGCCGACTGGTACCACAAAGTCAGCCAGGCGTTCGTGGTGTTCCAGCCGGTGAAATCGGTTGGCGTTGTAGGCGATGGCCGTCGTTACGCCTGGGTCGTGGCCCTGCGTGCCGTGGAAACCATCGACTTCATGACCGCGCGTTGGGCTCACCTGCCTTACGAACTGCTGGAAACCGTCAGCGGCCGCATCATCAATGAAATCGAAGGCATCTCCCGCGTCACTTACGACGTGTCGAGCAAGCCGCCGGCGACCATTGAGTGGGAATGATCCCGGTCTGACTGATCGCCTGTAACACCGCAAAGGCCCCATGAATGTGAATTCACGGGGCCTTTTGCGTATCAGGCCGCTACAGCGGGCAGGCGCCCTTGCAGCGTCAGGCCCATGCGGTTGAGTGCGTGGGAAAGGCTGATCAGATTCGTGTAGGTGACCTGATGCACACCCGCCCAGGCCGGACGGTTGATCCGAAAGCCGCTATCCATCGTTCGCTCGATTGTCGTTCGCACAATCTGGTTGTTGCGGCTGCGATGAATCAGCGTGAGTGTTTCCTCCGAGCTTTCAATGGTGAACATACCTTGGCGGAACAGCAGCTGATTGACCTGCTCAGGCGTTCGTTGAATGAACGGCGTCGGCATCTGCAGGCTGATATCGGCATACAGGGTGTTGGTATTGCCGCGCATCGGGCCAGTTCCCCCGGCAATCTCATGGCCTACTTCGATGCCATGGTCGATGTCCAGGTGCAGGCTCTGATCGGTTTGCACTTCTTCGATGCGCAAACCGATACCTCCCTCCGTTTCGCTGATGCCGGCCAATCCCCTGAACGTGTTGGTACTCTCCTGGTCGGTGAGCGCCAGCCATTTACCGCCGCCGTTGCGGGCTTGAGTGGCCTGCATGATGGTGTGGGTGAGATAGGTCTTGATGGATTGTCGTGATACGGCGGTCATGTTCGAGTCTGTATAGCGATAACTTGCCAGGCAGTCAGTGGCCTGGATTCGAATGCCGTTCTGTTGGGCCGTTTTGACGACCTCCAGCGGCGTGAACTGTCCTGCAGGATCGCCTGGCAGCTTTTTCAGGTACATCTCCAGCATGCCATGCATCTTTCCGGTCTCGGCGAAGTTGTTCAGGTCGACTTGATTGAAGTCGTTGAGCAAACGATGCATGTAGATCGTCTTGACGCCTTTCCTGGCCAACGTCGGCATGTTCTCGATCAGGAACCGCATGCTGGCAATGCGATCCTGACTTTCACCGACCACCAGCCCCGACGCTGTGTCGAATACCTTCTCGATGAGTTCGGTAACCGTCGTGGATGGCGTGATAACGGGCTGGACCGGGCGGGGAGGCAGCGAGGCAAAGAAGTCCTTGGGCATCTGGAAACCGTTTGCATCCCTGACCAGTACCGCGTGACGTCCGGCGACAAACTCTTCGTAGGGGGAGACCCCTCTGATTTGCCCACCAGACATGTTGACGACTTTTATATGGGTTTCCTGTTTTCCCAACGCCAGGAAACTCAACGAGCGACCGTTAGGGGCATCGTATCGGGTCAAGTGTGCGTGATCATTCACTTTGGGCGGCAATGGGGCAGCGGGCCGGGAGGGGCCGGGAACAAGTTTGCTGGGGCCTTTGCCGCCACCCTTCAACCCGCTTTTCGGTGCCAGCTCCCATTCACCTTCGGCATTCAGGCGTACGGGAATCGAACCCGTAAAGGCATTCGGGTTCTGCGGATCAATGATGGCCCATGTTCCGCCACCATTGGCGTCTGCTTCGAAACGTACGAAGTAAGCCTGCTCGTTGATCAGGATGGCATTGGAGGGTTGTGAATCGAGTGTGTAGACACCCTGAAATTTTCCGCTGGTGGCCATCGGGTAGCTTTCGAGGATTTCATTGCTTTGCCAGTGCTCCGGTACATCAAACGCTTGCGCGGTTTCATCGGGCACGCCCGGCAACACTCCAGGTTGCAGGGTGACTTCCTCTGATTCGCCGGGCGCCTGCGGTTCTTGCGTGCCGACGGTTTCTTCGGGATCGAGCGTCTTGTTCAAGTCCGCCATCTCGGCCGCTTCTGCCGCCTCAGCCGCAGCCCCGGTTTCGTCCAACACACTGACTTCTTTGAGTAGCGGGAGATTGAACAGCACATTGATGCCATCGAGCACCGCGCTAATCACGCCAGCCTTGCGTTCCGCGGCGGTTTTTCCATTCACCGCTTTGTCGATGTTCAAACCCATGGCCGCGATGCTGGCCCCGATCACCGGCAATGCGATCGGCCAGCCAAGCACCGCCAACGGGCCGAAAACGCGGAGTGCGGCGGTGAGATAACCCAGCCATAGCTGCTTACGCATCTGTCCATTGCTCACCAGCGTCAGGTCGGCCTCTTCCAGCATCGTGCGCTGGACAGCCTGGCTCTGCCAGGTGAACACGTCACCGCTGATGGTGATGTCTTTTTGATTGATCAAATGGTGGTCGTACTTGCCCCAGGTACCGACCAGTTGATTCATGAGTGGGGTGATGTTGTCGTGAACCTCCTTGCGAACCGACAGCGGGAAATGGGTCATGAATTCGGTTCGGGGGTGTTCTTCGTTCATCTGCAACAGCATCCACCAATGCATATCCGTCAATGTCGGGTGCACGTGGAAGGGTTCTGCGGCGCCGGGAACGTAGGTGATTTGCCGACCGTTGGGCTCAACAATGCGCAGAATATCGGTGGCGACATGCCCTGCGACATCCAGCGCGCAAACACGAAGATCCGCAGGCGCAGCGGTTTGCGCTTTCAGGGTAGCCAAGGTAATCGGCCACGACGCGCCACCGATGACGGCCCTGATGACTGTCTGGAAATCCTCCTCTTCGAGTTGCCCGCTTTGCCGCGCCTGCACGGCTTTGCTGAGGTAGTTACATTTGGCCAGGGTGCGGAAGTCATCAAAATGGCTGGCCCAGAACGCATTCAGCTTATCCAGGTAGCGTTGACTGAGGTTCTTCTCCCACAGGTCCGCGAGCACCTGCCTGGGGTACATCCGCACTTCATTGGTTTCGTTGTAAATACTGGCGTTCGCATCCGCCGTGTAAAAACCGCCATTGCTGTCCAGTTCGAGGGCGTCGTCCTGGTCGGTCACGCGGTATCGATGGATCACCAGTTGCGTCAGGGTTAAAGATTCACTGGGTTTGGGCGCGTGCTCCCAACCCAGAAAAGCCTTGGTGCTGCTGGCCGAGACATTGTCGAAGCGATGCCACCAGACCTGATCCGGGTCCAGGTGGGTGATGCCGTGTTTTTGCAGGATTTCACTGGCGACCGCATGGGCTTCCTCCTGCAAACCGGGGCAGGCTGTCACCACGAGCGGCGCGATGAGTCTGAGTGTTTCCTGTTCGGCGGCATTGCTTGATGCGGGGGTGTTTTGTTCGGTGGACATGCTCTCGCTCCTTGAGAAATGGGCAGCGATGATTGCCCGTTTCCATGCAGGAGGTGCACTACATAGTTATGCCCAAACGCGATTCAAGAACCTGTAGGGTCAGCGCCGTGCCACATCCGAAAAGTAGAACTTGTCGAGGGTGTGCCGTGATTCCGTGTACTCGAACTGCCGGCCGTCCTGCAGAAACGTATGGTTGCTGACCACGATCACATGGCTCTGGCCGTCGAGGTCGAGGTGTTGCTGGTCATCCTTGCTGCGGGGCACGGCTTCGATGGTGCGCTGGGCGTAGGCGATTTGCAGTTGCAGGGTCTGTTCGATGAAGGCGTAGATCGAGTGTTCGGCGATGTCCCGCGATAGTCCGGGGATCACGTCGCTGACGAAATGGTTGATGTCGAGGATCACTCGTTTTCCATCGATCCGCCGTACGCGTTTGATCCTCGTGATCAGGCTGCCTTCTTCAGCCTTGATATGTTCCAGCAGCGCACCTTCGAGAGGGATCTGGCTGAACTCGACCACTTCGGTGCTGACGTTGTTGCCCAGTCGCGGATAGGTTTCCTGAAAGCTGACGATGCCGCCCAACTGAAATTCGATCGGGTCGGTCGACAACACAAAGGTGCCTTTCCCGTGGACTTTCTGGGCGAACCCGCGCTCCTGTAATTGCTCGATGGCCTTGCGCACGGTGCCGCGACTGGCCTGGTAGCTGTCCATCAGTTCGGTTTCGGAGGGCAACCGGGCGCCGCGCTCCAGACGTTCGGTCGTGATGCTGGCAAGCAGATCGCTGTAGATCTGGTTGTATTTACTCATGGGGATGGCTCTGTGCCGCAATGTGCTCAAGGTTTCGAACCTTAAGGGCAGGGTAGGGGTTTGTCCATGCGGGTTTGGGTTTTCATCGTCTGAGAGGGTGGGAAAAATCGCCGCCGGTCGGGTGACAAGTAAACAAATTCAAACTCGTCTGTACGAGTTGTTGATTTAACTCGTACAGACGAGTACTTTTCGCTTCGGCGTGCTGCCAATAACAAAAAACCACAGCGGAAAAACAAGCATGAGCCACGACTATCCGAACATCGTCAGCGAGCTGCTGCAAAGCCTCGGTGGCAGCGACAACCTCGAGCAAGCCGCGCATTGCGTCACACGCCTGCGCCTTGCCCTCAAGGACCCGAGCCGGGTTAACAGCGCCACGCTGAACCAGATTGACCTGGTCAAAGGCTCATTCTTTACCGGCGGCCTGTTCCAGGTGGTCATCGGTCCTGGCGAGGTGGAGAAGGTTTACGCAGAGCTGCGCCATCAAACCGGTCTTGCCGCGTCAACAATCGCCGACGTTAAACAGAAAAGCGCCGACAAGATAAACGCCATGCAGCGTCTGGTGCGGGTGTTTTCCGACGTGTTCATGCCGATCCTTCCGGCGTTGATCATCGCGGGCCTGCTGATGGGCATCAACAACCTGATCGGCGCCAAGGGCATGTTCATCGAGGACCAGACCCTGCTGGACGCTTACCCCAAGCTTGACGGGCTCTGGAGCCTGATCAACCTGATGGCCAACACTTCGTTCGTGTTTCTGCCTGCGCTAGTGGGCTGGTCAGCAGCCAAGCGGTTTGGCGGCAGCGAAATCCTCGGCATTGTGCTCGGCCTGATGCTGGTTCATCCCGATCTGCTCAATGCCTGGAACTATGGCAAGGCAGTCGCAGGTCTCGACGGCCAGAGCCTGCCGTATTTCGACATCCTCGGTATGTTCCAGATCGAAAAGGTCGGTTATCAGGGGCAGATCCTGCCCATCCTGCTGGCGGCATACGTGATGAGCGTCATCGAAAAATGGCTGCGGGCGAGAGTGCCTAATGCGGTGCAATTGCTGGTGGTGCCGATCACCACCATCGTGGTTACCGGCGTGCTGGCGCTGGCGGTCATTGGCCCGGTGACCCGGCATCTGGGGATTCTCATCACCGAAGGTGTGGTCACCCTGTTTGATCTGGCGCCGATGGTCGGCGGCGCGATCTTCGGCCTGCTTTACGCCCCCTTGGTGATCACCGGCATGCACCACATGTTTCTCGCGGTCGACTTGCAGCTGATCTCGACCCAAGGCGGTACTTTCATCTGGCCGATGATCGTCATGTCCAACCTCGCCCAAGGCAGCGCGGCGCTCGCGGTGTTCTACATGACCCGTAATGCGCGGGACAAGTCCATGGCGTCGACCTCAGCGATTTCGGCCTATTTCGGCATCACCGAACCGGCGATGTTCGGGGTCAACCTGCGCTACAAGTTTCCGTTTTACGCGGCACTGATTGGCTCGGCGCTGGGGGGCATCTTCCTGTCGATGAACAAGGTCCAGGCCTCGGCCATCGGTGTCGGCGGTTTGCCCGGATTTATCTCGATCATTCCGCAGTTCATCCCGATGTTTGTGATCGGGATGATCATCGCCATGGTCGTGCCGTTTGTTTTGACCTGTGGGTTGAGCATGAAGATTGTTCGGCCTGGGTATCGGGTCGCCTGATAGATCGCTATCGCAGTTCAAGAAGGAATACAGCCATGCAAGACTGGCAACGTTCGGTGATCTACCAGATCTACCCGAAGAGTTTTTACAGCCACGCAGGCAATCCCACGGGTGATTTGCTCGGCGTCGTGGCCAAGCTCGACTACCTGCACTGGCTGGGCGTCGATTGCCTGTGGATCACGCCATTCCTGCGTTCGCCCCAGCGTGACAACGGTTACGACATCAGCGATTACTACGCCATCGATCCGAGCTACGGCACCATGGCCGACTGTGAATTGCTGATCGCCGAGGCCGGCAAGCGCGGGATCAAATTGATGCTCGATATCGTGGTCAACCACACCTCGATCGAGCACACCTGGTTCCAGCAGGCGCGCAGCAGTCTCGACAATCCGTATCGTGACTTCTACATCTGGCGCGATCAGCCCAATAACTGGGAGTCCAAGTTTGGTGGTTCGGCATGGGAGTACGAGGCTCAGACCGGCCAGTATTTCCTGCACCTGTTCGATCACACTCAGGCCGACCTGAACTGGGACAACCCGAAGGTGCGCGCCGAAGTTTTCAAGATGATGAGATTCTGGCGGGATAAAGGTGTGGGCGGGTTCCGGCTGGATGTGATCAACCTGATCTCGAAACCGGCGGACTTTCCCGAGGACAATACCGACGGCCGACGCTTCTATACCGACGGGCCGAATGTTCACGAATACTTGCAGCAAATGCACCGCGAAGTGTTCGAAGGCCATGACCTGATCAATGTCGGCGAGATGTCGTCTACCAGTCTCGAACACTGTATTCGTTATTCGCGGCCGGGCTCCAAAGAGCTGTCGATGACCTTCAACTTCCATCACCTGAAAGTCGATTACCCGAACCTGCAAAAGTGGATTCGCGCCGATTTCGACTTCCTCGAGCTCAAGCGCATCCTCTCCGACTGGCAAACCGGCATGCAGGCCGGCGGAGGTTGGAACGCGCTGTTCTGGTGTAATCACGACCAACCTCGGGTGGTCTCGCGGTTTGGTCATGACGGCGTGCACCGTGTGGTGTCGGCGAAGATGCTCGGCACCGCGCTGCATTTTCTCCAGGGCACGCCATTTGTGTATCAGGGCGAAGAGCTGGGTATGACCAATCCGGGTTTCGATCACATCGATCAATATCGAGACGTCGAGACCCTGAACATCTTCCGGCTCAAGCGCGAGGCGGGTGCGAGCGATGCCGACAACATGGCGGCGATCATGCAGAAGTCCCGCGACAACGGCCGTACGCCGATGCATTGGAATACCGGACCGAACGCTGGTTTCAGCACGGCGCAACCCTGGATCGGCGTACCGGCCAACTCGGCGCAGATCAACGTCGCCACTCAACTCGACGACCCGAATTCAGTGCTGCATCACTACCGCCAGTTGATCAATTTGCGGCGTACCGAAGTGCTGATATCCGACGGTGTTTACCGTCAGCTGTTGCCTGAGCACGCGCAAGTTTGGGCTTATGTACGGGAAGGAAGCGGCGAACGGTTGCTGGTATTGAACAACTTTTACGGGACGCCTTGCGAAGTTGAATTGCCGGATGCAGTGATCGCTGAATTCATGAGTCAGCGCTTGGTCATCAGCAACTATGCGGACTGTCCGCCGCGAAATCGACAGGTGTTTTTACGACCGTATGAGTCGTTTGTCTTGCACTTGACTGACCACTGACCCCTCACAAAAAAACACCGTTTCAAAAACACGCAGAACGCTGCGCGGGGGAGTTTTGCGCGCCGATTTTGCTGCTGCACACAATAAAAATAATGGAGTGTTTCTTGAAAACAACAATAAATCGCGGCCTTGCAGCCGCTGGCATTTGCCTGGCGTTGCCACTGACGGCCCATGCGCTGGAGTTCGGCGGTTACCTGCGCAGCGGCGTCGGTACGTCGGTCAACAGTGGTAAACAACAGTGTTTCCAACTGCCCGGAGCACAGACCAAATACCGCCTCGGTAACGAGTGCGAGCAATATGGGGAACTGGAACTTCGTCAGGACTTGTACACGCTGGATGACGGTTCGGTGCTAAGTGTCGATGGCATGGCCTCACTGTATAACCAGTACGACAAGGACCTGACGTTCAATGGCGACAACGGCTCGGTGCGCTTGCCGCAGCTGTACGCGCAATGGTCGAACATGCCTGGCCTCAACGGCGGTTCGCTGTGGGCCGGTCGCCGCTATTACAAACGGAACGACATCCACATTTCCGACTTCTACTACTGGAACCAGAGCGCCACCGGCGGCGGCATCGAGGACGTGCTGATCGGAGATCTGAAATACAGCTACGCCTTTTCGCGCAAGGACAACCTGTACCAGAAGGATTACATCAATCGTCACGATTTCAACGTTGCCGGTTTCAACACTAACCCTGGCGGTGAGCTGGAGTTTGGCCTGAGCTACATCGACAAACCCGACAGCCGCGACGCTCATCGTGGCTGGGCGATTACCACTCAGCATGTGCAAAAAGGATTTCTGGGTGGCAAGAACAAACTCGCGTTTCAGTACGGTGAAGGGCCGGGCACCGGGTTGGGCTATACCGGTAACGTGAAGCTGGATGACAGCAATAAAAGCTACCGGGTGGTGGAGTTCTTCGACTGGCAGGTGACGCCCCGGTTTGGCGGGCAGGTCGAAGCGGTTTACCAGAAGGATATTCGCCCCGACGGATCAGACCAGAACTGGATTTCCCTGGGCGTTCGGCCGGCCTACGCGATTACCGAGCAGTTCAAACTGGTGACCGAGCTGGGTCACGATCAGGTCGAAGCCACAGGTGGCACGCGCAAGCTGAGCAAGTTCACCTTTGCCCCGACCTGGTCGCCCAAGGGGCCTGAATTCTGGGCGCGGCCCGAAGTGCGCTTGTATTACACCTATGCCAGCTGGAACGAGGCGGCCAAGCGTGCGGCCAATGAACTGGCAGCGGGTTCAGCGTTGTCCGACACCGGAGCCTTCGGCACGGCGCGACACGGTGCGAACGTCGGATTGCAGGTCGAGTACTGGTGGAAATAAGCGATGCTGTCGGAGCGTCGCGCTCCATCGGCACTTCAAAGAACAGAACAGCAGGTGAAGTCATGGCCACACCCCAACAATTGCAGCTTCACGCACCCCTGTCCGGCGTATTGATGCCCTTGGACCTTGTGCCCGATCGAGTTTTTTCCAGCCGGATCATCGGCGATGGGCTATGCATCGATCCGACGTCAACAACGTTGTGCGCGCCGCTGGCAGGGGTTGTCAGCAATGTGCAGGCCAGTGGGCATGCGGTCAGCATCACCGATGAAAATGGCGTGCAGGTGTTGATGCACATTGGGCTCGACACGGTGAACCTTGCAGGAAAGGGGTTCACGCGGTTGGTGGAGGAGGGGCAGCAGGTTGCCGTCGGGCAGTCGCTGATCGAGTTCGATGCTGATTTTGTTGCGTTGAATGCACGCAGCCTGCTGACCTTGATGCTGGTGGTCAGCGGTGAGCCGTTCACTTGGCTGACGGCGGAAACCGGGTGGGTAGACAGTGGTCAGCCGTTGCTGGGTTTGAATTCAGTCGAGCTGACAACGGATGAGTCTGTGGCTAAAGAGGGCGAGGCGCTGTTCTCCAAACCGGTGACGTTGCCCAACCCGAACGGCTTGCACGCCCGTCCTGCGGCGGTGTTCGCCCAAGCGGCGAAAGGTTTCTCGGCAAGCATTCACCTGCATAAACAGCAGGAGAGTGCGAATGCGAAATCCCTGGTGGCGATCATGGCATTGCAGACCGTTCACAATGATGTTGTGCAAATCAGTGCGGTCGGCCCGGATGCTGAGGAGGCGATCAAGGCACTGGCCGAGCTGCTGACCGCCGGATGCGGCGAGACCGTGCCCGTGACGGCGGATGTTGCCCCGCAGCCCCTGGAGGCATCATCGCCCAAGGTGCTGCGTGGGGTATGTGCTTCGGCGGGTTCGGCATTTGGCCAAGTGGTACAGATCGCCGAGCAGGTCCTTGATGTCAGCGAATGGGGTGAGAGTTCGCGGGTTGAGCGCGATCACCTGTCCGCAGCGTTGACCGAGGCAATTTCAGCGTTGCAGCAGATGCGTGATAACGCCACGGGCGATGCTCAGGCAGAGATCTTCAGGGCGCATCAGGAACTGCTCGAAGACCCGGGTTTGTTAGAGGTGGCTCATGTGCTGATCGACGAAGGCAAAAGCGCCGGATTCGCCTGGCGTGCGGCCACCGGGTCGACGGCAACCTTATTCAAAAGCCTGGGTAATGCGCTGCTGGCCGAACGAGCGGCAGACCTGGCCGATGTCAGTCAGAGAGTGCTCAAGTTGCTACTCGGCGTGCGGGACCGCGAGCTGGAGTTGCCTGAAGGCGCCATTCTGATTGCTGAACAACTGACACCGTCCCAGACCGCCGGGCTCGATACCCGTAAGGTGCTGGGTTTTGCCACGGTCGGCGGTGGCGCCACCAGCCATGTCGCGATCCTGGCGCGGGCGTTTGGTTTGCCGGCGATCTGTGGGTTACCGGTGCAAGTGCTGGCGCTGGTCAACGGCACCCAGGTGTTGCTCGATGCCGATAAGGGGGAGTTGCAGCTCGACCCGGATCTGTCCGCCATTGAAGAACTTCAAGCCAGGCGCGCGCTTGCGCAGCAACGTCAGCGTCATGAATTGGCGCAGGCGTCACTGGCTGCCTGTACTCGCGACGGACATCATGTCGAGGTGACAGCCAACATCGCTTCGCTGGCTGAAGCCGAACAGGCCATGGCGCTGGGAGGTGCGGGTGTAGGTTTGCTGCGTTCGGAGTTTCTATATCTGGATCGCCATCATGCGCCGAGCCAGGACGAGCAGGCCTCCACCTACAGCGCCATCGCCCGAGCTCTCGGGCCTGCGCGTAATCTGGTGGTGCGCACGCTGGATGTTGGCGGTGACAAGCCTTTGGCCTATGTCCCGATGGACAGTGAAACCAACCCCTTTCTGGGCGTGCGCGGGATTCGTCTGTGCCTGGAGCGTCCGCAGCTGTTGCGCGATCAATTCAAGGCAATCCTGAGCTGTGCGGGACTGACGCGTTTGCACATCATGCTGCCGATGGTGACGCAGCTGTCGGAGTTGCGTGTGGCTCGTCAACTGCTCGAAGAGGAGGCGCTGGTCCTGGGCCTCACGGAACTGCCGAAGCTGGGGATCATGATCGAGGTGCCAGCAGCGGCGCTGATGGCTGATCTGTTTGCGCCCGAAGTGGATTTTTTCTCCATCGGCACCAATGACCTGACCCAATACACCTTGGCCATGGACCGCGATCATCCGCGGCTGGCCAGTCAGGCTGACAGTTTTCATCCTGCGGTGCTGCGATTGATCGCCAGCACCGTGAAAGCCGCCCATAGCCACGGCAAGTGGGTGGGCGTGTGCGGCGCCCTGGCCTCCGAAACCCTGGCCACGCCGCTTTTGCTGGGGCTGGGCGTGGATGAGTTGTCGGTGAGTGTGCCGTTGATTCCGGCGGTCAAAGCGGCGGTTCGCACAGTGGACCTGGCGGATTGCCAGGCCATGGCCCAACAGATCCTGGGTCTGGAAAGTGCCGGGCAAGTACGCGATGTCTTGAGGCTGTATCGCGACGCGACGGTCGAAACTTCACTGGTTATGGAGAATTGAACATGTTCGAGAAAATGCAGCGAGCGTTCTGGAAAGCCTTGACGCCGGATCTGATCGTGGATGAACCGAAGGTGGCTGCGCCATCGGCACCTGGCCTGGCAGCGAATGTGGTGGCTGCGTTGGGTGGTGTGGATAACCTCAAGTCGCAGCAGCCTGTGGCGCTGACCCGGGTTCGGGTGGAATTGCGCGATGTGGGGCGGATGAATCGACAGGCTTTGAATCTGGCAGGTGTGCCAGGCGTCATGATGCTGGAGGGCGGCGTGGTGCACCTGATCACTGGCCTTCAGCCATAACCGATCCCTCGACACAGATGATGTGCGTCTCTCGGTCGCCCTTACCGTTTCTCAACCGCAGGTGTATCGTATTCGCCTTTTCCAGGTCCCCGGACCTGTCGCTGATACGTGAGGTAGTTGAGTTCATGTCCTTTACCCGTCGCCAAATCCTCGGTGGCCTGGCCGGTCTTGTTGTCGTTGGCGTCGGTGCGGGGGGCGCATCGCGTTACTGGCTGGGCAAGATGGCCGACGCCGATGCGGGCCACGACTATGAGCTGATTGCGGCGCCGCTGGACGTCGAACTGGTGGCCGGGCACAAGACCCAAGCCTGGGCGTTCGGCCCGTCGGCACCGGGCACCGAGTTGCGCGTGCGTCAGGGTGAATGGTTGCGGGTGCGGTTCATCAACCACTTGCCGGTGGCGACCACCATTCACTGGCACGGCATCCGCCTGCCGCTAGAGATGGACGGCGTGCCCTACGTCTCGCAGTTGCCGGTGCTGCCGGGTGAATACTTCGACTACAAATTCCGCGTGCCCGATGCCGGCAGCTACTGGTATCACCCGCATGTGAACAGCAGCGAAGAACTGGGCCGAGGTCTGGTGGGGCCGCTGATTGTCGAAGAGCGCGAGCCGACCGGTTTCAAGTACGAGAAAACCTTGAGCCTCAAGAGCTGGCATGTCGACGAGGTGGGCAATTTCGTCGAGTTCAGCATTCCCCGGGAAGCGGCCCGGGGCGGCACGGCGGGGCGTCTGGCGACGATCAACGGTGTGCCGCAAGCGGTCATCGATTTGCCGGCCGGGCAGATCACCCGCGTGCGCCTGCTCAATCTCGATAACACCTTGACCTATCGCCTCAACATTCCCGGTGTCGAGGCGCAGATCTACGCGTTGGACGGCAATCCCGTCGAGCCGCGTCCGTTGGGCAAGGAATACTGGCTCGGGCCGGGCATGCGCATTTGCCTGGCAATCAAGGCACCTGTGGCCGGTGAAGAATTATCCCTGCGCAACGGCCCGGTACGTTTGGGCACGTTCCGCTCTGTGGCGAACACCGATGCCCCAACCGAGTGGCCGCCCGCGCTGCCCGCCAACCCGGTGGCCGAGCCGGACCTGGCCAATGCCGAGAAACTCAACTTCAATTTCGAATGGGTCGGCTCGGTTTCGGTGAACGTCGACAACGGCCGGCCGCCGAGCCTGTGGCAGATCAACGGCAAGGCCTGGGACATCACCGACAAGACCTGCGCCGATCGCCCGATTGCCAAGCTCGAGAAGGGCAAAAGCTACATTTTCGAATTGAAGAACATGACTCAGTATCAGCACCCGATTCACCTGCATGGCATGAGCTTCAAGGTCATTGCCTCGAACCGGCACAAGGTCATCCCGTATTTCACCGACACCTATTTGCTGGGCAAGAACGAGCGGGCGCAAGTGGCGCTGGTAGCGGATAACCCTGGGGTGTGGATGTTCCATTGCCATGTGATCGACCACATGGAAACCGGCCTGATGGCCGCGATCGAGGTGGCGTGATGCGTCAGATTCGTCCCGCCGCGATCATCGACCGCAGTCGTGATCGCGACTTCATGCGCGAAGCGCTGGCGCTGGCCGCACAAGGCGCTGCGCTGGGTGAAGTGCCGGTGGGCGCGGTGTTGGTGCAGGACGGTGAAATCATCGGCCGTGGCTTCAATTGCCCGATCAGCGGCAACGACCCGAGCGCGCATGCGGAGATGGTCGCGATCCGCGCAGCGGCATTGGCCGCCAGTAATTACCGTTTACCCGGCAGTACGCTGTACGTGACGCTTGAGCCGTGCAGTATGTGCGCCGGGCTGATCGTTCATTCACGGATTGCGCGGGTGGTGTACGGCGCGCTGGAGCCCAAGGCGGGGATTGTGCAGAGTCAGGGGCAGTTCTTTAGCCAGGGCTTTTTGAATCACCGGGTGCTGTATGAAGGTGGGGTGTTGGCCGAGGAATGCGGGGCGGTGCTCAGCGAATTCTTCAAGGCCCGGCGCGCCAAACCCGCAGACTAGAGGCGACAATGAAGCAGCCTTCGCGGGCAAGCCTCGCTCCTACAGGGTTGTGTCGTACGCCAATTCCGCGACCGACGCATAACCTGTAGGAGCGAGGCTTGCCCGCGAAGCTTTTACTTACGGGCGACGATGACGGCACGCATCGGCGCCGGCAGTCCTTCAATCGTCTTGCTGTGATCCTCGGGATCGAGGAAATCACTCAACGACTGATACTTCATCCACTCCGTCCCGCGCTGTTCCTCGACGGTCGTCACGCTGACATCCACGCACTTCACGTCCGTGAAACCGGCACGCCGCAACCAGAGCATCAGCGCCGGCACCGACGGCAAAAACCACACGTTACGCATCTGCGCATAACGGTCTTCCGGCACCAGCACCTGCTGTTGATCACCTTCGATCACCAGCGTCTCCAGCACCAGTTCGCCGCCCTTGACCAGGCAATCCTTCAGCGCCAACAGATGCTCGATCGGCGAGCGGCGGTGGTAGAACACGCCCATGGAAAACACCGTGTCGAAGCCTTCGAGTTCCGGTGGCAGGTCTTCAAAAGGAAACGGCAGGTGCCAGGCATTCGGCTCGGACAAATAGCGCTGAACCGCCTGGAACTGACAGAAGAACAGCCAGTTCGGGTCGACGCCGATCACGCTGTCCGCGCCGGCGCCGAGCATGCGCCACATGTAGTAACCATTGCCGCAGCCGACATCGAGGATGCGTTTGCCCTTCAGGTCCAGATGCGGCGCGACTCGCGACCATTTCCAGTCCGAACGCCATTCGGTGTCGACATGCACGCCGAACAAATCGAACGGGCCCTTGCGCCACGGTGACAACCCCATCAATGCGGTACGCATTTGCACGCGGGTCTCAGCGTCGCAATCGGTGTCCAGGGTCAGGCCATTCAGTAGGTCGACTTCACTCGGCTGGATTTTTGGCAAGGCGTCCAGCGCACTCTGCCAGCGCTCCAGGTCGCCGTGACCCTTTTCCATTTTCTTGTCGAGTTGCGCTTGCAGGGTGTTGGCCCATTCGGCCAGCGGTGTACCGGCCAGACGGCGGGCGAGGGGGGACAGATCAATCATGGCAAGGCAATCAACGAGGCAAAGTTAAGACACTGGAACCACGGCACGACTTTCGAGAACCCGGCGGCCAACAGGCGCTCGCGGTGTTCTTCGAGGCTGTCGGGCTTCATGACGTTTTCGATGGCGCTGCGCTTCTGGGCGATTTCCAGTTCGCTGTAGCCGTTGGCGCGTTTGAAGGCAACGTGCAGGTCGGTGAGCAGCGCATGTTCTTCTGGGTCGTTGAAGCGCAGTTTCTCCGACAGAATCAGCGCGCCACCGGGAAGCAGCGACTGGCGGATGCGACTCAGCAACGCGGTGCGCTGCTCGGGAGCAATGAATTGCAACGTGAAGTTCAGCGCCACTACGGAGGCTGGCTGAAAGTCGAGGGCGAGGATGTCGCCTTCGATCACTTCCACCGGCAGCAACTCCTGGAACATCGAGTCCTGACCGTTGAGGTATTCGCGGCAGCGTTCGACCATCGCCGCCGAGTTATCCACAGCGATGACGCGGCAGCCGTCGGTGCGCACGTGACGGCGCAACGCCTGGGTCACGGCGCCGAGGGACGAGCCGAGGTCGTAGAGCACGCTGTTGGGCTGGGCGAATTGCGCGGCGAGCACGCCGAGGTTTTCGACAATGGTCGGATAACCTGGCACCGAGCGCTTGATCATGTCCGGGAACACCCGCACCACGTCCTCGTTAAAGGCGAAGTCGGGCACCTGGGCCAAAGGCTGGGCGAAAAGGCGATCGGGTTCTTTGCTCACGGCGGTTCCAGCGGCGTATGTGGAAAAGGCCGGCATTTTAGCCAACTTGGCGCGGGGATGCGCGGGTTGTCTGATAAAGCGGTGGGCAGGCTTTTAGATATTCGTGTTCAGGGACATTGCTTCGCGGGCAGGCTCACTCCTACAGGGATTGCGCTGTACCTGTGGGAGCGAGCCTGCTCGCGATGAGTTCAGCGCGGTTTGGTGCCGAACGCGGATGCCGCAATCCCCCATTGCCCCAGCCAGTAACTGAGGATGATCACGTAAGGCGCGGCATGAAACGGCGCAACAAACCGATTGATACCAATCACGCTATCTGAAAACACAAACGCCAACGCACCCGCAGCCGCCAGCAGCGCAGAGCGCTTCGGTACATCGGTGCCCAGGCGAGCCAGCGCACGCCAGAGCATGGCGCTGATCGCCAGGCCATAGACGATCACCGGAATCAGCAATGGCCCCAGTCCGTGGGCAATCAATATCCCCAACAGCACCGCGCCGACGCCCAGCGCGAGGATCAACGGCAGCACCGCCAACCGCCGGCAATCACTCAAATACGCTTTCAGATAGGCAAGGTGCGCGACCAAAAACGCCCCGAGGCCGAACACAAACAAATCCCCCGGCCACGCGAGCAACACATCGCCCAACAGGGAAAAGATCAAACCCAGGCTGATCCAGCGTCGATACTCGCTGGGCGGTGCATCGTGCAGCCAGCCGAGCAAGGCCAGCACGGGCAACGGTTTGACCAGCAGGCAGAGCAGCGCGGCGTGCACGCTCAGGCCGTAAAGAAAGGTCACCGCGCCCATCAGCGCCAGAATCAGCCAGCCCATGATCAGTTAACCGAGATCGCGCAGTCGAAGGTTTCCACCGCCGGCACTTCCGGCGCCCAGGGTTGTTGCGAAGTCAGGCGCAAGCGCCCCGAACCGGCCGCGAACGCCTGAAAGCGCCAGGTCGACACACCGGCTGCGCCCACGACACCGGCATCTTCCGGGTTTCGATAAACTTCTGGCCCCAGAGCGCGTAATACGCCACCGGCCGAATCCTGGATCGCCCAGCGGTAACCCGTGGTCGGGTTGCTCGGCAGGGACAGGATCAGGTTTTGCCCGTTGTGCAGTTGCACGGGGCATTCGCTTTGTTTTTCCACGGTCACGTTCTGTTTCGGTTGCGTGGCGCACGCGGCCAGCAAGGCGAGGGCGAGGGGGACAAACAGGCGGGTGGGGGAC
>NZ_JAHBDD010000044.1:0-290151 GCF_019956155.1 Pseudomonas sp. BF-RE-22 | reverse complement strand
TGTGAGGTTGGGCCCCCCCCCCCCCCCCCAGAGCCATCCGTTTTTTGAGGGTGAAAACGACAACAAATAAAAAGGGGCCGCGAGATAAAATCTCGCGACCCCTTTGAATTATATGGTCGGGACGGAGTGATTCGAACGCTCGCCCCCTAGGCTCTGTACGAAAAGCAATGTCGCAAACACCGCGTGGCACAAGCCAGTGAGACCATCGTCGCATAACTTCTCGCGAGCTTGTCGAAACGCGTAACGATGCGGTGGTTCTCCTTCAACCAGCCAAACATATGCTCGATGATGTTGCGCTGCCGGTACTTGGGGCGGTCAAACAGTCTCGGCAAACCCGGCTGGGCTTGCGCTTCATGCTGCGCAGCGGGATTACCGGTTGCATCCGGTAGCGGTCGCAGTAACAACGTAGAGCCTCGGCGCCATAGCCCTTGTAGGCCAACAACCAACGGCAGCGTTTGCGGGGACGGCCGGGCAGGCTTGGGACGTAAGTCTCATTCAGCGCCGGTTGAGCATAGGCGATATCGCTGGCCTGCCCGCCTGAAAGCAGGAAGTGCAAAGGCACGCCATTGGCA
Source organism: Pseudomonas sp. BF-RE-22 (assembly GCF_019956155.1). Lineage (NCBI taxonomy): Bacteria > Pseudomonadati > Pseudomonadota > Gammaproteobacteria > Pseudomonadales > Pseudomonadaceae > Pseudomonas > Pseudomonas sp. BF-RE-22. The sequence continues at coordinate 289,579 of NZ_JAHBDD010000044.1, read as the reverse complement.
TCGCGCAGCATGTGAATCTTGGTCGTCAGGCCGCCCCGGCTGCGTCCGAGCGCGTGGTCTTGCGGTTCTTCAGCCCCCCTTTTTTCCCAGCACCAGAAGAATTCAGCCACGCGTGCCATAGAACTGGTTCAGCACTATCAGCTCAAAAACAGCCACCAGCACGCAGAATGCGACAAATCCCCGAGTGAAGACCCTGCGAGGTTTTTCGTAATGCGGAATATTGCCGAGGTCGCCGAGAAGGGATAAAAGTTCAAGTAGCCACATCAGATATCTGCCTTTTTTGCCGGATCACCAGCTCTCAACTGGGCCGCCAGCTGATTTGTACCCTCAATGGAGAATCCTGCGACTCTCTCCAATCCTGATCCGATCAAGCGCCCGGTTTAACGCATCCAAAGCATCGAGAAGGGCTTTCGCCTCAGCTTCTCGGCCCTCACCCCAGAGGCGTTCAGCCATTTTACTCAGGGCTTGGATTGATCTTTCAATCTCTGCAGCGGTCGCCGCTGCTTTACTTTCCGGCTTTTTCTTCAGCATCCAGTAACCCTTCTGCCGGGCATTGCTCGGTCTCTCAATGGTTAGCGCGAATACACCGTCCACCGGAACAAGTGCTGCTCTGTAGCCAAGTAAAGTTGTGCAGTCGTCCGATCCCAGGACTAGGAGCGCCCTTCTCGTCCATCCATCTTGCTAACGACGCGAAATTTATCACCATTGAACCACCACTCGTAATAGCCATTTCAAATTGAAACTGGACGCAGAGGCCGCCAGCCACGTCAATCGGGAGAGGTGAGAGTGAGAGTGAGAGTGATGGCTGCGGATCTATCACTTCTCCCCCGTTTCATCCGGGCTAAGCAGGCGCCGGCGTACCTGCGCATGTGTCGTGCGGTATTTGACGCAGAAGTACGCCCGCACATCCTTGAATTTCCCATTGGAAAACAAGGCGTCGCCGTCGACCGGCATGAACTGGACAAGTGATCGACGCGGCAAACAAAGTGTCAGCCACCGATTCGCGAGGACCGGCACTGACCATCTTGAGGAGGAAAGCGGGATGAGCCCTGCAAAAGTCCCTACGCGTAAAAAAGCCGAACTGGCTAGAGTTCGGCTAAGTTACTGATAAATATGGTCGGGACGGAGTGATTCGAACACTCGACCCCTAGCACCCCATGCTAGTGCGCTACCGGACTGCGCTACGCCCCGACTAGGCGTGAAACTCGTCCTTCATCTCGAAGAACGCTCAAGAATATATCGCAAGCTTTTGAAAACTGGAAGTATTCAAACGCATGAATTTATTTCTTGAGGACCACCAGCACATCTTCCAATTCGGCGATCATCTGCCGAATCATCTGTTTGTATTGAGTGGTGTCGTCTTTGGCTTCATCGCCGGACAAACGCAAGCGTGCGCCGCCGATGGTGAACCCTTGATCGTAAAGAAGCGCGCGGATCTGCCGGATCATCAGCACGTCTTGTCGCTGATAATACCGGCGGTTTCCGCGCCGTTTGACGGGGTTGAGTTGAGGAAACTCCTGCTCCCAATAGCGCAGCACGTGCGGTTTTACCGCACACAGCTCGCTGACTTCACCAATGGTGAAGTAGCGTTTGCCTGGGATGACGGGTAGCTCGTCGTTATGACTTGGTTCCAGCATAAGCCTCAACTCGGGCCTTCAACTTCTGCCCTGGACGAAAGGTGACCACACGGCGAGCCGTGATCGGGATTTCTTCACCCGTTTTCGGATTGCGGCCAGGCCGCTGGCGTTTGTCCCGAAGGTCGAAATTGCCGAAACCGGACAATTTGACTTGTTCGTTGTCTTCAAGAGCGTGCCTGATTTCTTCAAAAAACAGTTCGACCAATTCCTTGGCCTCCCGTTTATTCAGGCCCAGCTCTTCATACAGACGTTCCGCCATTTCAGCTTTCGTCAGAGCCCCCATACGTCACTTCCTTAACGTGGCGTTCAACCTTTGTTCGAGCGAGGTGAGGATGTTTTGCGTCGTGGTATTCACCTCATCGTCATTAAGAGTGCGCGATGGATGCTGCCAGGTCAAGCCGACTGCAAGGCTTTTTCTATCAGGATCAATGCCTTTACCCTGATACACGTCAAATAGCCTGAGGTCCGTCAGCCATTCCCCTGCATTTTCACGGATTACGTCCAGTACAGCACTGGCTGCGACGTCTTTTTCGGCGATCAGCGCAAGGTCACGACGCACTTCAGGAAAGCGCGACAACTCCTGGAATTTAGGCATTTTACCCAACGCCACTTCGGCCAGAACCAGCTCGAAAACGAAGACCGGACGGTCGAGACCGAGGGTTTTCGACAATTCAGGGTGGATTGCGCCAACGAAACCTACCAAACGACCTTCGCGCTCGATGCGTGCGGTTTGACCCGGGTGCAACGCTGGGTGTTTGCCTGGCACGAACGTGAACGAATCCAGTGCACCGGCGAAGCCCAGAACCGCTTCCACGTCAGCTTTCACGTCGAAGAAATCCACGACGTCGCGGCCTTGCGCCCAGCCTTCCGGAAGACGAGTACCGCAAACGACACCCGCCAACATCGGCTCTTGCTTCAAGCCTTCCAGCTGACCGACAAAACGCAGACCGCTTTCGAACAGACGCACGCGATCCTGTTGACGGTTCAGGTTGTGCTGAAGCGCCTTGACCAGACCAGGCCACAGGGACGAGCGCATGGCCGCCATGTCGTTGGAAATCGGGTTAGCCAGCAACAGCGGCTCAACACCCGGATTAAACAACTCGAATTGTTTCGGATCGATGAAGCTGTAGGTGATCGCTTCCTGATAACCGCGAGCCACCAGCAGGCGACGCAGTTCAGGCAGATCGCTACGCGCTTCAGCCTTGGCTTGCGGCGCCAGACGGGCTTGCGGATAGCGAACCGGCAGACGGTTGTAACCGTACAGACGGGCCAGCTCTTCGATCAGATCGACTTCGAGGCTGATGTCGAAGCGATGGCTCGGCACTTCAACGCGCCACTGCCCTGCCCCATCGGCAGAAATCTTCAGACCCAGGCCGCTGAGCAGTCGCTCGACTTCGGTCGAATCCATTTCCATACCCAGCATCTGAGTGATGCGTTGCGCACGCAGAGTAACCGGCGCAATCGAAGGCAGGTGCTGTTCGCTGACGGTCTCGATGATCGGACCGGCTTCGCCACCAGTGATGTCCAGCAGCAGGCCAGTGGCGCGCTCCATGGCTTCACGGGCCAGTTGCCAGTCCACGCCACGCTCGTAGCGGTGCGAGGCGTCGGTGTGCAGGCCGTAGGAACGAGCCTTGCCAGCCACGGCGATCTGATCGAAGAACGCACTTTCAAGGAAAATGTCACGAGTGGTCGCGGTGTTGACGCCGCTGTGCTCGCCGCCCATTACGCCGGCGATTGCCAGGGCGCGGGTGTGGTCGGCGATCACCAGCGTATCGCTACGCAGGCTGACTTCCTGACCGTCGAGCAGCACCAGCTTCTCGCCTTCTTCGGCCATACGTACGCGGATGCCGCCATTGATTTCGGCGAGATCGAACGCGTGCAGCGGCTGACCCAGTTCCAGCATCACGTAGTTAGTGATGTCGACGGCCGCATCAATGCTGCGCACATCGGCGCGACGCAAACGCTCGACCATCCACAGCGGCGTAGGCTTGGACAGGTCGACATTGCGGATCACTCGACCCAGGTAACGCGGGCAAGCGGCTGGTGCCAGCACTTCAACCGAACGCACTTCATCGTGCACGGCTGGAACGGTCGCCACGACCGGGCGGGTGACTTCAGCGGCGTACAGCGCGCCGACTTCACGGGCCAGACCGGCCAGGGACAGGCAGTCGCCGCGGTTCGGGGTCAGGTCGACCTCGATGCTGGCGTCGTCCAGGTTCAGGTATTCACGAATGTCCTGACCGACCGGAGCATCGACCGGCAACTCCATCAGGCCATCGTTGCCTTCGCCCACTTGCAGTTCGGCTTGCGAGCACAGCATGCCGTTGGACTCAACGCCACGCAGCTTGGCTTTCTTGATTTTGAAGTCGCCCGGCAGTTCGGCACCAATCATGGCAAACGGGATCTTCAGGCCCGGACGCACGTTTGGCGCACCGCACACGACCTGAAAAGTCTCCGACCCATTGCTGACCTGGCAAACACGCAACTTGTCAGCATCCGGGTGCTGTTCGGTGCTCAGCACCTCGCCCACCACCACACCGCTGAATTCACCGGCGGCCGGCGTAACGCTATCGACCTCAAGACCGGCCATCGACAGACGGGCAACCAGCTCGTCGCGACTTACCTGCGGGCTAACCCAGCCACGCAGCCATTGTTCACTGAATTTCATCCTGCTCTCCTAAGAATTCGTTACGACTAGCGAAATTGCGCGAGGAACCGCAAGTCGTTGTCGAAGAACAGACGCAAGTCGTTCACGCCGTAACGCAGCATGGCCAGACGCTCAACGCCCATGCCGAAGGCAAAGCCCGAAAACTCTTCCGGGTCGATCCCGGACATGCGCAGCACGTTCGGGTGAACCATGCCGCAGCCCATCACTTCCAGCCAGCCAGTCTGTTTGCAGACACGGCAGCCTTTGCCGCTGCACATCACGCATTCCATGTCGACTTCAGCGGATGGCTCGGTGAACGGGAAGTACGAAGGACGGAAACGCACGGCCAGTTCTTTTTCGAAGAACACGCGCAGGAATTCTTCGATGGTCCCTTTCAGGTCGGCGAAGTTGATATCGCGATCGACCAGCAGGCCTTCGACCTGGTGGAACATCGGCGAGTGGGTGATATCGGAGTCGCTACGATACACACGGCCTGGGCAGACGATGCGGATCGGTGGCTGTTTCGATTCCATGGTGCGGACCTGTACCGGCGAGGTATGGGTGCGCAACAACATGTTGGCATTGAAATAGAAGGTGTCATGCATCGACCGGGCCGGGTGATGGCCTGGGATGTTGAGCGCTTCGAAGTTGTGGTAATCGTCTTCGACCTCAGGGCCTTCGGCGATGCCGTAGCCGATGTGGGTGAAGAATTGTTCGATACGTTCCAGAGTGCGAGTAACCGGATGCAGACCACCCGAGGTCTGGCCACGGCCAGGCAGGGTCACGTCAATGGACTCGGCAGACAGTTTGGCGGCCAGGTCGGCCTCTTCAAACAGTGCCTTGCGGGCATTGAGAACCTCTGTGACACGCTCCTTGGCAACGTTGATCAGGGCGCCGACTTGCGGACGCTCTTCTGCCGGCAAATTCCCCAGGGTCTTCATCACCTGAGTCAATTCGCCCTTTTTGCCAAGGTAGTGAACCCGGATTTGCTCCAGGGCATTGATATCTTCAGCGCTTTGCACAGCCTCTAGTGCTTGAGAGACGAGCGCATCCAGGTTTTCCATGTACAGACTCCAGATACAAAATAGGGGAAGAGCTTGAAGGCTCTTCCCCTATTTATGACGTTTAACACCTGGCCTCACAGAGGTGAGGCCGGGTGACTGTCGGGGGTACTTAAGCCAAGGTGGCTTTAGCTTTCTCGACAATCGCAGCAAACGCCGCTTTTTCGTTCACTGCCAGATCAGCCAGAACCTTACGGTCGATCTCGATGGACGCTTTTTTCAGGCCGGCGATGAAACGGCTGTAGGACAGACCGTTGATACGTGCACCAGCGTTGATACGAGCGATCCACAGAGCGCGGAACTGACGTTTTTTCTGACGACGGTCACGGTAGGCGTATTGGCCTGCCTTGATTACCGCTTGCTTGGCAACACGGAATACGCGCGAGCGAGCGCCGTAGTAGCCTTTAGCAAGTTTCAGAATTTTTTTGTGACGTTTACGGGCAATGACGCCACGCTTTACACGAGCCATGAGTTACTTCCTCTATTCTTGACTAAAATTAACGAAGGCGCAGCATGCGCTCGACTTTTGCCACGTCAGACGGATGCAGCAAGCTGCTACCGCGCAGTTGACGCTTACGCTTGGTCGACATTTTAGTCAGGATGTGGCTCTTGAAAGCGTGCTTGTGCTTGATACCGTTAGCAGTTTTCAGAAACCGCTTAGCAGCACCACTTTTCGTTTTCATTTTTGGCATGTTCGGATACTCCGCATTCAGTTGATAAACATAATCAGAAGGCCTGCCGTGCCCTGTTGATTACTTCTTCTTTTTCGGGGCGATGACCATGATCAGCTGGCGTCCTTCCATCTTAGGATGCTGTTCGACCGAACCGTACTCGAGCAAGTCACCTTCAACTCGCTTGAGGAGTTCCATCCCCAGCTCCTGGTGGGCCATCTCACGGCCGCGGAATCGCAAGGATACCTTGGCCCTGTCCCCATCACTCAGGAAACGTACCAGGTTGCGCAGTTTTACCTGGTAATCCCCTTCCTCCGTCCCTGGACGAAACTTGATTTCTTTAACCTGAATCTGCTTCTGGTTTTTCTTGGCCGCGGCAATCTGCTTCTTCTTCTCGAAGATCGATTTGCCGTAGTCCATCAGTTTGCAAACAGGGGGTACTGCATCGGCGGAAATCTCCACCAAATCCAGCTTGGCCTCTTCAGCCTTAAGAAGCGCGTCTTCAATTGACACAATCCCAAGCTGTTCACCTTCAGCCCCAATTAACCGAACCTCGCGTGCCGAGATATTCTCGTTGATCGGGGCTTTCGGTGCAGCTCGTTTATCTTGTCTCATTTCACGCTTAATAATAATTACTCCGAATCTGGGCGACCACGCCGGGAAACCGCTTGCGCGAGAAACTCAGCGAACTGGGCGACGGGCATCGAGCCCAGGTCAGCACCTTCACGAGTACGCACAGCGACAGTCTGCATCTCGACTTCCCGATCTCCGATAACCAAGAGATAGGGAACCTTGAGCAAAGTATGCTCGCGGATTTTAAAGCCGATCTTTTCATTTCTCAAGTCAGACTTGGCACGAAATCCGCTTTCGTTGAGAGTTTTTTCAACCTCGGCGGCAAAATCGGCCTGTTTGTCAGTGATGTTCATGATCACTGCCTGGGTCGGAGCCAGCCACGCAGGGAATGCACCCTCGTAGTGCTCGATCAGGATTCCGACGAAACGTTCGAAGGATCCAAGGATCGCCCGGTGCAACATCACCGGATGCTTGCGACTGTTGTCTTCGGAGACGTATTCGGCTCCCAGACGGACAGGCAGGTTAAAATCGAGCTGCAGGGTACCACACTGCCAGACGCGACCAAGGCAATCTTTCAGCGAGAACTCGATCTTCGGACCGTAGAACGCACCCTCGCCCGGCTGCAGATCGTACGGCAGGCCAGCGCTATCAAGGGCTGCAGCCAATGCGGCTTCGGCGCGGTCCCACAGCTCGTCGGAACCGACGCGTTTTTCCGGACGAGTGGACAGCTTCATCTCGACATCTTTGAAGCCGAAGTCGGCGTAGACGTCCATGGTCAGCTTGATGAACGCAGCGGATTCGGCCTGCATCTGCTCTTCGGTGCAGAAGATGTGGGCGTCGTCCTGAGTGAACGCACGCACACGCATGATGCCGTGCAGTGCACCCGATGGCTCGTTACGGTGGCAGGCACCGAACTCGGCCAGGCGCATCGGCAACTCGCGGTAGCTTTTCAGGCCCTGGTTGAACACTTGCACGTGGCAAGGGCAGTTCATTGGCTTGATGGCGTAGTCGCGGTTTTCCGACTGAGTGGTGAACATGTTGTCGGCGTAGTTGGCCCAGTGCCCGGATTTCTCCCACAGGCTGCGGTCAACGACTTGTGGAGTCTTGATCTCCAGGTAGCCGTTGTCGCGCTGAACTTTGCGCATGTACTGCTCGAGTACCTGATACAGCGTCCAGCCGTTCGGGTGCCAGAACACCATACCCGGCGACTCTTCCTGGGTGTGGAACAGGCCCAGGCGCTTGCCGATCTTGCGGTGATCGCGCTTTTCAGCTTCTTCGATGCGCTGGATGTAAGCCGCCAGCTGCTTCTTGTCCGCCCATGCGGTGCCGTAAACGCGCTGCAATTGCTCGTTCTTGGCATCGCCACGCCAGTAGGCGCCGGACAACTTGGTCAGCTTGAAGGATTTCAGGAAGCGGGTGTTCGGCACGTGCGGACCGCGGCACATGTCGACGTATTCTTCGTGATAGTACAGGCCCATGGCCTGTTCGTTCGGCATGTCCTCGACCAGGCGCAGCTTGTAGTCTTCGCCACGGGCCTTGAACACTTCGATCACTTCGGCGCGCGGAGTGACTTTCTTGATCACGTCGTAATCTTTTTCGATCAGCTGTTGCATGCGCTGTTCGATGGCGGCCAGGTCGTCCGGAGTGAAAGGACGCTCGAAGGCGATGTCGTAATAGAAGCCTTCGTCGATGACCGGGCCGATGACCATTTTGGCGGTCGGATACAGCTGCTTGACCGCATGGCCAACCAGGTGGGCGCAAGAGTGGCGAATGATCTCCAGCCCCTCTTCATCCTTTGGCGTAATGATTTGCAGCGTAGCGTCGGCGCTGATGATGTCGCTGGCGTCGACCAGCTTGCCATCGACCTTGCCGGCCACGGTGGCCTTGGCCAGACCTGCACCAATGGATGCGGCGACCTCGGCTACGGAAACCGGGTGATCGAATGAACGTTGACTGCCGTCGGGAAGAGTAATAGTTGGCATGGCGCCTCCTCTCCTAGTGGTGACCCCTACCAAAGGTCACGTGGGTTGGGATGAGCCAGTACAAGATCCGGTCCAGGCCATTCAATGACGAACGCCTGCCTTACAGCGGCAGGAGCCTTGCGGCCAACCGGAAAACCGAACCAGAGTGACTGGGATTCAAATCAGGGTTATTCGAACATCTGCCGCCACCGTGACTGAAGGTCTGCGGAGCTTGCAAATACCCGAGCCAGGCATGCTAGCACAGATGAACGGTCGTCGCGGTGCCGAGGTTTTCTGCTGGGGCAAATCAGTCCTTTTTATGCCAGAGTGCTGAACTTGAACCCCGCTTTACCCCTCAGATAACAAGACATTGACCCACAAGGAGCATCCCAGCATGCGTCTGAATCGTTTGTTCGCAGTAGTCGCCCCCATCGTCCTGTTGCTGCCGTTGGCCGCCCATGCCGATTGGCCGAAGGGCGAGCGCGAGAAATACATGGCTCAGTGCACTCAAGCGGCCACCCCTCAGATCGGCGCTGCGGCTGCAAAAGCCCACTGCGCTTGTGGTGCCGATGCAATCAAGTCATACCCGGCCAGCGACATTCAGTCGTTGATGGACAACCAGGCCAGTGACGCCCTGAAACAACAGGCCCTGACCCAGATTTCCAAGTGCAAGGCCAATAATCCGCAGAAAAAATAAGCCCGACAAGGCGTCAAAAAAGGGTTTGGTGCCGGCAAAAGGCATCTGAAAACCGCCTTTTTCGACAATTTATGCAGGTTTTACAGGTTTTTTTATCGTCTTTACTTTCGGCTGAAAGCCTTTTAAATCGGGGCTTTCAGCCACATCAGGCAACAAAGAAAGCGCGACTGTAGGGCAAACAGCACGTCCGGGGGGCTCCCAAAGCGAACATTTCGACTATGATACCCCGGTGTGCCCAGTTGGCCTGAGCAGCACAGTACTACTGAAAATATATGTTTCTTGGAGATACACCATGTCTAATCGCCAAACCGGCACCGTTAAATGGTTCAACGATGAAAAAGGCTTCGGCTTCATCACTCCTCAAGGTGGCGGTGACGACCTGTTCGTACACTTCAAAGCTATCGAAAGCGACGGTTTCAAAAGCCTGAAAGAAGGCCAGACTGTTTCCTTCGTGGCTGAGAAAGGCCAAAAGGGTATGCAAGCTGCTCAAGTTCGCCCAGAGTAATTTCTTGGCGCACTAAAAAAACCCCGTCCATGTGACGGGGTTTTTTATGGGTGAAGCAAAAGCCGGACGCTATCAGCCGCAGTTGATGCGCGTGATCACCAGGTTGGCATCGGTGTTCAGGTTCAAGCGGTCGGAGCGGTACTCCAGCGTCACCATATCGTCAGGCTTGAGGATACGGGCATTCTGCGCACCTGCGCGAACACGCGCCTGTTCCAGCAGCGCGGGCGAAGCCTTTTTGCCAATGGTGAATTCGGCAGCCTTTGCTTCGCATCGACTGTGGCCGGTATCCGTCGTCGTGACAGGGTCTGTTGCCGATTCGGTAGATGTGCTGCTGCAACCTGCCAGCAGACTAGCGGCCAACAAAGTACCCAATGACGCGAGCTTCCAAGGCATGAAGCCTCCTTTTTTCAATAGTTAAGCTGAGATCGTGCGACCGCCAATCTGGCGTTTGGTTTCACAGGCAGCGCCAGCGCCCTGCCCTCGACCCGGACAAGCGGCGAGTTTGCCTGAGCACTCCCGGTCATTCACCCCGCAATCGTGACTGAATATGACCTGCGCTCAATAAATATCGATGTAATCGAATGGTGGTGATGGCCAGTTCTCTTTCAGCGCATTGAAGATCTGCATGACCCACACCTCGTCACTGGCCGCGACCAATCCCACATACCCCGAGCCCTTGGCCCACGTCTCCAGACGAAACAGCAGCCCGCCGATGTCCGTGCCGCCCACGACACCCGATGAAATGTAAGCGATGCCGCCCTTGGTCACCCGCAATTGGGTGTGCTCATCATCACTGGCAGAGGCCAGCAGCTGGCGCACCGCCTCAAGGGTCAAGCCGTCAGGAGAGTTCAAATCAATCTGCACAGCACGGTCCTTGAAAAATCATCAAAACCCAAGTGTCGCATAGCCTTTCCCTCATGCCTAAGTCGGAGTGCCAAACACTCTGCAAAATGCTTAACTCACCCCCAGACTTTCCCGAATTCACGAGCGCCATCATGACCACCGTAAGCATCGACGCCGACATCAAAGCCAAGTGGCCGCAAGGCCACAGCTCTTACAGCCCGGGCAGTCCGGAAGAGCTGGCAATCATTGGTATCGATCTATTGGTCAAGGAGCTGGGGACTGAAGCGGCGCAAACCTTCATCGCGCAGGTATTCGAGAAGTACCCGGCCGACTACAAGGGCGCTGAATACAACGAAAGGGAGTAACCCCGCAGGCTGGCACCTGCGGGAGTACAACTTACTTCAGACGAGCCAGACGCTGGGTCAGCAGGTCGAAGAAACCCTGGGCATCGCCACTCTCAACCCAGAACGCATTTTTCGGCGCTTTCAGGCCGTCATACCAGTCGACGATGGTTTGACCGAAAGTTGGGCCTTCGCGGCTATCAACCACCACATTGACCGAACGGCCGGTGAACAGCTCCGGCTTGAGCAGGTAGGCAATGACCGTCGCGTCATGTACCGGGCCACCCGGAAGACCGTAGTGCTCCATGTCGCCTTTGACGTACTCGTTGAGAATATCGCCCACCAGCTTGCTGGCATTGTTGTTCAGTGCGGCGATCTGCTTCAGGCGCGCTTCGCTGGTGAGGATCTTGTGGGTCACGTCCAATGGCAGATAGGTCAGTTTGACGCCACTTTTCAGCACCACTTCAGCAGCCTGCGGGTCGGCGAACAGATTGAACTCGGCCACCGGGGTGATGTTGCCTCCGTTGAAGTGAGCACCGCCCATGATCACCACTTCCTTGATGCCCTGAACGATTTCGGGCTCCTGGATCAGCGCCAGCGCCAGGTTGGTCTGTGGACCGAGCATAGCGATGGTGATGCTGTGGGGTTTGGCGGTTTTCAAGGTGTCGATCAGGTAATTAACTGCATTACCCTTTGCCAAACCTTGCTTCGGCTCATGCACGGTGACGCCCGACAGGCCTTCCTTACCATGAATGTTCTCGGCATAAATCGGCGTACGCATCAGCGGTTTCGGCGCACCGGCATAAACCGGCACATCCTCGCGCCCCGCCCATTCGCGGGCCAGCCGCGCATTACGCGAGGTCTTGTCCAGACGTACGTTACCAGCGACGGTGGTCAACGCGCGGATGTTCAGTTCTTCTGGTGACGCCAGCGCAAACAGCAAAGCGACCACGTCGTCGGCACCCGGGTCGGTGTCGATGATCAAGTCGATCTTTTCCGCCGCCTGGGCGCTTGTTGCGGTAATCAGGGACAAAAGCAGCAGACTCCGGAGCAGATGGTGCAGTTTCTGAGCATAGCGGTACATAGCGCACTCCTTGTGCGTGGAAAAGCAGACAGACGAAAACGAATCAGAACGTGACCCCGGCCACCAGCACGACGTTGCAGTACGGCTGACATTCGCCTGTACGAACAATCGCCCGCGCCTGTCGGCTCAGGACTTTGAATTGGTCATGACTGAGCAGCTCACGCCGGCCCAGCGAACCTTCGGCATTCAACTCATCCAGCGTCACCAGCGCCGACGGCTGTTTGTCCAGAATCTCCTGGGCCAACACGTGGCTTTCGACCTGCATTTCGCTGAGCACAACCTTCAACGTGCTGATGAAATCCGGAACGCCGTGGGTCAAGGCCAGGTCGATCAGCTCGACACCCGGCGGAACCGGCAGGCCGGCATCGCCAATCACGACCATGTCGCCATGCCCCAGGGAAGCGATCAGTCGCGACAGCGCGATGTTGAGCAACGGTGTTTTTTTCATGGTGCTTTAAAGGCCTGTACGTCGGACAAAGTGGGGATCGAGGGTTGCGCGCCGGCACGGGTCACTGACAGCGCCGCAGCGACCTGACCAAAACGGATCGCTTGCGCCTCGTTTTTGCCGGCGGCCAGTGCGGCAGCAAAACCGCCGACAAAGGTATCGCCCGCCGCCGTGGTATCGACCGCCTTTACCTTCGGCGCAGGAAAGTGTTCGAAGCTGTTTCCATTGGCAAACAGAGAGCCTTGGGCACCGAGGGTGATGATCACCTTGCCGGCCCCCAAGGCGATCAATCGGGTCGCCGCGACTTCGGCGGTTTCCAGTGAATCCACCGGCAAACCGCTAAGGGCCGAGGCTTCGCTCTCGTTAGGAATCAGATAGTCGATGGCCGCATACCAGTCTGCCGGCAACGGTCGGCTGGCGGGCGCCGGGTTGAGAATCACGGTTTTCCCCAGTTCACGACCGCGCTTGAGCGCATGACCGACCGTGGCATCCGGCACTTCGAGCTGACAGATGATCACATCCGCTGCCTGCAACACCGCATCGAAGCGGTCAATCACTGCTGGCGTCAGTGCACCATTGGCACCGGCGACAATCACGATCGCGTTCTGGCTGTTGTCATCGACCACAATCAACGCTACACCGCTGGCACCATCGACGGTGCTGACCGCCTGACAATCGATACGGTCGGCCAACAGCGCTCCGCGCAATTCCTCGCCATAGGCATCGCTGCCCACGCAACCGACCATCGACACCTGCGCCCCCAGTCGCGCCGCAGCAACCGCCTGATTGGCCCCCTTGCCACCGGATACCGTGGCAAACGACTCACCAATCAGCGTTTCACCGCCACGGGGCAACCGTGACGCGCGGGTCACCAGGTCCATGTTCAGGCTGCCTATCACCACTACTTTTGCTGGCATACATCACTACTCATAAATGCAATTTCAACGGTGCTTTCTGTTTAACGGAAGTGGGCAAACACACCGGCCAGCGGCGCAGTCGATTCGCGCAGGACAATACTGGGCGTCACGATCCGTTGATCGGTGGCCATGGCCGGTGTGGCGATCCTGCGCAACAGCACTTCGGCCGCCATCTCGCCGAGCTGCAGGATCGACTGCCCCACGGTGGTCAGCGCCGGGTAGACATAACGGCTCATCTGGATATCGTCGAAGCCAATCACCGACAGTTCGCTCGGCACACGAATATTGCGCTCGGCGGCGGCGCGCAACACGCCGATGCCGATCATGTCGTTACCGGCGAAGATAGCGCTGGGCGGATTGTTGTCCAGGAGGATCGCAGCCGCGCTGTAACCGCCGGTACTGGTGAAGTCACTTTCCAGCATGCGATCGCGAGGCACTTCGACGCCCGCCTCTTTCAAGGCGCGGCAATAACCTGCCAGACGCATCTGCGCGACGCTGGTACTGGCCGGCCCGCCAATGGTGGCGATGTCCCGATGCCCCAATTCCAGAAGATGACGGGTCGCCAGATAAGCGCCGTACTCGTGATCGATGCGCACCAGGTCCGCATCAACCCCTTCCAGCCCACGGTCGACAATCACCATCGGCGTTCGCACGCCCGCCAGACCTTCTGCCAGCACCGCGTCCCCACCGGCCGACGCCACGATCAGCCCGTCAATGCGCTTTTCCAGCAACACGCGCAGGTAGCTGCGCTGCTTGTCCGGGTTGTCATCGGAATTGCAGAGGATCACGCAATAGCCATTGCGCTCGCAGTAATCCTCGATGCCGCGCGCCAGTTCGGCGAAGTATGGGTTGAGGCTGTTGGGCACCAGCAGACCGATAGTCGCGGTGGTCTTGGCTTTTAATGAGCGGGCCACGGCACTGGGCACGTAGTCGAGACTTTTGATTGCCGCTTCGACCTTGATCCGCACTTCTTCGCTGACGGGCCGGGTCTTGTTCACCACATGGGAAACCGTGGTGTAGGAAATCCCCGCGAGCGCTGCCACATCCTTGATTGTTGCCATGACTCAGGTCCGCCGGCTTGCGCGCTGACTGCGATAGGTATCAAGCACCACCGCCACCACGATGACCGCGCCGGTGATGATGCGTTTGGTCGGCTCGGTTGCGCCGATCTGCGCCAGACCGGCCGCCAGTACCGAGATGATCAACACCCCGAAAAACGTGCTGATGACCGAACCGCGCCCACCCATCAGGCTGGTGCCGCCAATCACCACCGCGGCGATCACTTGCAGTTCCAGGCCGGAGCCGGCATTCGGATCCGCCGCCTCCAGGCGGGAAATCTGGAACAGCGCGGCGATACCGGCCAGTAGCCCCATCAGACTGAACACCAGAATCTTGTAGGGTTTCGGATTGATCCCTGCCAGACGCACGGCTTCTTCGTTGGTGCCGATACCTATCAGGTAGCGACCGAACACCGTGCGAGTCAACACGGCCTGGGCAATGAAGATGATGAGCAAGGCAATGATGAACGACGGCGAAATGCCGAAGGCGATCGGGTTGGACAGCCAGGCAAAGGCATCACCGATATAGGCGGTGCGCGAGCCGGTCATCTGATACGCCACACCGCGCGCCATTTCCAGCACGCCGAGGGAGACGATGAACGAAGGAATCCGCCACGCCACGGTGATCGAACCGGTGATCGTCCCCGCCAATGCGGCGGCCGCCATACCGAGCAATGCTGCCGGCAACACGCTCCAGCCCCAGCCGAGAATCGCCACGCTGACCGTCGACGCCGCGAGTGCCAGCACCGAGCCCACCGACAGGTCGATGCCGCCGATGATCAACACGAACGTCATGCCGACCGCCAGCACCATCAAGTCCGGAATCTGGTTGGCCAGGGTGCTGAACGTGTCGTAAGACAGAAAATGGCTGCTCAGGACCGAGAACAGCGCGACCATCGCCAGCAAGGCACCGGCCAGGCCCAGATAGGTGCCGAGGCCGTAAAAATTGCCACTACGTTTACCGGCAGATGTTGCAGTTTTCATGGAAGATCCCTAGGCGCTGCTTCGTTGAGCAGCGCATCACGTTTTTGATAGCCGGCAAAAGCAGCGGCAAGCAAGTCATCCTGGGTCCAGCTGTCGCGCTCGAATGTCTCGATCAGGCGCCCCGCCGACAGCACGCCGATGCGGTCGCAGATCAGCATCAATTCGCGCAGGTCGCTGGACACCACCACCAGCGCCTTGCCCTGACGAGTCAGCTCACCGAGCAGTGCATAGATGTCGAATTTGGCGCCGACGTCGATGCCGCGAGTCGGCTCGTCGAACAGCAACACCGAACAATCGCGTTCCAGCCAACGGCCGATCACGACTTTCTGCTGATTGCCGCCGGACAACTCCGAGACCAATTGCGTCGGGCTGGAACTGCGGATGCGCATGGCGTCGATCTGACGCTGGGCCAGCGACATCTCGTCACCGTTGCTGACGAAACCGCCGCTGGAAATCTCCGGCATGTTACCCAGGGCAATATTCGCGCTGATTGATTGCGTCAGCAGCAAGCCCTCGCCCTTACGGTCTTCGGTGATCAGGGCAATGCCGTGACCGACCGCGTCCGCCGGCGAACGAATGCTCACGACCTGTGCCGGCGCCCCCAGCGCAACCGTGCCGCTGTCCGCGGTGTCGGCGCCGAAGATCAGGCGTAGCAACTCGGTGCGCCCTGCCCCGATCAAGCCGGAGATCCCGTAGATTTCCCCGGCGCGCACTTCAAAGGAGACGTCGCGTACTTTGTCGGAGCGGGTCAGCCCCTTGACCGTCAACGCCGGCGCGCCGATGTTGCGCGGGCCCATGTCGATGTGTTCACCGAGCTCACGGCCAACCATCAAGGTCACCAATTGCTCACTGTTGTAGTTGGCCATCGGCTCGACGCAAACCAGATTGCCGTCGCGCAACACCGCAATGCGCTGAGCCACCCGCGCCAGCTCTTCGAGGCGATGGGAGATATAGATGATCGACACGCCACGAGCTTGCAGGCGCGTGATTTGCTCGAACAGCATTTCGACTTCACGGGCCGTCAGCATCGCGGTCGGTTCGTCGAGGATCAGCACATGGCAATCGCCGATCAGGTTGCGGGCGATCTCGACCATTTGCTGGTGACCGATGCCCAGTTCGCCGACGAGGGTGTCCGGGTCGATCGCATCGAGCCCGACCTGTGCCATGGCTTCGATCGCAGCCTTGCGCAATTGCTTGCGACTGATCCAGCCGCCGTTGCTGGGCAGGTTATCGAGAAACAGGTTTTCCGCCACCGACAGGGTCGGCAACAGATTGAGTTCCTGCATGACCATTCGGATACCCAGGTCTTCAGCCTGGGTACGGCTGCCGGGGCGGTAATCCTGCCCCTGGAATTGCATCTGGCCGGTGGTCGGGGTGACCAATCCACCAATGATCTTCGACAGCGTGCTTTTGCCGGCGCCGTTCTCGCCGGTCAGCGCCAACACTTCGCCGCGTATCAGCGTCAGGTCGATACCGGTGAGGACAGGCTGCGCGTAGGTCTTGCCGATACCGCTGACCGAGAGGACAGCGTTCGGAGCGCAAACAGACATAAAAACTCTCCATGCGCTCGCCCGGACGGGCGAGCACCGTTGTGTCGCCAGAAGGACTACTTGGTAACCAGCTCTACCGGAGTTTCGATTACGCCGTTGGTGCCGCTGTCGACTTTCTCACCCTTGACGATCTTCAGTGCCGTCTCGATGCCGAACACGGCTTGCCTGGCAGCGAACTGGTCAGCGGTGGCCAGGACACGGCCATCCTTGAGCATCGGCTTGATGGCGTTGATGTTGTCGTAGCCGACCACTTGCACCTTGCCGGCCTTGCCCGCGGCACGCACGGCAGACACTGCGCCGACAGCCATGCTGTCGTTGCCGGCCAGCAGGGCTTTGACTTGCGGGTATTCGCTGAGGATCGACGCGGCGACCTTGTTGCCTTTATCGATTTCCCAATCACCGGATTGCAGGGACACGACCTTGATCTGCGCCGCTTCCATCGCATCCTTGAAACCTGCAGTGCGAGCCTGGGCGTTGGTGGTGGTGGACACACCTTCGATGATGCCGACTTCGTCACCGGCCTTCAGCTGCTTGGCCAGGTACTCACCCACCAGACGCGCACCCTTGCGGTTGTCGGGGCCTACGAACGGAACATTGATGTTTTTGCTTTTGACGACCGCTGGATCCAGCTGGTTATCGATGTTGACCACGGTGATACCGGCATCGATGGCTTTCTTGATCACCGGGACCATGGCCTTCGAGTCAGCAGGTGCGATCACCAGTGCATTGACCTTGGCCAGAATCATTTGCTCGACGATACGTGTCTGGCCCGCAGTGTCCGTTTCGTCCTTGATGCCGTTGGAGATCAGGTCGAAATCGGCGGAGTGATCTTTCTGGTAGGCCTTGGCGCCGTCTTCCATGGTCAGGAAGAATTCGTTGGCCAGAGATTTCATGACCAGCGCGACTTTGGGTTTTTCAGTGTCGGCGAAGGCCGAGGAGACAGGCAACGCGGCGGATGCGGCAGCCAGCATAGCGACAGCGAGAAGACGTCCAGCGAATGGCAGCTTCATGGGTTCACTCCGATCTTATGATTATTCTGAGCAACGCTTGCGCTGGCATAAGTTTCACCGCGTAAACCGATGGAACAAGCCATCGGCAGTGCCGCGCAAACGTTTGCGTAGACCGAACTATGCGAACCCTGCCGCTATTTGTCAACGGCCGAAAAACACGGTTTGTGCTTGCGGTAACAAAACCGCTTATGCCGTGGTGCTGATCACACCGCCCGAGCCGGAGCTCTTGGCCAGTTCCTTGACCAGATTGCCTGTGACTTCCGCCAGCGCCCCGCTGGTGTTGGCAATTTGCCCCTGAATCGACATGACGACATCGGTCTTGGCTTCCGGTGTCGGGTAATTCGCCACTTGAGCCGCCGCCAATTGTTGCTGTTGTTCGCGCAGTTGCTGCTGCAGCTCCTGCATACGCTTGAGCAACATCTTCACCACGACGCTTTGGTCGCTGCCGCTTTCGCTATCGCTTTCCGTTTTCGTTTCGATTACCGCGCCGCCGGTCCGGACCTTGGTGGCGCCACCCTCCTCCTCGGTACCCAACGCCAGTGTCGAAGCCTCGGAAGTTGATTCGCTCAAGGCTTTGATCGTTGCGGTGGATTTGCCACCGATGGTGATTGCGCCTGCATTGGGAAAGCCTATCGAAAACGACATGTGAACTCCTGAAAAAAAAAAGATCCCTCAGAGAGGCATCGACCTGCGCGCAGGTTTCTTTAGCAATGATTTGCCGCCTGGCAAGAAGACCTGTTCAACAGAAGCCGTAGCCCTTTTCGGAGAGCCGAACGCAAATAACAAACATATTCGGAAAACCGGACAACAGGGCGTTTAAACCTCGTTCAACACAATCCGAATAATTGATACAAATCATTGGGTTAAAGCTATTTTTTATTTCCAGGTATGACTGGTACAGATCCTGCTCCCTCTCATTCACCCCAGACATTCAGATCTGTCCGGGGCGCATCTAGATGAACCTGCATCCGCACCGTCTCACTACTAGAGAGAAAAATAATGACATCTGCTTTCAAGACTTTTGTTCCGGGCGCCTTGGCCCTCCTGCTACTCCTTCCGACAGCCCTTCAGGCGAAAGAAGTCGAAACCAAACAGAAACTGGCGAACGTGGTGATCCTGGCCACCGGCGGCACCATTGCCGGCGCGGGCGCCAGCGCCGCCAACAGCGCGACGTATCAAGCGGCGAAAGTCGGCATCGAACAGTTGATCGCCGGCGTTCCGGAACTGAGCCAATTGGCCAATGTTCGCGGCGAACAGGTCATGCAGATCGCCTCCGAAAGCATTACCAACGACAACCTGCTGCAACTGGGTCGTCGCGTGGCCGAACTGGCTGACAGCAAAGACGTCGATGGCATCGTCATCACCCACGGCACCGACACCCTGGAAGAAACTGCCTACTTCCTGAACCTGGTGGAAAAAACCGACAAGCCGATCATCGTCGTGGGCTCCATGCGCCCAGGCACCGCGATGTCCGCAGACGGCATGCTGAACCTGTACAACGCCGTGGCCGTGGCCGGCAGCAAAGACGCGCGCGGCAAAGGCGTACTGGTGACCATGAACGATGAAATCCAGTCGGGTCGCGACGTCAGCAAGATGATCAACATCAAGACCGAGGCGTTTAAAAGTGCCTGGGGTCCTCTCGGCATGGTGGTCGAAGGCAAATCCTACTGGTTCCGCCTGCCGGCCAAGCGCCACACCATGGACTCGGAGTTCGACATCAAGAACATCAAGAGCCTGCCTGACGTCGAAATCGCCTATTCCTACGGCAACGTGAGTGATACCGCCTACAAAGCGCTGGCTCAATCCGGCGCCAAAGCCATCATCCACGCGGGCACCGGCAACGGTTCGGTGTCTTCGCGCGTGGTTCCAGCCTTGCAAGCCCTGCGCAAGGATGGCGTGCAAATCATTCGTTCCTCCCACGTCAACGCCGGTGGCTTCGTATTGCGTAACGCCGAACAGCCGGACGACAAGTACGACTGGGTTGTTGCCCATGACTTGAACCCACAGAAGGCTCGTATCCTGGCCATGGTCGCGCTGACCAAGACCAATGACAGCAAAGAACTGCAACGGATGTTCTGGGAATACTGATTCGCCCTCGCCCGACCGGTTCCGGTCGGGCACCGCTTTCACCACTCGCCCGCTACGGCGAGTGGCCTCCTATCTGATAAAAAAATCTCCTTCGTCCTACACCAATCGGGAAAAACTGCTGTCAGAGGATTTTCTTGAATTTTAAGCAGTTGCGAAAATGCCTACAGTTAAATACTGTATGCACGTACAGCTTAATAAGGACAATTCCGTGGCCACCACCTCTGCCTCTCCTGATGCCTATGTACGCATGGGTATGCGCGTTCAGAAAATCATCAACTCCCCCACCGCCCAGAAAGCCAAGGCGGCCCTGATCTTCCGACTTCCGGACGAGCCAGTGGATGAGTGGGAGCAACTACTCGAAGAAATCGACGAAAACGACAACGTCACCCTCGCCTACCGCGACGATGGCGGTGTGCAGATTTTCTGGGTTGTGCCGAAGGAAGATTGAGTCAATGAGTGTCCGTTTTTTTGCTTTGCTGTTTTTGCTCTTCGCGATGGGCGCGCAAGCTGACGCCCCGCGCACCTTCAACGAAGCCAAGAAAGTCGCCTGGAAGCTGTACGCCCCGCAATCCACCGAGTTCTATTGCGGCTGTAAATACACCGGCAACAAGGTGGACCTGTCGGCCTGCGGTTATGTGCCACGCAAAAATGCCAAGCGCGCTTCGCGCATCGAGTGGGAACACATCGTCCCCGCCTGGCAGATCGGCCATCAGCGTCAGTGCTGGCAGGAAGGCGGACGCAAGAACTGCACGCGCTACGACCCGACCTACCAGAAGGCCGAGGCCGACTTGCATAATCTGGTGCCGAGCATCGGCGAGGTGAATGGCGATCGCAGCAATTTCAGTTTTGGCTGGTTGCCGGAGCAATCGGGCCAATACGGTTCGTGCCTGACCCAGGTCGACTTCAAGGCCAAAAAGGTCATGCCCCGCCCTTCCATTCGCGGAATGATCGCGCGGACGTACTTTTACATGAGCAAGCAGTACGGTTTGCGCCTGTCGAAACAGGATCGGCAACTGTACGAAGCATGGAACAAAACCTATCCGGTACAGGCCTGGGAACGTCAGCGCAATCAGAGCGTGGCGTGCGTGATGGGGCGCGGCAACGAGTTTGTCGGGCCGGTGGACATGAAAGCTTGCGGTTAAGCGCTTGTTGAAAACAAAAAGGCCTGGGGTTGAATGCCCCAGGCCTTTTTCGTTTTCAATCGTGCTGCTGGCGCCCAAGCGTTTGGGCGGTCGATGACGTCTTACTGAGTCACCGGATGCTCGATGACCAGCAGTTCGATGTTCTGTTTTTTCGCCCGGGTCAGCGCCGCGCGCACTTCTTCCTGCTTGGCTTCAGCTTCGGCTTTGGAATTGAATGGCCCCATCAGGATGCGGGTCTTGCCATTTTCCTTGATCACGCTGGAAACGAAACTGTGCTCGATCAGCCAGCCACTCAGGTCGCTGACAGCCTGGGTTATTTCACCTCGCACTTCCAGATCCCACTGCGGCGCAGATACCGCCGCTGGCGCTGCCGCCACGGCTGGCTGCGGCTTTGGCGCATCAGCGCGCTTATCCTCACCGCATCCCGCCAATGCCAGTACTGCGATTACCAAAGCCATTTTGCGCACAACGCTTCCCTCTGAATGCTGAAAGCGGAGATTTTAACACCCATGAATACTTCTCGAGTGCCGCAAAATGGGCGCAAAACAACGAGAATCATGGAGGCGGCCTCTGTATAGTTACGCCTTGGGAATCAATGCAGCATCTGCGCGTCAGAAAGAGGCACCCAAACCGTGAAACTTCGCACTAATCTATAGATACCACCGACCTCTGCACTGTCCGAATCAGGTGCCCTACAAAGCAATCAAGGAGAAGACCATGCTGATACTCACCCGCAAAGTCGGTGAAAGCATAAATATTGGCGATGACATTACGATCACCATTCTGGGCGTAAGCGGCCAGCAAGTCAGAATTGGCATCAACGCCCCGAAAGACGTTGCGGTACACCGCGAAGAAATCTATCAGCGCATTCAGGCAGGCCTGACCGCCCCGGACAAGCCACAATCCTGAATCCTGCTGCAGTCAGTAGCCAGCCTGTTCGCCCCCGAACCACGGCTGGCTAAAGATTCACGCACAGCGATCACTCCTGCATCCCGCCCCATCCCCGAACGTGAAGCCGATACTACCGGCATGTCTCACGTCATGGCTGTCGGACGTTTCGGATTAAGCCTGGGAAAGTATGCATTCGTACTCGGCTAACCAAACGTCACTCCCCGCGCCATGCCCGTGGCTGCCACGACCATCAACATCACCAGCAGCGCTTCGATATGGCTGATCCGCGCGAACAGCTTCGCACGACTGGCATCAATGGCTGCGCCACGCGCCTGCGCAATCCGCCATTTGATCAGGGTGATCATCGGCGCAATTTCAAGCAGCAGAATCAGAACGAAAAGTGTCATCTTCAGATGGAACAATGGCTGGTGAAGATAGTAGTCAGTGCCCTTTTCGTACCCGGCAAAGGCTCGCATCCCACCGGTGATCAGCAGAATGACCGCTGAAATGCCCCACAGATTATCTGCAATCAAGACGCTGCGCGCCTCACCCAGCCCCGCGGCCAACCGCCGAAAAGCGCTGCCGCGGGTCAGTACGGCCCAGAAACCCAGGGCGTAAGCCAAGAGATGAATCGCCGCAAAAAACCAGTGGGCAAGCATCGAGATACTCCAGTCAGGTTTGAGTTGGATCAGCCTGTCAGTAGTAGCCCATTAAATCGGGGATTGCCTGCTCAGCGGTTATCGCTTGCACGGGTGGTGATTGCTGGCCCTCTCCTCGGCATCCTCGTCGAATGAAGCAACAAAGCAATAACCCCCCCCTCAAAGCCGAGAGGGCACCGAGATACGCCCAGGATGTGCAACCTTTTTGCAAATCGCAGACAACAAAAAAGGGCCCACCTTTCGGTGAGCCCTTCTAGACCGCCCAGCAGAGCGGATTTTGTTTGGTAGGCGCGATTGGACTCGAACCAACGACCCCCACCATGTCAAGGTGGTGCTCTAACCAACTGAGCTACGTGCCTGCTGTGAGGCGGCATTCTACGGAATTCCGGAGGGGTGTCAACACCTTTTTTCGAGCTAACCCTATGAATATGCAAAATATTTAATTTCGCGGCTGCAAAGAAGATTTTGTGGTGGCTGGCGGTCGATTTTTAACTCGGGTAGGATCGATGCACTCGTAAAATATATTAAACAGAGGCAGCAGGATGGCGAACACACCCTACCCAGAGTCCTACTACGCCGCATCGGCCAATGCGGTTCCGCCGCGCCCGGCCCTGCAGGGTGATGTAGAGACTGATGTCTGTGTGATCGGTGCCGGTTACACCGGCCTGTCCTCGGCCCTGTTTCTGCTGGAAAACGGTTTCAAGGTCACAGTGCTGGAAGCCGCCAAGGTGGGGTTCGGTGCATCGGGTCGTAACGGTGGCCAGATCGTTAACAGTTATAGCCGCGACATCGATGTGATCGAGCGCAGCGTTGGCCCCAAGCAGGCGCAGTTGTTGGGGCAGATGGCGTTCGAGGGTGGACGGATCATTCGTGAGCGGGTCGCCAAATATAATATTCAGTGCGACCTGAAGGACGGTGGTGTGTTCGCCGCGCTCACCGGCAAGCAGATGGGCCATCTGGAATCGCAAAAGCGTCTGTGGGAGCGTTTTGGTCACACGCAACTTGAGCTGCTGGATCAACGCCGCATTCGTGAAGTGGTGAACTGCGAGCAATACGTTGGCGGCATGCTCGACATGAGCGGCGGGCACATTCATCCGCTGAACCTGGTACTCGGCGAAGCCGCGGCGGTCGAGTCGTTGGGCGGCACTATCTATGAGCAGTCGCCGGCGGTACGCATCGAACGCGGCGCAACCCCGGTAGTGCACACGCCTCAGGGCAGGGTCAGGGCCAGGTTCATCATCGTAGCGGGCAACGCGTACCTCGGTAATCTGGTGCCAGAATTGGCAGCCAAGTCGATGCCGTGTGGAACGCAGGTGATTACCACCGAGCCATTGGGCGAAGCGTTGGCCAAGAGCCTGTTGCCGCAGGATTACTGTGTCGAAGACTGCAACTACCTGCTCGACTATTACCGACTGACCGGCGACAAGCGCCTGGTTTTCGGCGGTGGCGTGGTGTACGGCGCGCGGGACCCGGCGAATATTGAAGCGATCATCCGACCGAAGATGCTCAAGGCTTTCCCGCAGCTCAAGGACGTGAAGATCGATTACGCCTGGACCGGCAATTTCCTGCTGACCCTGTCGCGTCTTCCGCAGGTCGGACGCCTGGGCGACAACATCTACTACTCCCAGGGTTGCAGTGGCCACGGCGTGACGTACACGCACCTGGCAGGCAAGGTGTTGGCCGAAGCGTTGCGCGGCCAGGCTGAGCGTTTTGACGCATTTGCCGACTTGCCGCACTACCCTTTCCCCGGCGGGCAATTGCTGCGCACACCGTTTGCGGCGTTGGGCGCCTGGTACTACGGATTGCGAGACAAGTTCGGCTACTGAGCAACACCGCACTACTTTGTGGGAGCGAGCCTGCTCGCTCCCACAGGTCCGATTCAGAAATCGACAGTCGCCGAAAGCAAGTACGTGCGCGGCGTCGACAGCGTCAATCCCGGCTCGCTGTCATCCGACGCCCCGGCCGAACTCCAGTAGCGCTTGCCCGCCACGTTCTCGATGTTGGCGCGCAAGGTGATGTTCTTTTCCTCGACCTTGAACGCGTAGCGGGCGCCTACATCAAAACGCTCCCACGAATCGATTTCCTTGACGTTGGACTGGTCCAGATACTGCGAGCTGGAATAGATGCCGCGACTGGTCAGGGTCAGCCCCTGCAAGGTCGGCACATCCCACTCGGCGCCGAGGTTGACGTTGTATTCCGGCGTTGCTGGCGCACGGTTACCGTCGAAGGTGCCGTTGGCGGTATCAGTCAACTCGCTGTCGATGTACATGACACCGCCGAGCAAGCGGAAACCCTTGAGCGGCTCACCGAACACGCTCAGCTCCACGCCCTCGTTTTGGCGCTTGCCGTTCGGGCCGAAGACGCGGGTCGTGGCGTTGGTTTCATAGGCCGGCTGCTTGATCCGGAACACTGCGGCGGTGACGGCAAACGCACCTGCGTCATACTTGGCGCCAACCTCGACCTGACGGCTGATAAACGGCGGGAATATTTCGTCCTCGTTCACTGAAGTCGATGGCGCGATCTTGCCCTGGCTCAAGCCTTCCATGTAGTTGGCGTACAGCGACAGCTTGTCGGTTGCCTTGAAGAGGATGCCGCCCGACGGCGAAACCTTTTCTTCATCGTAGGCCGTGTCGCCTTTGACATTGTCAGTCCAGTCATCAACCTTCACCCGCTGCCAGCGGGCGCCGAGGGTCAGCAACAGGCGATCATCGAAGAACCCCAGCGTGTCGGACAGCGCCAGACCGCTGAAGCGGTTCTCGGTGTAGACCTTCGAATCGAGTCGAGTGGGCCTGACAGGTGTCGCTGTTACCACCGGGTTATAGAGGTTGCTGTTGGCCGTGGCATAACGGGCGCCGCCATTTTCGAAATCCATGTAGAAATAGCTGGCAGCCAGGTTGACTTCATGGCTCACGGGCCCGGTATGGAACCAGTTGCGCACCCCGGCGGTAGCCGTCCGGACACTTTCGTCACGGGTGAAGTCACGGGGTTGAACGCTGAAGTCGCCCCGGTTGTTGGTGACCGCAACGGCATGACGGAGGAAGTCATGTTTGCTTTCGCGCGCGCCCACACCGCCGTACAGCATCACGTTATCACTGACATCGAATTCGCCGTTCACTGTGCCGAACGTGTCGTTGGTACTCGCCTTGCTCCAGGGCTGCGCATAGTTGTGGCGGACATCGCTGGCATGCGGAACCTGTGCGGCGGCGCCAACTTGCACGCGCTCCTGCGGGGCGTCGGTATCGCGCTCGGTGCGCCCCAGGTTAGTCGAGAGTCGTAGGCGCTCACCGCGAAAATCCAGCCCCAGCACGGCCATCTCGCGGTCGACATTCTGGTGATCCCATTCGGTATCGCCGGACTGTTTTACGCCGTTGAAACGAATGCCGAACTTGTTGTCTTCACCGAAGCGTCTGCCGATATCCACGGCACCGCCGGTCTGGCTGTCGGACGCGTAGTTGCCGGTAAACGAAGTGATCGGCTTGTCAGTCGCGCGTTTGGGCACCACGTTGATCCCGCCACCCACGGCACCTCGCGGCGAGATGCCGTTGATGAGCTGGCTCGGGCCTTTGAGAATGTCGACGCGGTCGGCCATCTCCATGTCGATCGTATAGGTCGGCAAAACGCCGTAGAGGCCGTTGTAGGCGACATCACTGTTGAACAGGCTGAACCCGCGAATGGTGAATTGCTCATAGCGCCCACCGGCCGGGTTGGTGGCGCGAACGGAAGGATCGCTGGCGATCAGCTCGCCCAGGGTACGTGCCTGCAAGTTCTTGACCGCCTCACTGGTGTAGGTGGTCATGCTGAACGGCGTTTCCATGAAGTCTTTCGAGCCCAGCAAACCTTGCGAGCCGCGACGCGCAACCTGACCGCCGGCATACACCTCGCCGTCCGCCCCGCCGGTGGCACCAAGAATCGAGGTCGGGGCCAGTTGCAGGCTGCTGCCTTCTGGCGCCGGGGTCAGGATGTACGCCTGCTCGCCCACCGCTTGCAACTGCAGACCGGAACCCTGCAACAGTCGCGCAAAGCCCTCCTCGACCGCGTAATCGCCAGACAGGCCGGTACTGTTGCGACCGCTGACCAGCGCCGGATCAACCGAGAGATTGACCCCAGACAACCCCGCGAAACGGGTCAGCGCATCACTCAGGCTGCCGGCAGGCACCTGATAATTGCGTCGGGCACTGTCTTCGGCCCAGCTTGCGGTTATGAACAATGGACTGGCACTCAGGCCCAACAACAGGCTCAGGTGCAACAACGGACGCAGACGCGGATAACAAGGTGCAGGCATTGAATTTGCTCTCTTGATTCGTTCACATGCCTTGAATGACAAGCGAGTCGAAAAAAGGGGACAGGCTTTACACACTATTTTTGCGCGGCAGCAACGTGACCCAGTAGCGGGTTCGGGAATGCACCTCCAGCGGCAGACTGGCCGCAAGCAGCGCGAGGACGCGATCCGTGTCGTCGAGACGGAAACTGCCGGTGACACGCAGGCTTTCCAGTTCAGGCTCCCAGCGCAGAACGCCCGGTCGGTAAGTGCCGAGTTCGCGCAGGAAATCCCCCAGCGGCTGGTTCTTCGCCATCAGCACGCCTTCACGCCAACCCGGCGCAAGTGCATCGAATGGCGTGATCGCGCCGACACCCGCCGCTTCAAGGCTGACCTGCTGCCCTTCGCGCAATGCCAGTGCCGGCCCATGCAGGGGCCGCAACTGCACGCTACCGTTGAACACCGACACCCGACAGCCGCGCGCCTCCTGGCGCACGCAGACTTCGCTCTGGCTGAGGATAACGTTGCCGAACTTCGTCTGGATCGTCAGCGGCGCAGTGCCCGGCACCTTCAGCGACAGCTCGCCTTCTATCAGCTTCACGCGGCGGTTCTGCACATCCACATCGACGGCACTGGCGGTATTGAGCTGCAAGGAACTGCCATCGGCGAGCTGCACCTTTTTGCGCTCGCCAGTGGCGGTGTGCAGGTCGGCACGCCAGACGTCCAGAGGCAATTGTCGACTGATCAGCCAGGCCGCCGGCACCAACGCCACGGCGCCCAATGCGCGCTTCAGCACTGCGCGTCGGCCAGGATCAGGGCGGTCCAGGCTGCTCAGCGCCAGCGCCGACGGCAGATCGGCGAAACGCTGACGCAAGGCCTGGGCCTTCTGCCAGGCCTGCTCGTGACTGGCGCAGGTGTCGCGCCAACGCTGCAAGTTCGCGCGGTCCTGCTCATTGGCGCCACCAGATTCGAGCAACGCAAGCCATTGTGCCGCAGCCCGGACGGCCTGACGGGGATCGGATGAAGACTGACTGTTCACAGTTCCACCAACAGGCAATGCTCGTAGGCTTGCGCCATGTAACGTTTGACCGTGCGCTCCGACACCCGCAGGCGCTCGGCGATTTGCTGGTAGTTCAAGCCTTCAAGCTGACTCCAGAGAAACGCTCGGCGCACCGCCCTTGGCAGTCCGTCGAGCAGCTCATCCAGTGCTTGCAGGGTTTCCAGCAGCAGCCAGCGCTGTTCGGGTGATGGCGCACAGTCTTCAGGCATCGACGCCAACGCAGCCAGATAGGCTTGCTCAAGGCTGCGACGCTGATAGAAGTTGCTCAACAGGCGTTTGCCGACGGTCAGCAGATAGGCACGGGGCTCTTGCAAGTCAGCGATGCGCTGAGAGCTGGCGAGCACACGCAAGAACGTATCCTGACTCAAATCCGCCGCATCACATCCGTTGCCCATGCGCCTTCTCAACCAGCCTTCCAGCCAGCCACGGTGATCGCGGTACAGGTCGTGGAGGGTTTGCTCCTTCGGCATCGCTGCATCACTCATCTCAAGAAGCCCTGTGCCAAGGAGTTATCGTAAATGAGAGTGATTCTAATTAATGTCAGAGCTACGAAGGAAGTCCTTTATGCAACGGACGTGCAGAAAGGTCATATGGGTAAGCGTGAAGTAGCATAAAAGCCAAATTTCAGACACAAAAAACCCCGGTCTTTCGACCAGGGTCTTTGCTATCGACTCGAAGATCACCAGAGGCTTCTTCGTAGCTCCAAGGCGTTCAGTGGGCCTTGAGGCAGATATGGCGCAGCGGACGGGACTCGAACCCGCGACCCCCGGCGTGACAGGCCGGTATTCTAACCGACTGAACTACCGCTGCGTATCGCTTTGGACTTGCGTCCTAACTCGTCTGATTGAAGCTTCGAGACTTTTCAATCTCTCTTTCAATCTCAAATCAGGGATAAACCTGACTTGGAAAATATGGCGCAGCGGACGGGACTCGAACCCGCGACCCCCGGCGTGACAGGCCGGTATTCTAACCGACTGAACTACCGCTGCGCGTCGGTGGAGGCTTTTCAGCTTCCCTCCTGCTTTCGCAAGAGTCTCAAGAAGTGGTGGGTGATGACGGGATCGAACCGCCGACATTCTGCTTGTAAGGCAGACGCTCTCCCAGCTGAGCTAATCACCCTTTGCTTCTCTGAGGCCGCGAAATTTACGCACCTAACGAAGCTAAGTCAATAGCAGGATTGAAGTTTTTCTGAAAAAGACAAAATCGTGTCATCCCTGGGGATGTGCACGACCGTCAGACCGCTTCGCGAGCAGGCTCGCTCCCACAGTGGACCGCGTTTTTAATGTGGGAGCGAGCCTGCTCGCGAAGAGGCCGGGACATTAGGCATCAATGCAGAAGACCGCCTCCGCACTGCTATTCGCTGTAAATCATCTTCTTGGTCATGCCGCCATCGACCACAAACTCCTGGCCCGTGACGAAACCCGCATTCTTCGACAGCAACCAGGCAACCATCGCCGCCACGTCCTCGACCGTCCCTACCCTGCCCGCCGGATGCTGCGCATGGTCGGCTTCGGTCAGTGGTTCGGCACGCCGCACCCCAGGGTCTCGCGCATCGATCCAGCCAGGGCTGACGGCGTTGACGCGAATTTCCGGCCCGAGGCTGATCGCCAAGGCATGAGTCAAGGCCAGCAGACCGCCCTTGCTCGCCGCATAGGCCTCCGTGTCGGGTTCCGACTGCCCGGCGCGGGTCGAGGCCAGGTTGACGATCGCACCGCTGTGAGCACGCAGGTACGGCGCACAGTGCTTGGCCAGCAGCATCGGCCCGCTGAGGTTTACCGCCAGTACCCGATTCCAGTAAGACAGATCGAGGCTTTCCAGGGTGATGTTGTGCGGATCGGCCACTGCCGCGTTGCACACCAGCGCATCCAGACGCCCGAACTGCCCCAGCACTTCGGCAACACCCAACGCCACCTGCCCTTCGTTCGAGACGTCCATGGCGATGAACCAGGCGTTGTCGCCCAGCACCTTCGCCACTTTCGAACCGCGCACCCGATCCAGGTCCGTCAGCACCACCTGCCAGCCTTCGCTGATCAGCCAGGCCGCGATCCCCAGACCAATGCCTCGCGCAGCACCGGTGACCAGTGCAACGCGACCATTGGAAGCGGACGATGTGGACAATTCGATCACAAGGCAGCCAACCCGCGCGCCAGATCAGCCTGCAGGTCGGCCACGTCTTCCAGACCGACCGCAATGCGGATCAGGCTGTCACGAATGCCCGCGGCTTCACGCTCTTGCGGCGCCAGACGGCCGTGGGAGGTGGTGCTCGGGTGGGTGATGGTGGTCTTGCTGTCGCCAAGGTTGGCGGTGATCGAAATCAATCGGGTTGCATCGATAAAGCGCCACGCGCCCTCTTTGCCGCCCTTGACCTCGAAACTCACCACGGCGCCGAAACCTTTCTGCTGACG
The DNA here is from genome assembly GCF_019956155.1 of Pseudomonas sp. BF-RE-22. Lineage (NCBI taxonomy): Bacteria > Pseudomonadati > Pseudomonadota > Gammaproteobacteria > Pseudomonadales > Pseudomonadaceae > Pseudomonas > Pseudomonas sp. BF-RE-22. Next base: position 259,092 of record NZ_JAHBDD010000044.1, on the reverse strand, counting down.
CAGTGCCAGCGCATGCTGCGGATGGCTTTTCAGGCCGGCGTAATGGACTTTCTCGATACCGTCCTGCTGCTCCAGCCACTCGGCCAGTTGCTGGGCATTGGCGCAGTGCGCCTTCATGCGCAGGTTCAGGGTTTCCAGGCCTTTGAGGAAGATCCACGCGTTGAACGGGCTCAAGGTTGGCCCGGCGGTGCGCAGGAAACCGACCACTTCTTTCATCTGCTCACTGCGACCGGCCACTACGCCGCCCATGCAACGGCCCTGGCCGTCGATGAACTTGGTCGCCGAGTGCACGACAATGTCCGCGCCCATCTTCAGCGGCTGCTGCAGTGCAGGCGTGCAGAAGCAGTTGTCGACCACCAGCATCGCGCCTTTGGCGTGAGCGATTTTCGCCAGTTCGGCGATATCCACCAGCTCGGCCAGCGGATTGGACGGCGACTCGACGAACAGCAATTTGGTGTTGGCCTTGATCGCCTCGTCCCAGCCGGACAGATCCGCCAGAGGCACGTAATCGACTTCGATGCCGAAGCGCTTGAAGTACTTCTCGAACAGGCTGATGGTCGAACCGAACACGCTGCGCGAGACCAGCACATGATCGCCGGCGCTGCACAGACTCATCACCACCGCCATGATGGCGGCCATGCCAGTGGCGGTGGCCACGGCTTGCTCGGCGCTTTCCAGGGCGGCAATGCGCTCTTCGAACGCGCGCACGGTCGGGTTGGTGTAGCGCGAGTAAACGTTGCCCGGCACTTCCCCGGCAAAACGTGCGGCCGCGTCGGCGGCGGTACGGAATACATAGCTGGAAGTGAAGAACATCGGATCACCGTGTTCGCCTTCCGGCGTGCGGTGCTGACCGGCGCGTACGGCCAGGGTATCGAACGCTACGCCTTCGAGGTCGCTGTCCAGCCGACCGGCATCCCAATCCTGACTCATGCTGTCACTCCTTTCCCTACTCGCTAATAGATACAAAAACGGCCTGTAGGAGCATGGCTTGCCCGCGAAGGGGCCTTTGGGAACACCAAAAGCTTCGCGGGCAAGCCTCGCTCCTACAGGCCGCGCGTTTACTCAGTTGTTGTACAGATCAATGATCGCGCTGACTGCCTGCGTCTTGACCTTGGAGGCATCGTTACGTGCCTGCTCGATCTTGTTCAGGTAAGCCTCGTCAACGTCGCCGGTCACGTACTGGCCGTCGAACACCGCGCAATCGAACTTGTCGATCTTGATCTTGCCGCCACCGACCGCTTCGATCAAGTCAGGCAAGTCCTGATAGATCAGCCAGTCTGCGCCGATCAGATCCGCGACGTCCTGGGTCGAACGGTTATGGGCGATCAGCTCATGAGCGCTCGGCATGTCGATGCCGTAGACGTTCGGGTAGCGAACGGCCGGTGCCGCGGAGCAGAAGTAGACGTTTTTGGCGCCAGCTTCGCGGGCCATCTGGATGATTTGCTTGCAAGTGGTGCCGCGAACGATCGAGTCATCCACCAGCATCACGTTCTTGCCGCGGAATTCCAGTTCGATGGCGTTGAGCTTCTGGCGTACGGATTTTTTCCGTGCAGCCTGGCCCGGCATGATGAAGGTACGACCGATATAACGGTTCTTCACGAAGCCTTCGCGGAACTTCACGCCCAGGTGGTTCGCCAGCTCCAGCGCAGCGGTACGGCTGGTGTCCGGAATAGGGATAACCACGTCGATGTCGTGATCCGGACGCTCGCGCAGGATCTTCTCGGCGAGCTTCTCACCCATGCGCAGACGGGCTTTATAAACCGAGACACCGTCGATGATCGAGTCCGGACGCGCCAGGTAGACGTGTTCGAAGATGCACGGAGTCAGGGACGGGTTGGTCGCGCACTGACGGGTGTGCAGCTTGCCGTCTTCAGTGATGTAGACCGCTTCGCCCGGTGCCAGGTCGCGAATCAGGGTGAAACCGAGCACGTCCAGGGACACGCTTTCGGAGGCGATCATGTACTCCACGCCTTCGTCGGTGTGACGCTGACCGAAAACGATCGGACGGATGCCGTGCGGGTCGCGGAAACCGACGATGCCGTAACCGGTCACCATCGCCACGACAGCGTAACCACCGACGCAACGGTTGTGCACGTCAGTGACGGCAGCGAACACGTCTTCTTCGGTAGGCTGCAACTTGCCACGCTGGGCCAGTTCGTGCGCGAACACGTTGAGCAGCACTTCCGAATCGGAATTGGTGTTGACGTGGCGCAGGTCAGATTCGTAAATCTCCTTGGCCAGCTGTTCAACGTTGGTCAGGTTACCGTTGTGCGCCAGGGTGATGCCGTAAGGCGAGTTGACGTAGAACGGTTGAGCTTCGGCCGAGGTCGAGCTGCCCGCGGTCGGGTAACGCACATGGCCAATGCCCATGTGACCGACCAGACGCTGCATGTGACGCTGATGGAACACGTCACGCACCAGGCCATTGTCCTTGCGCAGGAATAACCGGCCGTCATGGCTGGTCACGATACCGGCAGCGTCCTGGCCGCGGTGCTGGAGGACGGTTAGCGCGTCATACAGCGCCTGATTGACGTTCGACTTACCGACGATACCGACGATGCCACACATGCGACGCAACCCCTACTTAATGGATCTGAACTGAACACAACTCACTGAGGCGTTTTGGCCGTCGGCAAGAGGTGCTCCTTGAACGGTATTTCAGCGGGTACGCTGATACCGCTGGCAAGCCACTGACTGCTCCACCCGAGAATCAGGTTTTTGGACCAGTCTGCGACCAATAGAAATTTTGGCACGAGTTGCGACTGTTGCCACCACCCGTCCTGCTGTACCGGCCCCAGGCTCAACAGCCCGACCGCCACGACCACCAGCAACACGCCACGCGCGGCGCCGAAGGCCATGCCGAGGAATCGATCGGTCCCGGACAACCCGGTGACGCGAACCAATTCGCCGATAAGATAATTGATCATTGCGCCTACGATCAGCGTGGCGACAAACATTATTGCGCAGCCCGTGATCACACGTGCCGATGGCGTTTCGATGTATCCGGCGAGGTATTCGGACAATGCACCACCGAACATCCAGGCGACGACTCCTGCGATGATCCAGGTCACCAGCGATAATGCTTCTTTGACGAAGCCGCGGCTCAGACTGATCAATGCGGAGATGGCGACGATTGCAACGATCGCCCAGTCAACCCAGGTAAATGGCACAGTGCAGCCTACAGACGGATAAGGCGGCGCATTTTAGCAGAGCCCATGCTTATCGGTAAGCTGCGATTGTCAGTGCATTTCAAATCGGGTCGATAGTTTTCAACCGCGCTCAGGCTGGAAGCGCACCACAAAACCCTTGAGGTTCTGTTGGCGGTTCAATAAGTCGCGCAGACGATCGGCTTCCGCACGCTCGATCAGCGGCCCGACGAACACCCGATTCTTGCCGTCAGCCGTGCGAATGTAGGCGTTGTAGCCTTGGCTGCGCAGGGTTTTTTGCAGGTTTTCTGCGCTGGCACGGCTCGACAGGCTGGCCAGTTGCACCGACCAGCTGACCGACAGGCCATTGGCGTCGACGCGGCTTTGAGTAGTATCCGGCTTACCCGGTGCGGCGGTAATCGGCTGGCTCGGCGCAGTCGTCGGTTTGTTGACCGGAGCCGGTGCCGGAGGCGGCGTTACCGGTTTTGCGGCAGGCGCAGGTGCGACGGGCGCAGTCGGCGCGATCGGCATTACGGGCTCTTCCTGCTGCGCGATGTCGTCATCACTCGGCACAGGCTCCTGCGGCAAGACTTGCGGCTCAGGCACCGCCACCGGCTCAACCTGCACCTGCGGCACCGAAGGCGCTTGCGGGGCGGCTGGCGCTTCGACCGTCACCTGACGCTGCTCATCCTGACGGGAAAACAGCATCGGCAGGAAAATCACCGCCAGCGCCACCAGCACCAGGGCGCCGACCATGCGCTGTTTGTAAGCCTTATCCAGCAATGCCATTTGCCGCTTCCTCCGTGGAGCGCCGGGCCAGCCATTCAAGGGCCTCGGCAACACAATAAAATGATCCGAACAACAGAATTTCGTCGTCGCTCGTCGCCAGCGCGCACTGCCCTTCCAGGGCGGCGGCCACGCTGTCATAGGACGCGACTGAAGCACCGAGGTTGTGCAGCACCCCGTGCAAATCGGCGACCGGTCGTGCCCGCGGCGAATCCAGCGGCGCAACAGCCCAGTGCTGGACACTAGCATTCAATTCGCCGACAACACCATCCAGATCCTTGTCCGCCAGCAATCCAAACACCGCCAGACGCTTGCCGGCCGGCGGTCGGCTCGCCAAACGACGGGCCAGGTATTCGGCGGCGTGAGGGTTATGCCCCACATCCAGCAACAGGTTCAGACGCTTGCCCTGCCAGTCGAACTGGCGGCGGTCGAGACGACCAACCACCCGCGTGGCTTTCAGCGCATCAATAATCTGCGCATCGACCCAGGGCAAACCGAGCAACAGGTACGCCTGCAACGCCAGCGCGGCGTTTTCCATCGGCAGATCGAGCAACGGCAGATCATGCAACTCGACTACACGTCCTTGAGCGTCAAGACCGCGCCATTGCCAGTTGTGATCGGTGACACCGAGGTCAAAATCGCGTCCCCGCAGGAAAAACGGGCAAGCCAGCTCGCGCGCCTTGTCCAGCAGAGGTTGAGGAGGATTCAGGTCGCCACAGAGCGCAGGCGCGCCCTGGCGGAAGATACCGGCCTTTTCATAGGCCACTGACTCACGGGTGTCGCCCAGATAATCCGCGTGATCCACGCCGATGCTGGTCACCAGCGCCATGTCGGCATCCACCACGTTGACCGTGTCCAGTCGCCCGCCCAGACCGACTTCCAGCACCACGGCATCCAGCGCTGACCGTTGAAACAGCCAGAACGCCGCCAGGGTGCCCATTTCGAAGTAAGTCAGGGAGGTTTCGCCACGCCCTGCCTCTACCGCAGCAAAGGCTTCGCACAGCTCGGCATCCGTCGCTTCGACGCCGTTGACCTGCACCCGCTCGTTGTAACGCAGCAGGTGCGGAGAATTGTAGACACCAACCTTCAGACCCTGCGCCCGCAGCAATGAAGCCACGAATGCGCAGGTGGAACCCTTGCCGTTGGTGCCGGTGACCGTGATCACCCGAGGCGCCGGCTTGCCCAGCCCCATGCGGGACGCTACCTGTTGCGAGCGCTCAAGGCCCATGTCGATGGCCGAAGGGTGCAACTGCTCAAGGTAGGCGAGCCACTCGCCAAGGGTGCGTTGGGTCATATGTTTGCAGGCACCGGCGGAACGACGATCGGCTCGATTGGCGCGGCGACGAATTTCGGCGTCGGCTTGCCGGTCAGTTGCGCCAGCAGGTTACCCAGGCGCGGACGCAGTTCCTGACGGTGAATGATCATGTCGATCGCACCGTGCTCCAGCAGGAATTCGCTGCGCTGGAAGCCTTCCGGCAGTTTTTCGCGAACGGTTTGCTCGATCACGCGTGGACCGGCGAAGCCGATCAGGGCTTTCGGCTCGCCGACGATCACGTCGCCAAGCATCGCCAGGCTGGCGGAGACGCCGCCGTAGACCGGATCGGTCAGCACGGAGATGAACGGAATGCCTTCTTCACGCAGACGCGCCAGTACCGCAGAGGTCTTGGCCATTTGCATCAGGGAAATCAGGGCTTCCTGCATCCGCGCACCGCCGGAAGCGGCGAAGCAGATCATCGGGCATTTGTTTTCCAGGGCGTAGTTGGCGGCGCGTACGAAGCGCTCACCGACGATCGCACCCATGGAACCGCCCATGAAGGAGAATTCGAAGGCCGAAACCACCACCGGCATGCCCAGCAGGGTGCCGCTCATGGAGATCAGCGCGTCTTTTTCGCCGGTCTGCTTTTGCGCAGCGGTCAGGCGGTCCTTGTACTTCTTGCCGTCGCGAAACTTCAGACGGTCGACTGGCTCCAGGTCCGCACCCAGCTCGCTGCGGCCTTCGGCGTCGAGGAAGATGTCGATACGGGCGCGAGCGCCGATACGCATGTGGTGGTTGCACTTCGGGCAAACGTCCAGGGTCTTTTCCAGCTCCGGACGATACAGCACAGCCTCGCAAGACGGGCATTTGTGCCACAGACCTTCAGGCACCGAGCTCTTCTTGACCTCGGAACGCATGATCGAAGGGATCAGTTTGTCTACTAACCAGTTGCTCATGCTTTCTTTCTCCAGTACCGGCGGCCCGAACGCTCTGGTTCGCAGCCCCGCGTATGCCCTTGAGCTAAATTCATGTGTGTGGCGATGATCGGTGGGTGGCCGGGTCAGTGAAGCGTGACCTGCGTACAACCCATCAATCCTCAGCCGTGCCTGCTTTGTGCAGCGCAGTGCATTTTGGGACGGCGGCAGTCTGCCAGCCGTCACATCAACTACTTGCTGCTGCGTACTGCGTTAATGAATGCCTGAATCTTTGCGTGATCCTTGATGCCCTTGCTCGCCTCTACTCCACCACTGACGTCCACGGCGTAAGGCCGAACCCGGGCAATCGCTTCGCCGACGTTGTCCGGCGTCAAACCGCCCGCCAGGATGATCGGCTTGCTCAAGCCTTGCGGTATCAGAGACCAGTCGAACGCTTCGCCGGTTCCGCCAGGTACACCTTCAACGTAGGCGTCGAGCAGGATACCGCTGGCACTTGGAAACGCATTGCATGCCGCCGCAATGTCGTCGCCCGCCTTGACCCGCAGCGCCTTGATGTACGGCCGATGCCAGCCTTCACAGTCGGCAGCGGTTTCGTCGCCATGGAACTGCAACAGGTCCAGCGGCACGGCGTCGAGCAACTCTCCCAACTCGCAACGGCTGGCGTTGACGAACAAACCCACGGTCGTCACGAACGGCGGCAGCGCCTTGATGATGTCGCGCGCTTGCTGGAACGTCACAGCCCGCGGGCTCTTGGCGTAAAACACAAACCCGATGGCATCAGCCCCGGCCTCGACCGCCGCCAACGCATCTTCTATGCGGGTAATCCCGCAAATCTTGCTGCGAACGGCTGACATGTCGATAAAACCTCAGGGTAAATCCGAGAAAGTCCCGGATGGTAACAAATGCGTTCGAGGGCGTCAGCCGTCAAGTTCGGTGAAACCGGTCAGGAAGTGTGGGCCAATGTAACGTTCAGGCAATTCGAACTCGTCGCGGTACTCGACCTGCACCAGATACAGGCCGAATGGATGCGCCGTTACCCCGCCAGAACGGCGAATGCGGCTCTCCAGCACTTCCTTCATCCACTCCACCGGACGCTCACCGGCGCCGATGGTCATCAATACACCGGCAATGTTACGCACCATGTGGTGCAGGAAGGCGCTGGCGCGGATATCCAGCACGATCATCTTGCCGTGACGCGTGACGCGCAGGTGATGCAGCTCCTTGACCGGCGATTTGGCCTGGCACTGGCCGGCGCGAAAAGCGCTGAAGTCGTGGGTGCCGACCAGGTATTGCGCAGCCTCGGCCATGCGCTCGACGTCGAGCGGACGGTGATTCCAGGTAATTTCTTCGTTCAGGTGCGCCGGACGGATCTGATCGTTGTAGATCACATAGCGATAGCGCCGGGCGATGGCCTTGAACCGCGCATGGAAATGCGCCGGCATGACCTTGGCCCAACTGACGCTGACGTCGTGGGGCAAGTTGATGTTGGCGCCCATGACCCAGGCTTTCATCGACCGCTCGACCTGTGTGTCGAAATGCACCACCTGCCCGCACGCATGCACGCCGGCGTCCGTGCGCCCGGCGCACAGCAGCGACACGGGTGAGTCGGCAACTTTGGACAAGGCGTTTTCCAGGGTTTCCTGCACCGTGAGCACACCGGAAGCCTGACGCTGCCAGCCGCGATAGCGAGAGCCTTTGTATTCAACGCCCAACGCGATGCGGAAAAAGCCGTCGGCCGCCATTTCGGCGGCCGGGTTATCTATATTTGCCAAGGAGTGACAGCCTGCTGATCTACGCAAAGGCGGGCATTATAAGGCCGCCGGACCGGGACGCCAGAGGCGTGTGTCGTTTGTGCCGTTGCAGTGTCCACACAGACTTCGCTATATAGATAACTACACAACGAAAAAAACAGTACACCACCGAGACCTGATGATGAATGCACCTCTCAAAGAAGCCGTCGGCCTGGCGTACAGCCTGGAAGGCATGCTGCACGCCAAACGCAAGACGTGGGAAGCCATCGACGAAATGGCCCGACGCATCAAACCCGGCATGCGTGAGTCCGAGGCACTGGCCATGAGCCTCGACGTATTGAACGAGCTGGGAATGGACCGCATCTGGCACCCGTCAAAGATCCGCTTTGGCGAAAACACCCTGAAAACCTTCAAGCAACGCTCCGAAGGCGATCCGGTACTGGCCGAGAACGACATTTTCTTTATCGACCTCGGCGTGGTCTGGGATCGCCATGAAGGCGACTCCGGCGCAACGTTCGTCGTCGGCGACGATTCCGAGATGAAGGCGTGCGCGACGGCCGCGAAGACCTTGTTCGATCAGGTTCACGATTACTGGCGAACCCGGCAGGTGGCCGGTCCCGAGCTGTATCGCTACGCCGACGAACAGGCGACGGCGATGGGCTGGAAGCTGAACCTGGAAATCAAGGGGCACCGGGTCAGTGATTTCCCCCATGCGATTTATCGCGCCGGGGATCTGGGGAATTTCGAGGAATGTCCGAATGTGGGGTTATGGATTCTGGAAATCCAGATCGCCCACCCTACCCGGCCGTTTGGTGCGTTTTATGAGGATTTGCTGGTCTGAACCAAAAAGCTTCGCGGGCAAGCCTCGCTCCTACGCGAATCACCAAACCTGTAGGAGCGAGGCTTGCCCGCGAAGACACCTCAACAGACACCATCGCATTATCGGTAAAACAAAAACGGCAGCCTCAATGGGCTGCCGTTTTGTTTATGCCTTACCGATCACTCAAGCCAGACGCGAAAGCATTTCCTTGGCTTCGCTCTTCTGACCCGCGTCACCTTCGCTGACCACCTCATTGAGGATGTCCCGCGCGCCATCGGCGTCGCCCATGTCGATGTAGGCCTGGGCCAAATCGAGCTTGGTGGCGACTTCGTCGGTGCCGGAGAGGAAATCGAATTCCGGCTCATCAGCGGCGGAAGCCAATGCGTCTTCGGCAGTGAAGGTCGGCTCGCCAATGCTCTGCGACAGACGATCCAGCTCGGCGTTGACGTCATCCAGCTCAGCGGCAAATGCATCCGGAGCGTCCATTTCATCGGCCAGCGACAGATCGAAATCCGCCGGCAGCTCCAGATCATCCAGCGCGACCTCAGGAGCGGCGGCTGGCACTTCCACGGCAGGCAAGCCCTTGACGTCGTCATCCAGGCTCAACAGGAAATCGTCTTCATCGAGGATCCCTGGCGACGGATCGGCACCGAGGTCCATGTCCAGATCGAAGTCCGACAGGTCGTCGAGGTTTTCCTTGATTTCAGTCTGTTGCTGCAACACCGACTCAAAGCTCAGGTCGTCGTCCAGCGGGAATTCATCCAGTTCGGCCAAAGCCTCTGGTTCTGGCTCAGGCGTCGGCTCAGGCGCAGCCACCACAGGAACGACGTTTTCCAGATCATCCAGACTCAAATCAAACGCGCTGTCGAAGTCGTCATCGGCCAGTGCCGGCGCCGGCTCTTCGGACTCGTCCATCAACAGCTCTTTGACGTACTCGGCGTCCAGTTCGGCAGCGACGGCCGCAGCAGCCAGACCACCCGCCACGACGACCGCCATGGCCGGGAAGCGGCTTTTCAGCTCTTCGACACGGGCGAAGTTTTCGCCGTTGGCCACGAGCTGACGCTCCTGGGCCACGAACGCGTCGCGGTCGCCCTGCTGGCCATAGACTTCCATCAGCTTCAGACGCAGGTCACTGCGCTGAGGCTCCTGCTTGATGCCATCTTCCAGCAACGCCGCCGCCTGATTCAGGCGACCGGCGGCCATGTGCGACTGCGCCTTGGTCAGCACGTCGTCATCACGATCAGCGGCAGGCGCGACCAGTGGCGCGGCAATCGGCGGCATGACCACCACTGGCTCAATGACCGGTGCCGGTGCCGGAGCGGGAGCCGGGGTTGGCGCGGGTGCAGGAGCTGGCGCGGTCGCGAGCTTCACGCTTGGCGGCGGCACTTCCAGACCTTCGAAGCTGCTTTCAGGCAAATCCAGATCAGCGGAGAAATCCTGCTCCTCGGACAAGGCACGGGCCATCCGCAGGTGTTTCTCGGCTTCCTGCTGGGCTTTGCGGCGACGGGCCAGCAACAGCAGCAACAGCAGCAGAACCACTGCCCCACCGCCGACCAGACCCAGCAGCACCGGATTGGTCAGCAGGTCGTTGAATTTCTGATCGTCAGACGCGGCTGGCGCTGGCTCGACAGGCGTTTCAGCCGGAGCTGGCGCCGCCTCAGGAGCGGCCGCCACCGGGGCTGGCGTTACAGGCGCAGGGCTCGGCGTCAATTCGGCCGAGATCGCCGGGGCCGCCGCAACAGCAGCAGCCGGCGCACCCGCAGCACCTTCGGCCTGCATCTTGGCCAGTTGATTGTTCTTCAGCTCGATCAGGCGTTGCAGCTTGTCCAGCTGACTTTGCAGATCGGTCATGCGGCTTTTCAGTTCAGCGTTGTCACGACGGGTCGTGTCGAGGCTTTCCTGGGCCAGGGCCAGTTTGTTGCTCAAGGCCTTCGCATCACCTGCAGCACCTTTGCCACCGGCCTTGCCGGACTCGGCAGACACCAGGCTCAGTTTGTCCTTGGCGGGCTGCACGGGAGCGCCTTCAGCGCGAGGGCGCTTGGTCGCGTCGAGTTGCTGCTGCCCTGCTCCAGGCTTCGCCACATAGCGACGCCCCTGACGCCACGCAGTGTTCTGCGCAGCGACTTCGGCAATGGCTTTGGGTTGCGGCACGCTGGCGACTTGCGTCTGATCCGGCAGGCGCAGCACCTGACCGGTTTTCAGCAAGTTGATGTTGCCGTTGATGAAGGCATCCGGGTTCAGCGCCTGGATGGCCAGCATGGTTTGCTGAACCGAGCCGCCATTGCGCGCCTTCGCAGCGATTTCCCAGAGGGTATCGCGCGGCGTGGTGGTGTATTGGGTCGGTTTGGTAGCGCCGGTCACCGGTGCAGTGACGGTCTGAGTCGGTGCCGGCTGCGCAGCCGCTTCAGCGGTTTGCGGCGAGAATTTGGACGGATCGAGCAGCACGCTGTAATCGCGCAGCAGGCGACCGTTGGGCCACATCACCTGAACCAGGAATTTCACCATCGGTTCGGACAGCGGCTTGCTGGAGGTCACGCGCAAGACGCTTTTGCCACTGGCGTTGAGCACCGGGGTGAAGCTCAGGTCATTGAGGAATGCCTGACGGTCGACACCGGCCTTGGCGAAATCTTCGGGCGACGCCAGGCTCGGCACCAATTCGGCAGCCGTGAGTTCCTTGACGTCGAGCAATTCGATTTCCGCCACCAGCGGCTGGTTCAGCGACGACTTCAGGGTCAATTCCCCGAGCCCGAGCGCATGCGCCATACCGGAGGACAGCGCCGAGGCGGCCGCTATTGCTAACACCAGTTTGCGAACTTGAACCATAGCCTCATCCTTTGTTTGAACATTCCTCGGCCAGCGAGAAGGTGTTGATAGTCGCTGCCGTAAGGCATTGCGCGCGGCGGCGAAGGGTCGTCGCGCGCGATCATTTCTTTCATGCCCCGGAAAGCCTCGCAGGGTGGCTTGCCTTCAGCAATCCGGTCGAGCATGACGCCCGACCAGAATCATTCTGCAAATTGTTGCCAAGTATCTTTTACAGCAGGTCTTTTATCAACAATTCAGCCACCTGCACAGCATTGAGCGCCGCGCCTTTGCGTACGTTATCTGACGTCAGCCACACATTAAGTTCCGACGGGTCGTCGATTCCAGCGCGAACCCGACCGACGTAGACCACATCCTGCCCTACCGCATCGCCGACCGGCGTCGGGTAATCGCCGGCTTCCACCAGCTCGATACCCGGAGCGTCTTCCAGCGCCGCGTTGACTTTTACCAGGTCCACAACGCTTGCAGACTGCAGGGTCACGTTAAAGCTATCGCCAAAAAACACCGGGGCTTGAATGCAAGTGACGGAAATCTTTAATGAAGGCAAGGCCATGACCTGACGCAGCTCACGCACCAGACGCTTTTCCAGCAGCGTATGGCCGTTTTCATCCGGCTTGCCGACTTGCGCCAGCAGGTTGAAGGCCATCTGCCGATCGAAAAAACTCGGCTCCAGCGGACGCACATTGAGCAGCTCGGCGGTTTGCCGGGCCAGCTCTGTAACGGCTTCGCGGCCCTGGGCAGAAACGGCCAGGCTGGCGGTCACATTGACGCGCTGCAGATCGAGCAGACCGAGCAAGGGTGCGAGCACCACGGCCAAGGTGGTGGCCGACGGGCTCGGGCTGCTGACCTGGAATGGCTTTTTCAGACCGGCCAGAACCTGAGCATTGGCTTCCGGCACCACCTGCGGCGCCTGATCGGCAGGCAAGGCGCCCGACAGATCGATCAGCGAGCAACCGGCCGCCGTGGCGCGCGAGGCGAAACTCAAGGTCACCGCCGGACCTGCGGCGAAGAACACCAGCTGTACTTTGCTGAAATCGAACTCATCGACCTCCCGCACCCGCACGTTCTTGCCGCGAAACGGCACCGAATGACCGGCGGACTCGCTGCTGGCCAGCAGGTGCAGGTTACCGACCGGAAAGTCGCGTTCTTCGAGAATCTGCACGAGCGTTTCGCCGACAGTACCGGTGGCGCCGATCACGGCAATATCAAAGGACTGGCTCATGGTTGCACCTCTGGCGAAACGGGGGGAGCGGCACTTTACCGGGTGGGTGGCGTGCAGGCAATTCTGCCAAGGGTTTGCGGCGCCTGTACCGGCCCCTTCGCGGGCAAGCCTCGCTCCTACATGGGATTGCGCCGCACCTGTAGGAGCGAGGCTTGCCCGCGAAGAGGCCCTTTCTGGCGACACAACACCCATAAAAAAACCCGCGCCCCTTTCAAGGCGCGGGTTCTTTGTTTACATCAATTGATCAACGCTCAAGCAGAATCCGCAGCATGCGACGCAGCGGCTCGGCCGCGCCCCACAGCAGCTGGTCGCCAACGGTGAACGCGCCGACGAACTGCGAACCCATGTTCAGCTTGCGCAGACGGCCAACCGGAACATTCAGGGTGCCGGTAACCTTGGTCGGACTCAGCTCCTGCATGCTGATGTCGCGGTTGTTCGGCACCAGCTTGACCCAAGGGTTGTGCTGGCTGATCAACCCTTCGATGTCGGCGATCGGCACGTCTTTGTTCAGCTTGATGGTCAGTGCCTGGCTGTGGCAGCGCATGGCGCCGACGCGCACGCAGATGCCATCGACCGGGATCGGGCTCTTGAAGCGACCGAGGATCTTGTTGGTCTCGGCCTGGGCCTTCCACTCTTCGCGGCTCTGACCGTTCGGCAGTTCCTTGTCGATCCACGGGATCAGGCTGCCGGCCAGCGGTACGCCGAAGTTCTCGGTCGGGTACGCGTCGCTGCGCATGGCTTCGGCCACACGGCGGTCGATGTCGAGGATGGCGCTGGCCGGGTCGGCCAGTTGATCGGCGACAGCGCCGTGGGTCACGCCCATTTGCTTGATCAGTTCACGCATGTGCTGCGCGCCGCCACCGGAGGCTGCCTGATAAGTCATGGCGCTCATCCACTCGACCAGGCCGGCTTCGAACAGACCGCCCAGGCCCATCAGCATCAGGCTGACGGTGCAGTTGCCGCCGATGTAGTTCTTGGTGCCCGCGTCGAGCTGCTGGTCGATGACCTTGCGGTTGACCGGGTCCAGCACGATGACCGCGTCATCCTGCATGCGCAGGCTGGAAGCGGCGTCGATCCAGTAACCCTGCCAGCCGGCTTCGCGCAGCTTCGGGAAGACTTCGCTGGTGTAGTCGCCACCCTGGCAGGTCAGAATCACGTCGAGGGTTTTCAGCTCTTCAATGCTGTAAGCGTCCTTGAGCGGAGCAATGTCCTTGCCCACGGACGGGCCTTGGCCACCGACATTGGAAGTGGTGAAAAACACCGGCTCGATAAGATCGAAATCCTGCTCTTCCAGCATCCGCTGCATGAGCACGGAACCGACCATACCGCGCCAACCGATCAGACCTACACGTTTCATCGCAACTACACCTTCTTGAAAAGTGGGCCGCTGCTTTCGAAGTGGAAAGTGGCAGCGGGCCCCAGAGATTACAGATTCCGCAGCGCGGCGACTACTGCGTCACCCATTTCCTGCGTACCGACTTTAGTGCAACCGGTCGACCAGATGTCGCCCGTCCGCAGGCCCTGATCCAGCACCAGGCTCACGGCTTTCTCGATGGCATCCGCTGCATCCGACTGGTTGAAGCTGTAACGCAACATCATCGAAACCGACAAAATGGTCGCCAGCGGGTTGGCGATGCCCTTGCCCGCGATGTCCGGAGCCGAACCGTGGCACGGCTCGTACATGCCTTTGTTATGGGTATCCAGCGATGCCGACGGCAGCATGCCGATGGAACCGGTGAGCATCGACGCCTGGTCGGACAGGATATCGCCGAACATGTTGTCGGTGACGATCACGTCGAACTGCTTCGGTGCGCGCACCAGTTGCATGGCCGCGTTGTCGACGTACATGTGGCTCAGTTCGACTTCCGGGTAATCCTTGGCCACTTCTTCGACGATTTCACGCCACAGCTGGCTGGAAGCCAACACGTTGGCCTTGTCCACCGAGCACAGCTTCTTGCCGCGCACCATGGCCATGTCGAAACCGACACGGGCGATGCGGCGGATTTCGCTTTCGCTGTACGGCAGCGTGTCGTAGGACTGACGCTCGCCGTTTTCCAGGGTGCGGGTGCCACGCGGCGCGCCGAAGTAGATGCCGCCGGTCAGCTCGCGAACGATCAGGATGTCCAGGCCGGAAACGATTTCGGCTTTCAGGCTGGAAGCTTCGGCCAGTTGCGGGTACAGGATCGCCGGACGCAGGTTGCCGAACAGGCCCAGTTGCGCACGAATCTTCAGCAGACCACGCTCAGGGCGGATGTCACGCTCGATGGTGTCCCATTTCGGGCCGCCCACGGCGCCCAGCAAAACAGCATCGGCGGCGCGAGCACGCTCCAGGGTTTCGTCAGCCAGAGGCACGCCGTGCTTGTCGATGGCGGCGCCACCAATCACGTCGTGGCTCAGTTCGAAGCCCAGGCTGTACTTGTCGTTGGCCAGTTCCAGCACCTTGACCGCTTCGGCCATGATTTCCGGGCCAATACCGTCACCTGGGAGAATCAGAATCTGCTTGCTCATGCTTTCCTCATGTCATCAGTCGGTGTGCCCTTGGGCACGCCCGGAAAAATTCTATCGCTCGGCGCTTATGTTTCCGAGCTTATCGTTCAGCCATCAGTACCAGTACATCGGTACTGAACGAACCATCGGCCTCAATCTCAAAATATTCGCGTACTTCGTTGCCCATCGACTGCTGCAACTCGAGGATCGCGGCGCGCATCACTTGTGGTGTGCGCATGCGCTCGACCCAACTGGTGTACTCCAGACGCAGGCGCTGACGCGTGGTGCTGCGAGTGTGCAACCCCGCCTCGCTGACCTGACGCAGCCACTCGCCGGCGGAATAATCGCGCACATGGCTGGTGTCGCGCAGCACTTCGACACTTTGCAGGTAAGTGTCGAACAACGGGCTGCCCGGTGACAACACGTCGATGAACGCCGCCACGCCGCCCGGCTTCAACACCCGCCGGACTTCACGCAGGGCCAGGCCGAGATCGCTCCAATGGTGCGCCGAATAACGGCTGAAGACGAAGTCGAATTCGCCATCGGCGAATGGCAACCGCTCAGCGGCACCCAGGACCGTAGACACGTTGCCCAACCCACGATCAGCGGCAGCACCGGCGACCACGTCGAGCATTTGCTGCGACAGATCGTAAGCCACCACTTCCTTGACCAGCGACGCCACGTGAAAACTCACGTGACCGGCGCCGCAACCGAGGTCCAGCACGCGGGCATCGCCCTGCCCGGCCAGCTCAGCCTGTAGCAGCGCAAATTCAGTGCCTTGAGCGTGGACGGCGCTGCTCAGGTAGGCCGAGGCCTGTTCGCCGAATTGCTTTTGGACTACCTGACTGTGCTGAGCGGTGCTGGTCATGTGGACTTCCTTTTTCGGGTGAGTCTTGGGGTGTTTTTTCGGGCCTCTTCGCGGGCAAGTCGGATCGCCGCACCGCTCGCTCCTACAGGTATTGCGCTGTCCTTGTAGGAGCGAGCGGTGCGGCGATCCGACTTGCCCGCGAAGGCGTCATCACGCCTTACGCAAACTTACGCGTCGCGAAACAACCAAGGCTGGCTCGCACGGTGCTTGGCTTCAAACGATGCAATCGCCTCGTGATCCTGCAAAGTCAGGCCGATGTCATCGAGGCCGTTGACCAGGCAATGCTTGCGGAACTCGTCAAGCTCGAAGCTGTAGACCTTGCCGTCCGGCCGGGTCACGGTCTGGGCTTGCAGGTCGATCTTCAACTCGTAGCCAGGATTCGCCTCGACCTGCTGGAACAGTTCATCCACTTCAGCGTCGCTCAGGATGATCGGCAGCAAGCCGTTCTTGAAGCTGTTGTTGTAGAAAATGTCGGCATAGCTCGGCGCAATGATGCTGCGGAAACCGTACTCTTCCAGCGCCCACGGCGCGTGCTCGCGGCTGGAGCCGCAACCGAAGTTTTCGCGGGCCAACAAGACGCTGGCGCCCTGGTAACGCTCGGCGTTGAGGACGAAATCCTTGTTCAGCGGACGCTTGGAGTTGTCCTGGTAGGCATAACCCACGTCCAGGTAGCGCCATTCGTCAAACAGGTTCGGGCCAAAACCGGTGCGCTTGATCGACTTCAAGAACTGCTTCGGAATGATCTGGTCGGTGTCGACGTTGGCACGATCCAATGGCGCAACCAAACCGGTGTGTTGGGTAAAAGCTCTCATGTGCGGTTCCTCAGATCAGTTCGCGAACGTCGATGAAACGACCGTTGACGGCAGCCGCCGCGGCCATGGCCGGGCTGACCAGGTGCGTACGGCCACCGGCGCCCTGACGCCCTTCGAAGTTGCGGTTGGAGGTCGATGCGCAATGCTCGCCCGACTCCAAACGGTCCGGGTTCATCGCCAGGCACATCGAGCAACCCGGTTCACGCCACTCGAAACCGGCTTCGAGGAAAATCTTGTCCAGGCCTTCGGCCTCGGCTTGCGCCTTCACCAGGCCCGAGCCCGGCACCACGATGGCTTGCTTGATGGTCGAAGCCACTTTGCGGCCCTTGGCGATCACCGCCGCAGCGCGCAGGTCTTCGATCCGCGAGTTGGTGCAGGAGCCAATGAACACGCGGTCCAGTTGAATGTCGGTGATCGCCTGATTGGCGGTCAAACCCATGTACTTCAGGGCGCGCTCGATGGAACCGCGCTTGACCAGGTCCATTTCTTTCGCCGGGTCCGGCACGTTCTGATCGACCGCCAACACCATCTCGGGCGAAGTGCCCCAGCTGACTTGAGGCTTGATCTGAGTGGCGTCCAGCTCGACGACGGTGTCGAACACCGCATCAGCGTCGGAAACCAGGTCTTTCCAGGCTTCGACAGCGAGGTCCCATTCCGCGCCTTTCGGGGCAAACGGACGGCCTTTCACGTACGCCACGGTTTTTTCATCCGCCGCCACCAGACCTACGCGAGCGCCAGCCTCGATGGACATGTTGCAGATGGTCATGCGGCCTTCGATAGACAAGTCGCGAATGGCGCTGCCGGCAAACTCGATGGCGTGGCCATTACCGCCGGCGGTGCCGATCTTGCCGATGACCGCGAGCACGATGTCCTTGGCGGTCACGCCGAACGGCAGTTTGCCTTCGACCGACACCAGCATATTCTTCATTTTCTTGGCGACCAGGCACTGCGTGGCGAACACGTGCTCGACCTCGGAAGTGCCGATGCCATGGGCCAGGGCGCCAAACGCGCCGTGAGTCGAGGTGTGCGAGTCGCCGCAGACCACGGTCATGCCCGGCAAGGTTGCGCCCTGCTCCGGACCGATCACGTGAACGATGCCCTGGCGCACGTCATTCATTTTGAATTCGGTGATGCCATATTCATCGCAGTAGTCGTCGAGGGTCTGAACCTGCAAGCGCGAGACCTGATCGGTAATCGCTTCGATGCCGCCCTTGCGATCCGGAGTGGTCGGTACGTTGTGGTCCGGCGTAGCGATGATCGAGTCGACGCGCCAAGGCTTGCGCCCGGCCAGACGCAGGCCTTCGAAAGCTTGGGGCGAAGTCACTTCATGGATGATGTGGCGGTCGATATAGATCAGCGACGACCCATCGTCGCGCCGTTTCACTTCATGGGAATCCCAAAGCTTGTCGTAAAGCGTTTTGCCGGCCATCAGACGGTCCTCATCAGCGTATTTCTATGCCCTGGGTCTTGAGAGATTCAATAACCCTTTGGCTTGTGAGGTCGATCCTAGGGGGTTACATTAAATAACTCAAATTCATATTTTTTATGCTTTGGATAACCAACTGGAATACAACGATGGACCTGGCCAACCTTAATGCCTTTATTGCCATTGCCGAGACAGGAAGCTTCTCCGGTGCCGGCGAACGGCTGCACCTGACGCAACCGGCTATCAGCAAACGGATCGCCGGGCTGGAGCAGCAATTGAAGGTGCGACTGTTTGATCGACTGGGCCGCGAAGTCGGCCTGACCGAAGCCGGACGCGCCCTGCTGCCACGGGCTTATCAGATTCTGAACGTGCTAGACGACACCCGCCGCGCCCTGACTAACCTGACTGGCGAAGTGACCGGCCGCCTGACGCTGGCCACCAGTCACCACATCGGCCTGCACCGTTTGCCGCCCTTGTTAAGGGAATTCACCCGACGCTACCCACAAGTGGCGCTGGATATTCAGTTCCTCGATTCGGAAGTGGCCTACGAAGAAATCCTCCACGGTCGCGCCGAGCTGGCCGTCATCACCCTCGCGCCCGAGCCTCATGCCCTGGTCAAGGCCACGCCGGTGTGGGACGACCCGCTGGATTTCGTGGCCGCGCCGGAGCATTCACTGATCAGCAATGGCGCGGTCAGCCTGGCGGACATCGCCCTGCATCCGGCGGTGTTCCCCGGTGGCAACACCTTTACTCACCATATCGTCCGGCGCCTGTTCGAAGCCCAAGGCTTGACGCCGAACATCGCCATGAGCACGAATTATCTGGAAACCATCAAGATGATGGTGTCGATCGGCCTGGCCTGGAGCGTGTTGCCGCGCACAATGCTTGACGATCAGGTTGCGCGAATACCTTTGCCCGGCATACAACTGACTCGCCAGCTAGGCTATATCTTGCACACCGAACGGACGCTGTCGAACGCAGCACGGGCTTTTATGGCCTTGCTGGATGCACAACTCGATCTGCCAGGGACTCAAGGCTAATTTGTGCTACTCCTATAGAGCCTCAAATACCTGCGCCTAACGCCCCATTCAGCCCAAGGCCTGCCAATGCCGAAATCTGTTGACCGTATTCCGCCGATGCCACGTATTCAGGCGCTTGACCCGAAACGATCCGAGCAGAGCTGGGAGAGTGCGCCGCAGCTGCTGGCCGCCCTCAACGGCGCACGTTTGGGCGCCTGGTATTGGGACATCGAGCGCGGGCAGATCAGTTGGTCGCGGGGTACGCAGGCGCTGTTCGGTTTCGACCCCCGGCAACCCTTGCCGGCGGATCTGGAATACCTCGACCTGTTGCCCCCGGAGGATCGAGCGAAAACCCTCCGTGCCTTCCACGCGGTAATCGCCGGCGCGCCACTGGAACAGGCGATGCATCACCGCATTCGCTGGCCCGACGGCAGCCTGCACTGGCTGGAGATCAACGGCAGCCTGCTGCCGGACAAACACGGGCGACCACGCATGATCGGGGTAATCCGCGAGATCACCCACCAGCGTCAGCGCGAACAGGCGTTGAGCAGCTCGGAAAAACGCTTCGCGACGCTGTTTCACCTGTGCCCGAACATGGTGTTGCTGACTCGCCAGGAAGACGGCCTGATCACCGAAGCCAACCAGTATTTCGAAAGCCTGTTCGGCTGGCCGGTGCAAAACGCGATTGGCCGCACCACGCTGGAACTGGGCCTTTGGGTGCACCCGGAGCAACGGGAGAAACTGGTCAAGGCGACCAAGGCCAAAGGTGAGCTGGTCAGCATGGAGGTGCAGTTCCGCGCCAGTAATGGCCAGGTCCACGACGGTATTCTCAGCGCGCAAAAAGTCGAGCTCGAGGGCCAGCCCTATCTGCTCAGCACTTTCCTCGACACCACTGAACGCAAGGCTGCCGAACTCGCCTTGAAAGACAGCCAGGAGCGCCTCGATCTGGCGCTGGACTCGGCGCAGCTCGGCACCTGGGACTGGCACATTCCCAGCGGTATGTTGTATGGCTCGGCCCGCGCCGCGCAGTTGCACGGACTGGACCCCATACCGTTCCATGAATCCTTCGACGAGTTTTTCGAAGGCGTGCCCGGCGAGGAGCGCGACAGCATGCGCGATGCCTATCGCAGCCTGCGCGAAGGCCCGGCCGGCAACTATCAGTTGACCTACCGCGTGCAGCTGGAGGACGGCACTTCGCGTTACCTGGAAAGCCGCGCCCGCCTCTACCGCGATGAAAACGGCGCACCGCTACGCATGGCGGGGACCTTGCTGGACATTACCGATCAGGTCGAACGCGAACAGAAGCTGGTCGCCTCCGAAGAGAAATTTGCCACCCTGTTCCAGGTCAGCCCGGACCCGATCTGCGTTACCCGCCAGGACACCGGCCAGTTCATCGAGATCAACTCCAGTTTCACCCAGACCTTCGGCTGGAGTACCGCCGAGGTGATTGGTCGCAGCGCCGACGAAATCGGCCTGTGGGACGCCTCGGCGAAAAGCCTGCGCCGGATCGAACAAGTCATCCGCGAACAAGGCCTGAACAACGTCGCCATCATCGTCCAGCACAAGGACGGCCAGTCGCTGACCTGCGTGATTTCCAGCCGCCAGATCAGTGTCGGCGACCAGCCGTGCATCGTTACCACTTTGCGTGACATCACCCAGCAACAACGCTCGGAAGCAGCGCTCAAGGCCAGCGAGGAGAAGTTCGCCAAGGCCTTCCACTCCAGCCCCGACGCCATCACCATCACCGAACGCGACACCGGGCGCTATCTGGAGGTCAACGATGGTTTCTGCCGCCTGACCGGCTACCGCGCCGATGAAGTCGTCGGCCGCACGGTGTACCAGGTCGGCATCTGGGCCGAAGAAAAACAACGCTCGGCGCTGCTCGCCGAGCTGCAGATCAAGGGCCGCGTGCATCACCAGGAAATGCTTGGGCGCAACAAGCATGGCGACTTGCTGACCGTCGAAGTCTCGGTAGAACCGATCACCCTCAATGAAACCGCGTGCCTGCTGCTGACCGCGCGGGACGTCAGCCTGTTGAAAAACGCCGAAGCACAGATCCGCCACCTGGCCTACCACGACCCGCTGACCAACCTGCCCAACCGCGCGCTGTTGATGGATCGCCTGAGCCAGCAGATCGCCCTGCTCAAACGCCACAACCTGCGCGGCGCCCTGATGTTTCTGGACCTCGACCACTTCAAGCACATCAACGATTCGCTCGGCCACCCGGTGGGCGACACGGTGCTGAAGATCATCACTGCGCGCCTCGAAGCCAGCGTGCGCATGGAAGACACCGTGGCACGCCTGGGCGGTGACGAGTTCGTGGTGCTGCTCAGCGGCCTGGAAGGTTCGCGCAATGAAGTCAGCGAGCAGGTCCGCGAACTGGCGGACACCTTGCGCGAACTGCTGTCGGAACCGATGTTCCTCGACGGCCAGCGCCTGCAAGTGACACCGAGTATCGGTATCGCGCTGATTCCCGATCATGGCTCGACCCCGACCGACCTGCTCAAACGCGCCGACATCGCGCTGTATCGGGCCAAGGACTCGGGACGCAACACCACCCAGATGTATCACAACACCATGCAGAAGGCCGCCAGTGAACGCTTGCGCATGGAAACCGACCTGCGCCTGGCCCTTTCCCGGGGCGAATTCGACGTGCATTACCAGCCGCAGGTGGACGCCCGCGACAATCGTATCGTCGGCGCCGAAGCGCTGGTGCGCTGGAACCATCCGGAATTGGGCGCGCAATCGCCGACTGAATTCATCAAGGTCCTGGAAGACAGCGGGCTGATTCTGGAAGTCGGCACCTGGATCGTCGACGAAGCCTGCGACGCCTTTAAACAGTTGATCGCCAAGGGTCTGATCGACCCGCTCGACTTCAGCCTGTGCGTGAACATCAGCCCACGACAATTCCGCCAGAACGACTTCGTCGAGCGCATCGAGCTCAGCCTCGCCACCCACGGCCTGCCCTGCTCGCTGCTGAAACTGGAGATCACCGAAGGCATCGTCATCCAGAATCTGGAAGACACCATCAGCAAAATGCGCCGCCTGAAAAAACTCGGCATCAGCTTCGCCATGGACGACTTCGGCACCGGTTATTCCTCGCTGACTTACCTCAAGCGATTGCCGGTCGACACCCTGAAAATCGACCAGTCGTTCATTCGCGATGCGACTACCGACCCGAACGACGCCGAGATCATCCGCGCCATCGTCGCCATGGCCCGCAGCCTGGAGTTGAAAGTGATTGCCGAAGGGGTGGAGACGCCGGAACAGTTGGAGTTTTTGCAGGGGCTGGGCTGCCATTTTTATCAGGGCTATCTGCACAGCCAGCCGCTGCCGGTGGAGGCGTTCCAGAAACTCCTGAAATAACCCGCACTTCCTGTAGGAGCGAGCCTGCTCGCGATGGACGTCAACGATGACGCGCACTGTCTGGATAAACGCGTCGCCCAGAAGTCCATCGCGAGCAAGCTTGCTCCTACAGGAGAACAGCTGGCACAAAAAAGGGCGCCATTGGCGCCCTTTTTCATTGCCCCGCCTTAGTGCTGCAGAGCGGGTTTTTGCGTCCCGTTGATTGGGATGCGTTTGGCTTTCGCCTCTTCCGGAATGACACGCAGCAGGTCGATGCTCAACAGACCGTTGCTCAGGTCGGCGGCCTTGATCTCGATGTGATCGGCCAGGCGGAACGACAGTTTGAACGCGCGCTGGGCGATGCCTTGGTGCAGGAAGGTCACGCCTTCAGTTGCGTCGCGTTTGCCGCCACTGATGGTCAGCACACCTTTCTCGACTTGCAGGTCCAGGTCTTCTTCCTGGAAACCGGCGGCCGCTACAACGATGCGGTATTGATCGTCACCGTGTTTTTCCACGTTGTAAGGTGGATAGGTGCTGCCTGGCTCGTTGCGCAGGGCGGTTTCGAACAAGTCGTTGAAACGGTCGAAGCCTACCGAGGAACGGAACAGTGGGGCCAGGGAAAATGCAGTAGTCATGGTTCAAATCTCCTGAAAACAATCAGCAAGTTTTTTGTCTCCGCGACCCGAATTCGGCATCGCGTAATCCTTAGATAGGGACCGCTGATTGCATTTCAAGAGATTATTTCGAGATTTTTTTCAGGCCGCTTCGGCTACCTGCAACCCCAGTAAACGCGAAACCTGATCCAGTTCGGTTTCACGGCGAAGCAGGGTGAACAGCTCAACCGCCTCGGGATAATTGCGGGTCAGCATCGCCAGCCACTGCTTCAGGCGACCGGGCGATTGGCGTGGCGTCATCTGGGCTTTGGCTTGCAGCCAGAAGTCCTGAATCAGCGGCAGCAGCTCGGCCCAGGTCATCTCCACCACCTCTTCACCGGCACGGGCGGCGGCGATCTGCCGGGCCAGGTCCGGACGCGACACCAGCCCGCGACCGAGCATGATGTCTTCCACGCCGCTGATTTCGCGGCAGCGGCGCCAGTCTTCGACGCTCCAGATATCACCGTTGGCGAATACCGGCACCTTGACCACTTCCTGCACGCGAGGGATCCACTCCCAATGCGCCGGCGGCTTGTAGCCGTCCATCTTGGTCCGCGCATGCACCACGATATGCTCCGCGCCGCCTTCGGCCAGGGCCGTGGCGCAGACCAGCGAACCGTCAGGGCTGTCGAAGCCGAGACGCATTTTCGCGGTGACCGGAATGTGCGCCGGAACGGCGCGACGGACATGCTCGACGATCTGGTTCAGCAGCTCGGGCTCTTTGAGCAATACCGCGCCGCCACGGGATTTATTGACGGTCTTGGCCGGGCAGCCGAAGTTCAGGTCGATGACTTCGGAACCCAGCTCGCAGGCCAGCGCGGCGTTTTCCGCCAGGCACACCGGGTCGGAACCCAACAGCTGCACGCGCAATGGCACGCCGGAAGCGGTGCGCGCATCCGTCAGCAGTTCAGGACCGAACTTGTGGAAATAGGCAGGGGTGAGCAGTTGGTCGTTGATCCGGATGAACTCGGTCACGCACCAATCGATACCGCCCACACGGGTCAGCACGTCCCGCAGGATGTTGTCGACCAATCCCTCCATGGGCGCCAAAGCAATTTGCATGAAAAACACACTCGACGAAAAACGTGCGGCAGTTTACTGGTTTCGGCGGTTAGAAGGTATTTCGTCAGACCGGACGGTGTTGATTGTGCGGACGCCTTCGCGGGCAAGCCTCGCTCCTACAAGAGATCGCTCCACACCTGTAGGAGCGAGGCTTGCCCGCGAAGAGGCCCGCAAAGACACTCAAATCGCGACTTGCAACGCCGGGCCGTAACCTTCGATGAACTCCGCCGGCATGCGCTTGGGTTTGCCCGTGGACAGCTCAATGCAGACAAACGTGGTTTGCGCGCGCAGTAACGTGGTGTTGTCGCTCGGTCGCTTGAGCTGGAAGTGTCGAGTCATTTTCAGGCGCTGGTCCCAATCGACGATCCAGGTCGCCAATTGCAACTCATCGCCTTCATAGGCCGCCGCCAGGTAATCGATTTCGTGCCGCACCACCGCCATCGCCCGATCCAGCCGCCGGTACTCGACCAGATCGAGGCCGAGCCGCTGCGAGTGGCGCCAGGCGCAGCGTTCGAGCCAGGTCACGTACACCGCGTTATTCGCGTGCCCCAACCCGTCGATGTCCTCGGCGTCCACCGCAAGATCAATGATAAATGGCGTTGCCCTATCCCAGCCCATGCCCCACTCCCGGTCAGATGATGTCGACCGGGGCAGTGTAACGGATGCTCAGGCCGATTGGCGCGATTGCAGGCTGCGACCGGCCAGCAGTGATAACACGCCATCAATCACCCGCGGGTCGGCAAGCACCCGTTGATGACCGCCCTCCTCCAGCCGCAGCAAGCGACTGTCGAACCAGGCCTCGTGGATCAACTGGGACTCCTTGACCGGGACGAAGTTGTCGTCTTCGGCATGAACGATCAGGCCAGGCATGTCGAGCTGATAACGCGAGACATCCAATGCAGCCGCGCGCATGCCGACGTCTTTTTCGACTTGGCGAATGAACGCCGAACGGGCTTTTGGCGGTAGCCGCACATAGCGGGCAAAACCTCTCAGAACCCCGAGAATCCGCGCCGGAGCGCCAATGGTCACCAGGGTTTCGGTGCGCAGGCCCAACTGAACGGCGAGCATGGCGCTGGCACCGCCCATCGAGTGACCGATGACCGCTTGCAGCGGCGGCAACTCGGCAGCGGCCTCAAGCATGGCCCGGGCGAACAGCACGACGTTGGCTTCGTTGCCCGGCGAGCGACCGTGAGCCGGACCGTCCAGGGCGACTACGGTATAGCCGGCGTCAACCAGCGCGGTGATCAGGCTGGCAAACTGCGTAGGCCGACCTTCCCAACCGTGCATTAGCAACACCGCCGGGCCTTGCCCCCAGCGCAACGCCGAGAGGCCGAAACGGAGCGTGATGCGCTCGGATTTCGCCAATAACGGCAATTCCCAATCACGCGGCGGCAGATCCCGCGGCGTCATGAACGCCAGTCGCATTTTGCTCGCGACCAGTTTCGGTGCAAACCAGCCCAAGGTGCCATTAACGCCACGAACCCACTTTAACGTGCTCATCGCTCTCACTCCTCAGGCCATTGCCTTCAGGTCATTGCACCGCCGACTTGGCGGCACGCAGCAATCGATCAGACAACTCTCCCGGCCCCAGCGCCCGCGCCAGAGCCAATCCACCGACCATCAAGGCCATGTCGGCCAGGGCTTTGTCGGTGTCTTCCGGGCTGGCCGCCAACTGCGCGACCATCATTTCCACGTGTTCATTCAACGCCACCCGAAATGCGTCCGGCAGGCGTCCCAGCTCGCCGACGGAGGCCGGGATCGGGCACGCGGATTCAGAGGAATCCCGGTGTTTGCGTGACAGGTAAAACGCCGCCACCAACGCGCGACGCTCTTCACCGGTCAACTCGGCGTCCATGTCGGCGATCAAGCTACGGCGGTGACCGAGCAGTTGCTTGAACGCTTCCAGCATCATCGCGTCCTTGCTTTCGAAGTGCGCATAGAAGCCGCCAACCGTCAGGCCGGCTGCGCCCATCACTTCGCCCACGCTCGGTTCGGCCGGGCCACGCTGAATCAGCGCTGCGCTGGCGGCCTTGAGAATGCGTTCGCGGGTTTGAGCTTTTTTATCGTTCATCGTTGCCTCCGAATATTACGACTAGAATATTATTCTCATAATAATTTTCCGCAAGTCGTAGATGTGACCGCTGGTCTGAAGAACAGTTTGAGAGAAATGGGGGATTTGGCCAAACGCCAGACAAACAAAAGGGCCATTCAATAATTGAATGACCCTTATAAAATCCCGCAGAGCGGGTAATCGTGGCGTCCCCTAGGGGACTCGAACCCCTGTTACCGCCGTGAAAGGGCGGTGTCCTAGGCCACTAGACGAAGGGGACGCAAAACCTTCTATACAACTGATCAGTGCTGAGAGCTGATCGATTCAAGGCCGGTGTGGCCAGACCTTGAACTGTAAAATTGGTGGAGCTAGACGGGATCGAACCGTCGACCTCTTGCATGCCATGCAAGCGCTCTCCCAGCTGAGCTATAGCCCCGGATTTTTCGCCTCGCGGCGGAGCGGCATCTTTCGACATCGCTTCTGTAAAACTGGCGTCCCCTAGGGGACTCGAACCCCTGTTACCGCCGTGAAAGGGCGGTGTCCTAGGCCACTAGACGAAGGGGACGCAAACCCTTCTATACAACAGATCAACGCTGAGTGTTGATCGCTTCAAGGCCGGTGTGGCCAGACCTTGAAGTGTAAATTGGTGGAGCTAGACGGGATCGAACCGTCGACCTCTTGCATGCCATGCAAGCGCTCTCCCAGCTGAGCTATAGCCCCTCATCGCTGAGGACGGGGCGAATCTTAATGGCGCTTCGGAAACGTGTCAAATTTATTTTTAACAATTTCCAAAGTTTTTTGCCGACATAACAATCACTTACCGCCCTCCCCCCGTAAATCCGGGGTATACATCGATCTGTAGGAGCCAGGCTTGCCAGCGAACGGGACGCCTCGGTGTGTCTGGCACACCGCGTCATCGTTCTTCGCGGGCTAGCCTCGCTCCTACAGGACCGTGTTTATCAGGCGATGTTGCCCAGGAGTTTTTCCCACTCCTTGTTTTCCTTCTTCGACACGCCACCGAGCAGGTCGATGGCCTGGCGCAGACGGAAACGCGTCAGGTCCGGGCCGAGGATTTCCATCGCATCCAGCACCGACACCGAACTCGCCTGACCAGTGATCGCAGCGAACATCAGCGGCATGGCATCACGCAGCTTCAATTCCAGGGACTCGACCACCGCTTGAATGGTCGCGGTGATGCTGTCCTTCTCCCACTGACGCAGGCTTTCCAGCTTCCACAGAATCAACTGCATCAACTGACGAACCTGATCACCCGACAATTTCTTCGATTCAAACAGCTTGGCATCCGGGTTCACGCCACCGGCGAAGAAGAATCCGGCCAGCGGTGCGACCTGGCTGAAGGTTTCAACGCGGCCCTGCACGTGCGGCGCGATCTTCATCATGTACTCGGGGTTCAGCGCCCAGGTCTGCAAGCGGCTGGCGAACTCTTCCACCGGCAGGTCACGCAACCACTGGCCGTTGAGCCACGACAGTTTCTCGATGTCGAAAATCGGCCCACCGAGGGAGACGCGGCTCAGGTCGAAGTTATCGACCATTTCCTGCAGCGAGAACTTCTCGCGCTCGTCCGGCATCGACCAGCCCATGCGCCCCAGGTAGTTGAGCATCGCTTCCGGCATGAAGCCCATGCGCTCGTAGAACGTCACCGAGGTCGGGTTCTTGCGCTTGGACAGCTTGCTCTTGTCCGGGTTACGCAGCAGCGGCATGTAGCACAGCTCCGGTTGTTCCCAGCCGAAGTATTCGTACAGAAGAATCAGTTTCGGCGCCGAAGGCAGCCATTCTTCGCCACGCAGCACGTGGGTGATGCCCATCAGGTGGTCATCGACCACGTTGGCCAGGAAGTACGTCGGCAGGCCGTCGGTCTTCATCAGGACTTGCATGTCCATGCGATCCCACGGGATCTCGACGTCGCCACGCAGCATGTCCGGCACCACGCACACGCCTTCGCTCGGCACCTTCATGCGGATCACGTGCGGTTCGCCAGCGGCCAGGCGACGTGCAACTTCTTCCTTGGACAGCAGCAGCGCACGACCGTCGTACCGCGGAGTTTCGCCGCGAGCCATTTGCTCGGCGCGCATCTGGTCCAGCTCTTCAGCGGTGCAGAAGCACGGGAAGGCATGGCCCATCTCGACCAATTGCTGGCAATACTTCTGATAAATGTCGCCGCGCTCGCTTTGACGGTAAGGACCGTGCGGGCCGCCGACGTCCGGGCCTTCGCTCCAGTCGATGCCCAACCAGCGCAGGGCGTCGAAAATCTGCTGTTCGGACTCGCGGGTCGAACGCAGTTGATCGGTGTCTTCGATCCGCAGGATGAACTCACCGCCGTGCTGCTTGGCAAAGCAGTAGTTGAACAAAGCGATGTAAGCGGTACCTACGTGGGGGTCCCCGGTAGGCGATGGCGCGATGCGCGTGCGGACGGTGGTCATGGCAAGTCTCGAAATGAAGATAAAACAAAGGGCGAATGGTAACAGGCGTTGCCCGCCCGGCTCCAGTGAGCAGGGCATTTAAGCCAAGTTTGCGTCTACAACGGGCCTGGGCCGGGATGAATGATGGATTATCCGCCGATGGCATTTACCCACTATCGACTGTATGCCAAATTCGCCTGCTGATAACTTTCCTTACAATTTCTCGACTACAGTTTGCCCCATGCCTGCCCAACTCAAGCGTCGCCTGTCTATCTTCCTGCTGATCGTCCTGCTGATTGCCGGGGCCTTGTTTGCCCAGTGGTTCTTCAAGGGACGGTTTTATGAAAGCACCGATAACGCCTATGTCCAGGGCGAGATCACCCGTGTGTCGAGCCAGTTGGGCGCTCGCATCGATCAGGTGCTGGTGCAGGACAACCAGCACGTCGAAAAGGGCCAGTTGCTGATCAAGCTCGAAGGCGATGACTTCCACCTCGCTGTCGACCGCGCCAACGCCGCCCTCGCCACCCGCCAGGCCGAACGCCTGCAAGCCCAGAGCAAACTGACGCAGCAAGCCAGCCTGATCGCCTCCAGCGAAGCGCAAGTCGCATCCAGCCAGGCCAGCCTCGGTCGCTCGCAGATCGACCTGTCCCGCGCGCAAACCCTGCGCAAACCCGGCTACGTGTCGGAAGAACGGGTGACCACCCTTTCCGCCGATACCCACATCGCCCGCTCGCAGGTGACCAAGGCCCAGGCAGACGCACAAAGTCAGCGCCAGCAAGTCAACTCCCTCAGCGCCGAGATCAAGCGCCTCGACGCGATGATCGCCAACGCCAAGACCGATCTGGCCCAGGCGGAATTGAACCTGACCCGCAGCGAAATCCACGCGCCCATCAGCGGCATGATCGGCCAGCGCGCCGCCCGCGAAGGCCAATACGTGCAGGCCGGCGCTTATTTGCTGTCGATCGTCCCGGATCAGGACATCTGGATTCAGGCCAACTTCAAGGAAACCCAGATCGGCCACATGCAGCCTGGCCAGAAAGCCGAACTGACCTTCGACGCCTACGGCGACACGCCAATCGAAGCGCGGGTCGACAGCCTGTTCGCCGCCTCGGGCGCACAGTTCAGCCTGCTGCCGCCGGACAATGCCACGGGCAACTTCACCAAAGTCGTACAACGGATTCCGGTAAAACTGACCTTCGCCGCGGACAACCCGCTGCACGGCAAGATTCGTCCGGGCATGTCGGTCACCGCCAAAGTGAACATCAAAGACACCCCTGACGATGGCCGGTGATCAACTGATCCGCCCGGCCGGCGAACCGACCCGGCGGGACTGGATCGCCGTGATGAGCGTGATGCTTGGCGCCTTCATGGCGGTGCTCGATATCCAGATCACCAACTCGTCGCTCAAGGACATTCAAGGCGCGCTGTCGGCGACGCTGGAAGAAGGCTCATGGATTTCCACGTCGTACCTGGTCGCGGAAATCATCATGATTCCGCTGACGGCGTGGCTGGTGCAGCTGCTGTCCGCACGCCGTCTGGCGGTGTGGGTTTCGCTTGGATTTCTTGCCTCGTCCCTGCTCTGCTCGATGGCGTGGAGCCTGGAAAGCATGATCATTTTCCGCGCGCTGCAAGGCTTCACCGGCGGCGCGCTGATCCCGCTGGCGTTCACCCTGACGCTGATCAAGCTTCCCGAACACCATCGCGCCAAAGGCATGGCCATGTTCGCCATGACCGCAACGTTCGCGCCCTCCATCGGCCCGACGCTCGGCGGCTGGCTGACGGAAAACTGGGGCTGGGAATACATCTTCTACATCAACATCCCGCCGGGCCTGATCATGATCGCCGGCCTGATGTATGGCCTGGAGAAAAAAGAAGCGCACTGGGAACTGCTGAAAAGCACCGACTACATGGGGATTCTTACGCTCGGTATCGGCCTCGGTTGTTTGCAGGTTTTTCTGGAGGAAGGCCATCGCAAGGACTGGCTGGAATCAAACCTGATCGTGACCCTGGGCAGCATTGCGCTGATCAGCCTGATCACCTTTGTGATTGTGCAGTTTTCCAAACCCAATCCGCTGATCAACCTCGGGATCCTGGGCAATCGCAACTTCGGCTTATCGAGTATTTCCAGCCTGGGAATGGGGGTCGGGTTGTACGGTTCGATCTTTCTGTTGCCGCTGTACCTGGCGCAGATCCAGAACTACAACGCCCTGCAGATCGGCGAAGTGATCATGTGGATGGGCGTGCCGCAGCTGTTCCTGATTCCGCTGGTGCCGAAGCTGATGAAGGTCATCTCGCCGAAATGGCTGTGCACGCTAGGCTTCGGCTTGTTCGGCCTGGCGAGTTTTTCCTCGGGGGTGCTGAATCCGGATTTCGCCGGGCCGCAGTTCAACCAGATCCAGATCATCCGCGCACTCGGGCAGCCCCTGATCATGGTGACCATTTCGCTGATCGCCACCGCGTATATCCTGCCGCAGGACGCGGGCTCGGCGTCGAGCCTGTTCAACATCCTGCGCAACCTAGGCGGCGCCATTGGCATCGCCCTCCTCGCCACGTTGCTGGATGCACGAACCAAGACCTACTTTGATTATTTGCGTGAATCGATTGTGCCGAGCAACCCGCAGGTCGCCGAGCGCATGGCGTCGCTGACGGACCGGTTAGGCAGTGAAGCGGCGGCGCTGGGCAAGCTCAGTGAAATTGCCCATCAACAGGCGTCGATCATGGCTTACAACGATGCGTTTCACTTTGTCGGGATTGCGCTGGGGATCAGCATGATTGCGGTGTTGTTGACCAAGCAGTTGCCGGCGGGGTTGAAGGCAGGGGAAGCACATTGAGACTGAGGTGCCGCCATCGCGAGCAGGCTCGCTCCCACAGGGTTTGTGGACGAGCACAAATTATGTGAACACCCTCAAATAACTGTGGGAGCGAGCCTGCTCGCGATGAGGCCAGTAAGGGCACTGCAAAACTCAGACAGTAATCAACCGCTCCCGCAACTTGGCAATCTCGTCGCGCATCTGCGCCGCCGCTTCGAATTCCAGGTCGCGAGCCAACTGGTACATCTTCTCTTCCAGCGCCTTGATCCGCTTGGCGACTTCTCCCGGCGAACGCAATTCCGCTTCGTACCTGGCGTTCTCCTCGGCAGCCTTGGCCATGCCTTTGCGTTTCTTGCTGCGTGAGCCCGGCACGGTGGCGCCTTCCATGATGTCGGCGACGTCCTTGAACACACCCTTCGGCGTAATGCCGTTGGCCAGGTTGAAGGCGATCTGCTTGTCGCGACGACGCTCGGTTTCACCGATCGCCCGCTCCATGGAACCGGTGATGCGATCCGCATACAGAATCGCCCGACCGTTGAGGTTACGAGCTGCGCGACCGATGGTCTGGATCAGCGAGCGCTCGGAACGCAGGAAGCCTTCCTTGTCCGCATCGAGAATCGCCACCAAGGACACTTCCGGCATGTCCAGGCCTTCACGCAACAGGTTGATCCCCACCAGCACATCAAACGTGCCAAGGCGCAAATCGCGGATGATTTCCACGCGCTCCACGGTGTCGATGTCCGAGTGCAGATAACGTACGCGCACGCCATGGTCGGCCAGGTAATCGGTCAAGTCTTCGGCCATGCGCTTGGTCAGCGTTGTGACCAATACCCGCTCATCCACTGCAGCGCGCTTGGTGATTTCCGAAAGCAGATCGTCGACCTGGGTCAACGCCGGGCGGATTTCGATTTGCGGGTCCACCAGGCCGGTCGGACGCACCACCATATCAATGACACGCCCGGCGTGTTCCGCCTCGTAGTTGCCCGGCGTGGCCGAGACAAAGATCGTTTGCGGACTGATGCCTTCGAACTCGTCGAAGCGCATTGGCCGGTTGTCCAGCGCCGACGGCAGGCGGAAACCGTATTCCACCAGAGTCTCCTTGCGTGAGCGGTCGCCCTTATACATGGCGCCGACTTGCGGCACGCTGACGTGGGATTCGTCGATCACCAGCAAGGCGTCGGCCGGCAGGTAATCGAACAAGGTCGGTGGCGCTTGACCTGGATCGCGACCCGAGAGGTAGCGGGAATAGTTTTCGATGCCGTTGCAATAACCCAGTTCGAGGATCATCTCCAGGTCGAAACGCGTACGTTGTTCGAGGCGCTGCGCTTCCACCAGTTTGTTGTTGGAGCGCAGGTATTCCAGGCGCTCCTGCAACTCGACCTTGATCCCCTCGATGGCGTCGAGCAGGGTTTCTCGCGGCGTCACGTAGTGGCTTTTCGGGTAGAAGGTGAAACGCGGCAGCTTGCGGATCACCTCCCCCGTCAGCGGATCGAAGGCCGACAGGCTCTCGACTTCGTCGTCGAACAGCTCGATGCGGATCGCTTCAAAATCGGATTCTGCCGGATGGATATCGATCACATCACCGCGCACGCGGAAGGTCGCACGGGCGAAATCCATGTCGTTGCGGGTGTATTGCAGATCGGCGAGACGGCGCAGCAAGGCGCGCTGATCGAGCTTGTCGCCACGATCCACGTGCAACACCATTTTCAAATAGGTTTCCGGACTGCCCAGACCGTAGATGCACGACACCGTGGTGACGATGATCGCGTCCTTGCGCTCCAGCAGCGCTTTGGTCGCCGAGAGTCGCATCTGCTCGATGTGGTCGTTGATCGAGGCGTCTTTCTCGATGAAGGTGTCCGAGGACGGCACATACGCTTCAGGCTGGTAGTAGTCGTAGTAGGAAACGAAATACTCGACAGCGTTGTTCGGGAAAAACGCCTTGAATTCGCCGTACAACTGCGCGGCCAGGGTCTTGTTTGGCGCCAGTACCAGCGTCGGGCGCTGAACCTGAGCGATGACATTGGCGATGCTGAACGTTTTGCCCGAACCGGTCACACCGAGCAGCGTCTGGTGCGCCAGCCCGGCCTCGATGCCCTCGACCATCAGGCGGATGGCTTCCGGCTGGTCGCCGGCGGGCTCGAAGCGGGTGACTAGCTGGAATTCAGACATGAAATACCTCTGGGTTCACCCGTACGCGGTCAAACCGGACAGGAACGAGAAAGACCGCAAACGACCGACGTCGCCCGAGGAAAAAACTGGATTGTGCTCAATGTGGAGTCGATTGCCCTCTCTTTCAAGGCAAACGTCCTACATCCCTTGAAGCCTCTGACGCGATCAATCGACTAACGGTCGAAAAATAATCGGAAAAACTTACGGTAAAAGCCGAATCGACTGTCGCCATCAATCGCGGATGACCTCTATACTAGCTCCCCGTTTGTGCACCGCTCTAGTGCATTCGGCTGGAGCGCGACACGTCCCTCCACACTCCATTCAGAGCCGCCGCAAAAATGAGCCTGTTCTCCGCTGTCGAAATGGCACCACGCGATCCAATCCTGGGCCTCAACGAAGCATTCAACGCCGATACCCGTACCAACAAGGTCAACCTGGGGGTCGGTGTTTACTGCAACGAGGAGGGGCGAATTCCACTCCTGCGCGCCGTTGTCGAAGCCGAGACGATTCGCGTCGCTCAACACGCTTCCCGTGGCTACTTGCCGATCGACGGCATCGCTGCCTACGACCAGGCCGTGCAAAAACTGCTGTTTGGCAATGACTCGCCGCTGATCGCTGCTGGCCGCGTCATCACCACTCAGGCCGTTGGCGGTACTGGCGCGCTGAAAATCGGTGCCGACTTCCTCAAGCAACTGCTGCCGAACGCCGTCGTGGCGATCAGCGACCCGAGCTGGGAAAACCACCGCGCGCTGTTCGAAACCGCCGGTTTCCCGGTGCAGAACTATCGTTACTACGACGCCGCGACCCACGACGTTAACCGTACCGGCCTGCTGGAAGACCTGAACGCCCTGCCGTCCGGCTCGATCGTTGTGCTGCACGCCTGCTGCCACAACCCGACCGGTGTTGACCTGAGCCCGGCAGACTGGAAAAACGTCCTTGAGGTGGTGAAAGCCAAAGGCCACGTGCCGTTCCTCGACATGGCCTACCAGGGCTTTGGCGATGGCATCGACGAAGACGCCGCAGCCGTGCGTCTGTTCGCTGAGTCGGGCCTGACTTTCTTCGTTTCCAGCTCGTTCTCCAAATCGTTCTCGTTGTACGGCGAGCGCGTTGGCGCCCTGTCGATCGTCAGCGAATCGAAAGAAGAAAGCGCGCGCGTGCTGTCGCAGGTCAAGCGCGTGATCCGCACCAACTACTCCAACCCGCCGACCCACGGTGCAAGCATCGTTGCCGCTGTATTGAACAGCCCGGAACTGCGCGCCCAGTGGGAAGAAGAACTGGCCGAAATGCGCCTGCGGATTCGCGGCATGCGCACCCAGATGGTTGACCTGCTGGCGAAACAGGCTCCTCAGCGCGATTTCAGCTTTGTCGGTCGTCAGCGCGGCATGTTCTCCTACTCCGGCCTGACGGTTGAGCAAGTGACCCGTCTGCGCAGCGAGTTCGGCATCTACGCCCTGGACACCGGCCGCATCTGCGTAGCTGCGTTGAACCAGAGCAACATCGACGTGGTGACCAAGGCCATCGTTGCGGTGATCTGAGTCCTCCGGTAATACAGAAAACGGGAAGCCCTTGGGCTTCCCGTTTTTTATTGACCGCAGATTATTCTCAACCCGCCAACCAAGCCCTCTAGACTGCACACATCTACCCTGTAGGAGCCGGCTTGCTGGCGATAGCGGTGGGTCAGTCAACTTATTTATTGGCTGGACGGACGCCATCGCCAGCAAGCCGGCTCCTACAGGTTCTGTGTACACCCCGAATGCTTATGAGTACCGATATGAAAAACGATGACCTGCGCGCTGAGCGCGATGACCTGGATGACCTGAATGACTTCATCCCCCGCACCCCGGCCAAACGCGGCAACAACCTGGTGCTGCAAGTGGCTGCGGGGGTCTTTCTTGGCGGCCTGGCGCTGTGGCTGGTTCAACTGGGCGCGACACTGCTGTACGCCAAGCTGATGCTCGCCACCATTACGTTCGGCGGTTAAGCCAGTTCGGTCGCGCGTTGGCTGGCTGCATCGTCATAAGCGACGTACAGCGACTCGGCGACCTGGCTTTTGATGGCCTTGGTGCTTTCCAGGCCCAGGACAAAACCTTCGGCCTTGCCGCCAGCGCGATTCAATTCGTCAGCGGTGCTGGCCTGAGTGATTGCGTCGAACAGTTTTTCGGCGTGCGGACCGACCCCTTTGGGCAGGCTGATCTGAGCGATGCTCATGCGAACACCTCGTTGTGACGAAGTGTGAGGGTTGGGTGATTCATGGCGCGTACCTTTTCGGCGAATGGCCGGCAGCGCGTGTCACCACTTCCGGGCGGCCATGGTAGACCTCTGGTGCGATTCTGGTAACCGCCAATCGCCGATAAACCGCCGTCCGTCCCGACGAATCGCTCAAATTGCCAACAGGTGCTTGACTTCTCTTTTTGAATCAGTAACATACACGCCATTCCGCGATAGCTCAGTTGGTAGAGCAAGTGACTGTTAATCACTGGGTCCCTGGTTCGAGTCCAGGTCGTGGAGCCAGACAAAACAAAGGCTTACGTCATCAGACGTAGGCCTTTTTTGTTGGGCGCGATTTTTCGTGTCTACATGAAGTCTATAGGGCAGATAGACCATTACAGGTTGGGATGGGTAAGAGCCATTGCCCTACCTCTTGGCCGGAGCTTTACCTGTCTGTCTGCCGCTCTTGGAAGCTACCAATTTGTATTCACCGGTGTCGGCCTCTTTCCCAAGACGCACGATCAGAGATTTGGTGCGAAAGCGGTTATAAACCGAGGTTTTCTTGACCGTGGGGCGAACGGTTTCGGCATGAGCTGCCTTTCCCGAGGCTGCCGACACGAAAGCATTCGGCTCCATCGCAAACCGCTCTGCCAGCGCGTATGCCATTTTGTGACTGACGGGCCGATCCCCACTGAGCACCTTGGACACTGCCGTTTTATCGCCAATTTCAGGGAGGTCCGAACCAGTGAGTCCTAGCGTCTCCATCAGATCCTTAATCAGTTGCACAGGGGTGCACGTCGCCTCGAAAGCGGCATTCGATTCGCGAAATTGGTTGGAGTCGCGCTGGTAGGCGAGAATTTCGTCCTCAAGGTCAACGAGAATTTTCTCCTCGACCTTGCTCAGTTCGCGCCCGTCGGTGAGCTCATCGAGCAGGTCGGTCGCCCGCTCATAGTCAGCGGGAGTCTTGATGCCGTGCACAAACTCATCGCGCAGGCGCTCCACCACCGCGTGTAGCTCACCAAGCGTTGCGATCACGGTTTGAAAGTCGCTTCGGGCTGCGCTCATCGTTTTACCCCTTTGTTTCTTGCATACCAGACGTTGGCAACGTCGTAATCGGCATGCGTGTAGATGTGTTTGACGTAGAACTTCTGCCGGGTGTAGTTGACTCCGCCTATCACCCTGAGATTATTGCCGCCTACGTCGATCACTACCCAATTCGCTTCGGCTCTCGGCTTGAACAAATCGACACCGTTCGTACCGAAAAATTTTTGCAGGTCCGCGAATTCTTTCGGGCGTGCCATCTTCAAAATGCGGAGGCAACGATAAAGCCCGGCCTTGTCGTTCGGGTACAAAATCGCAGCTTCGTCAAAACATGATGGCTTGAGAATATCCATAGGCTTCCCTGTCTTTAAGCTGATATTACTCTAGTTGTGTTTTTTCACAACTATTTGTCGACAGCAGATCTATTCTGACCGGCAGGCTGTGGATCGTGTGCATCGGGTCGCCGATCCGGCCGGATTCCCTACGGTGCACTACACTCAAAGGTGCGCCGGGATTTTCCATTTGCGAAGGGGCGCTCAATAAATGCCTTTGCTAAGTGGAGTGCCCCGCCATGCCTTCCCTTCTGCTCGACACCGCTGCACGCCTCGCCATCGTCAGCATCATCACCGATAGCCCTGAAATCGTCAGTCTCGTTACCCTACCGTCCGGGCACCAGCTTCGGCTGTTTTGCCACTGCGGGCATGTCGCGATTGAGCTGGTCAGCAATGACCTGCTCGATGAGGCGGTCGACGTTTCCATGCAAGTGCTGGAGAACCTGCAAAGAAATCGTGATTGGAAGTGACAGAAAAGCCCGGTTAAATGCCGGGCTTTTTTATAGCAGCCCGTGCTACATCCATCGCTGGGAACTGGCTTTATCACCTTCCGATTCGGAGGGCCGCGATGGTATCGTTGTGGATCTACTGCTGAGGCAGATTTTCAGGGAGCATTGCATGAGCATTGAGCAGGAAGTGTTAAAGGTTCTCATCAAACATGGCGGCTTTGATGACGAAGATCAAAAGGTCCGAGGTATAGCCCAACTGGCAATTGACAAGGGTTACGAGCACTTGTCTGTCGCCCAACAAAAGGTGGTGCAGCCTTTTCTTTCTCGCAAGTGCGACGGCGTGGAAGATCCGGGTGGATACCATAATCAATGTGCCTTCACGCTTGAAGGAGCCGCTTTAGTTGAAGCCTTGAGCAATGAGGCATATTACGACGGCGCGCTATGTGAAGACTGCGTTAACGAAGCCACCCAATATGCTAACGAGTGGGAACGCATTCAGGCTGAGTGATGGTCGCAGCCGCTGGCCGGTGCGACTCTGAAATTCGCACCGGCTTTTTTATAGCAGCTCGCGACCGCGCTGCTAATATCGTGCGCATAAGTCAGGCATTTAAGGAAAAAATATGCGAATCGTTATCCCTGCAATTGCTTTGCTCGCGTTGTTCGGCTGCACGACGAACTCTGGCATCGTTGACCTTGGTGGAGGCAACTACGTTTACGAAAAGGAGGATGCGATGGCCTACAACGGTAGCTCAGTGAAGGTGGAGATACTGAAAGAGGCTGCTGCATTCTGTAAAAACCAAGGTAAGGAGCTTTCCGTGCAAAGCTCCGATGCGAAACCATATGCCCCTTACTCTTCATATGCTGGTGCAGAGGTTCAGTTCAGCTGTAAATAACTGTTTGCCCTGCACCACTATCAAGGACGACCACCATGCCCTCTGACAACATCGCCACGGCGGATGCGCTGACACTGCTTCTGCACAACCAGCACGCCATTTGTGCCGCCCTTGAAGAAGTTACCAAGTGGCTTGAAGAGAATGGTGTGCGGGATGTCGCCGATAACGCAGTGGCGGCCATGCAAACGCTCGACACAAATGCTCAAGCCATTACCGACGCGATTTTGCGGATACGCCAGTCTTAGGCGTTTAAAGCAGGTCCCTGCCACGTCGACTAAGCCTGCGACACAATTCCCCTGCGCTGGCTTTGGTGTTCACCACCGGTTGTTGATAGCCGCCGCCCTGTTCGGCGGGGCTGCCGCCACGATAATTGTTTATGTTCACTTCTTGGGTTTCCCTAACCAGAGCAACATTGCGCCGTTCCTCTGGTGTCAGGGGCAATTCTTCAGCCCAACGCTGGCGGTCGAGGTCTTCGGCGGGCTCCGGTTGTGGCGGTGAAGGTTGCCAATCGTTCAAGGCTTCCTGTGGCGTACGGGCTTGCTGTGGTTCTGCACCTGGGACACGCTCGGCGACCGGCGCCAGCTCTCGCTCCTGCGCGTAGTGGATGCCGAGATTCAAGGCAAATGCTACGCGCTGCGCCACAGCAATCGGGTCGCTGGCAAAGTTGATCTGCTGATTAAACGTATTGCCGTCGCCGTCGTTTTCTTTAAAAGCGGGTGGCATCAGTTTGCTCAGGCACTGGGACAGAAACAGATCTGGCCGTTCCTGTGCGACCTTGAGCAGCCAGTCGGGGCCTAAACGCTTGTACGTTTTAAGGATGTCGCCAGCAATGGCTTCACTGATGACCATGCGTTGGCCACGGTCCAATGAACCGCGTTTTCTTCCGCCAGTTTTCACAGAGCCGGGTTTTCTGCCTGCGGTCATTACACACCAGCCTTCGGTTCATCCAGCACGGTGCGCACCGAGTCGAGCGTGCCGTCCGGGCGGTAAGTGAAGTTCACTCGACCGGACCTAGGCTCCTGTTCGGATTGATCCACCAGCCATTCGGTCAGCGCGTTAACCAGTAGAATCGCTTGCGCTTGTGAGTCTTCGTTGGCGTCGAAATCGACTTTCATGGTCAGTCCCTCCCGGCCAGTGCGGGCGCCGGTAATGCAGGTGGCATTGGGGCGATGTCAGCAGGCACCAGCCGGACAATTTCGCCCAACTCGTTGCGCTGCACATAGTATTGCCGGTCGCCCATGCTGACCCGGTTGTACCTGCCCAGCTCGTCACGGCCGAACTGAATTTCCACTGCCTTTGGTGCAGGTGCACGGGGCACTGGTGGGATCTGGTCGAAGCTGGTGTACGGCTCCGGGGCGCGGAACAAATCCCGCACACGAGGCGGCGGCCTACGGTCCACCGCTTCGCCAACCTTGCGTGCGATTTCTTCCTGCACCATGGCATCAATCGCCGCGCCAATGCTGCCAGTCTCAGGCGCCGGAATTCGTTCCGGGGTTTTCCGTTCCAGCCTCCGCTGGATCAAAGCTAGCTTGCTGTTCATTAGCTGCTCCCCACGGAAACAGAAGCGTGCAATCCGCCACCCCAACCAGTACTGGTACTGATGGAAGTTACTCGATGCCATGTAATGGCGCTGGTGCCGGAGATACTTTGATTAATAGCGACTACCAGATCCCCAACTTGCATACCTACGGCGTTGTTAGTTGGTGAGCCATATCCGCATCCATTAAAAAAATTAGCGCCTTCCACCGCCGCGTGGGCGTGGGTTGACTCGTAGGCCCATAAATTGTTGCCAGAGGTAAAGCCAAGATTGAGGATCTTTCTGACAGGATTCGTACTTGAGTAAGCCATTTCAATTCTCCACTTTAGTTTGTTGGCGCTTCTGGCGCTTTTCCCATCTTTTGCGCT
The DNA here is from genome assembly GCF_019956155.1 of Pseudomonas sp. BF-RE-22. Classification (NCBI taxonomy): domain Bacteria; kingdom Pseudomonadati; phylum Pseudomonadota; class Gammaproteobacteria; order Pseudomonadales; family Pseudomonadaceae; genus Pseudomonas; species Pseudomonas sp. BF-RE-22. The sequence goes on along the minus strand of NZ_JAHBDD010000044.1, from coordinate 218,408 downwards.
CCTTGGCGAGTTGAGCGTCAGCCTTTCGCAGTTTCTTTATGTGCATGTCAGCCACCAGAGCGGATTCGAAGAAGTTCGCGATACCTTGCCTGCAAGCGTTCGTCGGCCTGCCATCTTTTTCGATCAACTTTCATCACGTGCTCGCACTGTGCAATTTCAGTTGCTACGGCACCGCCGCTGGTTGGCATTGAATGAATTCCGATGGCTTGTTGATACAGCCCGAGGATAATTTCTTTCGTGTTAAGCGCTCTGATCCAGCCAGTTGTATAAACGTCGAGCGTCCTTTGCTCATGTATAGGAAGAGACGTGAAATAAGCGTCCACCATCCTGAGGTTGGATTGAAAGCTGTCACCCCAAAGATTCTGGAGATAACCATAAGCCTGCGCTTTGGCGGCGTCATTGGCTTTAACGACAGCCGCGTACTGGGCATCTGATAAAGCGTCGGTCGGATCTGAATTAGGTGCCGTCCTTGGCATGTCACCCGACCCCTCAGCCGGATTCTGTGAAAGTTGTTTCGAGGCACGGGCCAGCCACTGCAAACACGCTGTGACAAACTGTTGTTTAGCCCGAGGTGATCCAGATAGCCCCTGTACCATGTTTCCAAACGCATGGCCCAAGTAATCATCCTGACCGTGCAGGTTGAAGTTGTGCAGTTGTCGAACGTGATACGGCGCCTTTGTCGCGTTAGCGGTCATGAATTGCACCGCCGCATTAATATAGGCTTGCGGGTATCCGAGCGAACTAAAGTCGGCCATGAACACGCCGCCTAACTGCCCCAGCATTACTTCTACCTGTTGCTGTGTGGTCCCGGCAGGCAACGAGGCGCCGAACAGTTGTAAGCCAGACTGGTGGCGATGATCCTCACGCAGTAAATCATTGTTACCCCAGGTATCGGGAGTGCTGCTAATAGGCGATAGCGTTGGTGCGCCGGGGTTGTAGGGGGCGATGTCACCAGCGCTTAAGGTATCGATATCAGTGGACATTTTTCACCATCCTTACACTGCAAATGCCCCAGTCGCCTCGCCCTACAGTAAATTGAACACCCAACTTTTCCAGCAATGGCACCATGTTCGGCAGCCGCGAGCGGATGGCTCTAAAAGTGTCCTCTGGAAGTTCGGAGTGCAGTTCGGCAATGTCCATTATTTTTTCGATAAGTTTTGGCTGCTCGGTCGTATAACCTTCTTCTGAAAGTTGATACAGGGCGGCGATAATCTTTTGCGTGAGTGACATTATGGTGTTGCCTCTGATTTTTTCAGTGACGTAGTGCCAGTTCGGTACTGCCGAAACGGCTTTTAATAAAACGTCCTTAATATTCACAAGAGTGATTCCTTACGATTTGCTCCAGCACGCGCAGCAATTAAATTCAGGCGCTGCCACGGCAGTGCGCAACGCGGATGAACTCGCTCGCCTTGGATGGCGATCCCCACCGGATTAGTTGCGACGGTTAATTCAATCGAAGCGAAGGAGCCTTCGACTAAGCCACAAAAGGCACAGGCTTCACGACTGTTAATCAAACGTCTTGTAGCTAAGGACTGGGCATCTTTTTGGTTGTCCGGCAATGCCGTGCAAATTAAAACGTAGTTGCCGGTCACATGGCGGTAAACAAGAGTTTCCCAGTTCAGGGCCAACTCTTTTTGGACCGACTCCTTGCGTAGTTGCCGAATCACTTCAACCTTGTCGAGATTGGTGTTTCGGGCGACGAGTTCGGCAAGCCGATTGATAGGCAAGCGGATAGCCTGAACGGAGCGTGCCAGTTGTTGCACTGCCCGGTAGAATTCGGCACTCATTTTTCAGCACCGAATGTCGGGTGAGCTTTCAGTTCCGAAATGCAGGCTTCCTTACTCGTGGCATTCCGCACGATCAACACCGAATCACTTAAGCGTCGCGCACAGTAACCGTCCATTTGAGAATAAAAAATCTCAAAGTTAATCAGCGCTTCGCTGCCATCACTGATAATGCCTGGGAGTTTCTTGTAGTCGAGCAGCACCAAGGACGTGAAACTCTGAGAGGCTTCCAGAACCATCAGATCCGCAATGGCACTCCGGTCTTCCCAAACAACCGTAATACGATCCAGCGCGTGCAACCGGTGTGCAACAGATAACCAAAGTCCGGATTCGGTCAACATGCTCGGATCAGTATCGCGAGGCACTACGGCGCAATGTCTTACAAAACGGTAGTCCTCGAAAGACAGCGCGTGGGGCGCCAGCGGGGCGGGTTTGTTTTTGGTTTCGGTTGTAAGTTCGACGGACATGTTCGGCACTCCTGAAGTGATAACTTGAGTGTGCGCCGAAGCAGTTTTTAAACAATGGCGGCGGGTGTAACGGATATCGGTTCTGGTTAGAACGTGTATCCATGTTTAATTAATATCTCGCGAACCTTTGCTCGGCTGGGTGTTTTCGGCCGCTCAACCCCGTACAGGTCTTTGAATTCATCGGAGTATCGAGCCTTCTTGTCCACAACAGCGTTGAGGTGCGCTATCAACTTGGCAGTCCAGAAAGCGCGGTCAACACCCGCCAAGTCAGCGCGCAGCGTTGCGTTTCCCATCGCCATCAGCACCAAGCGCTCGATGCTCTCGGTACGGGCTTGGCGGGCCTTGGCCGGATTGGGCACCTGATCCAGATACGCCAGTACGGTCGCCGCGTGCTCTGGTGGAAGGTAGAGCTTCACAGCGTTGTCGGTCGCTGTCGTACTACCCGCCGTCGTGTCGATGAAGTTCGTTTTCATGTCGACTCCCCTACCAAATTGCTGGCGTGGCTTCGCGTGGGCTCGCTGGGGACGTTTTCCTGTCGCGGTAGTGGTGTTGAGGGGATAGAGCGTCGTTTGAGCGCTTGCTGCATCCTCTGGTATCGACCAACGAATTCAGACAGAGAGCCGTGCGGGTGGCCGTGATCGGTAGCCCAGTGCCGCCACTTCGCGAAGTCGAGGCCGGTCTGCGTTTCGATGAATTCCTGCATCAATGGATCTTTCATTTCCAGGCCCTCGACAGACCTAAACAGGTACGTTGTAGACACGAAAAGCTTCTTTTCACATACAAATAACCCTGAAATCCGCATTCCTGCGTATTGATCCAAGGGATTACATATCCTTTATTTTAGTTTTTTGTGCAGGTGCTACGGCCATCGGCGCTCCAACCAATCCGCTGGGATTTTCTAATCCTGTGAGTCCACCATGGATAATTGATGGTTGTCAGTTTCTGCCAAAAGCCGTTCAAGCAATGAGGCCAATGTTTCTTCACCATGCAGTCTGGCGCGCAATTTATTAAAAACGGGCTCGGGCAATAAAACCTGCAATTTCTTATATCCAGCCTCGCGTCTGCGCTGCTCAAATTCCTTTTGCGTAACTGAGTGGCGCGTTGGCTTTTTCGGCTTGATCCCGATCAGGTAACTGCCGCTCGCCAGTTTCTGCTCGGTGTCGGCGTTCGGCACCATCTCCCGCCCATACATCGCGGGCACCAGCAGGATTGTCTTTTGCATCACATTCACCTCCCAACGTGGTGTGTTCCCCAGGAACACAGGGTGTGTTCCCTACACTTTCTGGAACACACGAAACCCCGAAGCTAGAGCGGCTGCGAGGGTATTTTTGGCCATGTGTTCCTGTGTTCCTGACCTCTCACACATACCCACGCCAAACACCTTAAATTTAACCAGTAAAAGCCCTAAAAAATGAAATCAGAGAAGGGGGGTGTGTAATGGTGTAAGAACACACATATATAGATAGTAAAAAACCCTTCTAACCCTTGTATGGCGTGGGTTTCAGGTGTTCCGGGAACACGCCGGAACACATGGGAACACACGGAACACACATACCCGACTACACCAGCTTCACAGCCGTCAGATCACCGAATTTTTCTATCGCGATATCCTCACACCCGAGCAGGTGGGCAAACGCCCTGTCGAATGGCTGCGCATCGAGTCCGGAGCGTTTCATCAGTAACGCCCTTGGTACGGCGCCAGCCGCCAGCGCTATGGCTTGCCCCTCGCGTGGCTTGCCCTTCCGGTCCTTCTGCGGGGTAAACACGTTGTCGCTTAGCAGTTTTTTGATTTTGGCGGCATCCCGTTGCACGTCCCCGTTGTGCATTTCGTCCTCGACAAAATTGAGCGCCGTCGCGTTGGACGCCCGCACGAATTGCGCCGCCCATTCCACATGCCTCGTGGTAATCATCGGCTTATCCGGGTTATCCAATACGGCCAGCACTCCGCAAATATGTTCTACGTTTTCCAACGAGCGCGCACAGAGTGCTCTTTCGTGAGGTGCACCAACGCCACGGCCAATAAGATCAAATTCATCATTAAGTTTATCGAGCAGTGCATCGGCGTCACTATTCATATCCACCAGAACCGGCGCATCTTTAGCTAATCTACTGCGCGCTAAATTCACTTCAATTTTCATGGCCGTGCTGGAAAACGATTTAGGCAAGACGAATGCTTTTTTACTTCGACGGTTTTTAGGGACCCCCTTGGTTTCCACCCACAGTGGGCGCCCCGCCAGTCCATTATCAATATCATCAAGTGAAATGGCCCGCCCAAGCACTAATGGTGTGGTAAAACCAATAAGACTTAATGCCGGATTAGGGATGCTGCGCCCCGGCTTGTCGGCTTTACCCCGAGCGGTATAGTTAGCATCTGCCCCAGCGGCATACAGTTCCAGAAATTTACGCATTAACGAAACATGCCACGCCTTCGCGTTCTTCGCGTTCGTCAGTGCCAGTAGGTGGCCCATTTCATCTATGACGCAAAGCGTCCCGATATTGCTGGTTAAAGCGTCCTCCAATCCTTCGCCTGATGAAGGCGCGCTGATTACATTGACGTTGCCGATCTTGGCCAGTCTTTTAGCCATCATCTGCGGCAGGTTTTTGCCGCCAGCGGTCGGCAATATGCCAATACCGTACAGGTTCAACCGGCAGCCGTTGGCGAGGGCATAGAAGCTGCCACACATGGCGGCAAAAGCCACCAGCGCCGCGAGCATGGTTAGCGCGGGCTGGGGTTTGTTCGCCACTGCCAAGATAGCCGTGACCACATCAGCCGCGACACCGGGGAGAGGGTCAGGGTAGGTGATTGTCGGGGCGAACTTAGGTGCTGCACTAGGCGCAGCCAAATCACCCTTTTCCTTCTCATACCGTGCCAGTACCGCCACGACGAATTCTGGTTGGGTGCGCTCGGCGCAATGGCCGTGGAAGCAACTAAAAGCCGCTTGGGGATGCCCATGGGTGTTTGCTAGGCAGTACATGGTTTCCTTCTCACCGCCGTCCATGCTGTGTTCATGGGCGAACGGGCATTCGATCATGAACCTTTCATTGTCCTCAGTGCTGCGCACCATGCCCATTTGGATCATGGCGTGCAGGATTTTATCGTCGCTCTTTGCCTGCTCCAGTCTGGATTGATTGCCGTTGTTACCTTTCGGCTTAGTTGTGGGCGCCAGCATCAGCATGGCGTCAACATCCACCGACTGACCAGTAAAGCGAAATGTCTCTGCACCTTCCAAGGGGGTGTATAGCGGCTGCTCGCCGGGGTAGACCTTCTTGTCGAACTTCACTCGGCCAGCACCCAGTTCGGCGTCGATCTTTGCCTGTACGGCCTCGCACAATGCAATGCCTTGCTCCCGGTCAGTCTCGCGGCTCTGCGCCAGCACCACGCGGCAACGCGGTGCTTCGGGTGTATGGCTGGCCGTGGTGTAGGCGAAGCCCTGATAGCGCTTCAGATACCCCAGCAGCATGGTGTAGGTTTCCAGACTGTCGAAGCCATCGCAGTCGAGCGGCAGGAAGCCACGGGGCAGTGCCAGGTGCTTTGCCCGCCACGTCTTTTGGCCGGGGTACTTTTTCTGGTCATTGTTGTAGCCTTCAGCCATCGGCGCGCAGATGAAAGTTTTACCTTTGGCCGTTCCACGCCCAACTAATACGTCATCAGTGAATTCGTCAAAGTTGGCGGCTTCACACTGCACGGGGCAGTTATCAAACTTTGATGCACCAACTGAAACATGGATGGCCGTATTGACTTGCGGCACTTTGGATTTTTCAGTCATAATTTAAGCGCTCCTAGATTCCCTAGTGGCGGTGTCGCGTGACAGTGACCCTCTAAAACCCTCGATCATGCCTTATTGATCGAGGGTTTTTTATTTAATGCGCGTCATATCAGTGAATTCCGTCATCACATAATTCCCAGCAGTTTTTGCTTGGCATCACGCTTTGCTTCATTTTCGAGACGCTCAACTTCAGTAACAGGAATGCGCCGCACACCGCCCAGCATTAAAAAGGCAATAGTGCCGTTGTCCATTAGTAAATACGCCTTCGTGCGCCCCATACATGTAGCTACACAAAACTGGTTAACGGACATCAGCACTGGCTTGGGGTTTGGCAACTTCGTTGCAGTCATTTTGGTACACCTCAATAGAACTTCGAACACGTTCGCACCTATACGGCCAAACTTGGAAGTTTGGCAATATGTTTCGCTTGCTAGGGCTGTGGATAACTAGGACAACTAGGGGATAAACAGTGGATAACTTCACTCTAATTGAGACGAATAATAACCGTAGGAATTTCTGCTGATAGCAACTCACCAAATGAAAAAATCTGCTACGAATTTTGGGTATCCGTAGCAGATTTAGCTAATCGTGCCGTCTGTCTGATTAGGCGTGAAGTTGTATAACTTCCGCCAAAGGCTCCGCCTTTTCATTCAGCAGCCGCCACAGTTTTTCCAGGGCTTCTAGCATTTCTTCGTGCATCGGGTCGTGCATGTAGGACCGCGCCTGCACACCGCCCAATCCGTGGCTAAGTAGACGTGCCAGCACATCGCTCGATACCCGGTAGGGTTTTTTCATCAGGCGCGTTTCGATGGTGGCGCGAATGGTTTTCCCAGTGAAGGGTTCGCCTTGCAGTTCGCCAGCTTCGGCCATCTGGCTGCACACGTCCGAGGCGATGTCGCTGATGTAGCTGACGTGCATCGGACTCAAGCCGCCGTTGCAGGAGAAGACATACTGTCCAACGAGGGTGATGCGGTCGATGCACGCCAAAGCCTCAGGCAACAACGGCACCCAATATACCCTGGGCTTCTCGCGCTTGCCCTTGCCGTCCTGCATGCGCATCAGCATGGCGTCGCGGTCGATATCGGCCAACATCACACGGGCTAGTTGCTGCATGCGCTGGCCACCCGTCAGGACGTGCAGCATGGTCACGCTCCGGCACGGTTCCTCCAGTGCCTGGATACGCTTCCAATACGCCCGAAACTCGGCCAGGGACAGAGCACGTTCGCTGGCCTCAGATGAGCCTTTGACCTTGTTGATTTCGTTTGCCGGGTTGCTGGTGATGCCCAGCTCGCGCATCACCTTGGGCGCCTTCACATTGCCACGGGCATTGATCGCGGCGCGGTAGGCGCTCTTGAGATAGGAGCGCATCTTGTCGGCCTGTCGCGGTTTTTTCTCATCGTTCAGCTTGCCGATGATTTCCACGCAATTATCGAGGGTGATGTCCACAGCCGGCTTATTCCACAGAGCTGGGAAAGCCGTCTCGACATCCTTCTTCACCTGACTACGGACCTCTCCAGCACTGGCCTTGCCGGCTGCTTTCAGCATGTCGGCATAGGCGGTCAGCAGATCGCCAAGAGTGCCTTGCTGGGCCTTCGCTTCGGCCTCCAGGGCGAGCGCATCGAGCTGAGCCACCTCCGCCGCCAGCCGGGCTTGCGAGGTCCTCGATTCCATCGCGGCATACTGGTGCAGGTCGTGGATGCCAGAACGATATAGAAGGGATAAACGATCCGCTTCGTCGCTTGCCATGGCCAGCGTCTCTTCATTGATACGCAGTTGGTGTTGCTTGCCGTCGTGACTGTAGCGAAAAAAGAAAGCGATGCTGCCATGCGGTGAAGCACGCACGCGCAGCCTGCCCTCTCCCCGGTTGCCCTCCTTGGTGACCCAAACGTCGGAGCCCAGCAGCTTGGCTTTCCTGCTCGCCGCCTCGACGGTTTTGGTGGTGAAAACGCTCATGGCCTTTTCTCCCGTGTCTGTAAAAACCTGTATAGGCCTCGGTCACTGGGATACATAAGCGTACGAAAGCGGACAGGTACAACTAAAGGATAGACCTGGCCCATTGATTTCGTTAGATTTTAAATCACTAGGGGACATGGCCGGACGGACTATTTAGGGACTGTTAATCACTGGGTCCCTGGTTCGAGTCCAGGTCGTGGAGCCAGACAGCAAGATCAAAAAGCCCCTGAATCGAAAGGTTCAGGGGCTTTTTTGTGGGCGCTGGAAAAGATGACTTAAGAGCTGTAGGAGCCGGCTTGCCGGCGATGAGGGCCTTGAATAATGCATCGTTCTCAAGGCCGCCATCGCCGGCAAGCCGGCTCCTACAGTACGGGGTCATGTCATGTAAAAAGGCGCCCCTGGGGGCGCCTTTTTTATTCAGACATGTTCACTGCTTTTGATATGCACCGCCTTCGGCTCGCCATGCCCATGATCCGTCTCTATCACCGGGATCTCCTTTCCGTCGCAGTCATGCAACTTGCCTTCGCTGAAGTAATCCCCTTCGCGCAGCGCTGCCAGATCCTGATAGCGCAGGACTCGCTCAGTACCGGCAGCAAACACCGACTGCTGATCCGAGTTGCCGGCAGTGAGGTGGTTGAAGGCCAGGTTCAGCACGATGGCCATGATTGCCGAGGAGCTGATGCCCGAGTGGAAGATCGTCGCGAACCAGCTTGGGAAGTGGTCGTAAAAGTTCGGCGCGGCAATAGGGATCATGCCGAAACCGATGGACGTGGCGACGATGATCAAATTGACGTTGTTGCGGTAGTCGACCTTGGACAGCGTGCGAATTCCGCTGGCCGCCACGGTGCCGAACAGCACGATCCCGGCGCCGCCGAGCACGGAGGTCGGTACCGCGGCGATAACCCGCCCCATGAAGGGCAGCAGGCCGAGGATCACCAGAAACAAGCCGCCGGTAGCCACCACGTAACGGCTCTTGATCCCGGTCACCGCCACCAGCCCGACGTTCTGGGCGAACGCACTCTGGGTGAAAGAACCGAAGATCGGCGCGATCATGCTCGACAGCATGTCGGCGCGCAGACCGTTGCCCAGGCGCTTGGAGTCGACTTTGGTGTCGATGATTTCACCGACCGCGAGGATGTCCGCCGAGGTTTCGACCAGCGTCACCATGACCACGATGCACATCGACAGGATCGCAGCGAAGTGGAAGGTCGGCATGCCGAAGTGGAATGGCGTGGGGAAGCCGAACATCGGGCCCTGGGTGACGGACGAGAAGTCCGCCATGCCAAGGAATACCGCGATGAGCGTGCCGATGACCATGGCCAGCAGAATCGACAACCGGGAGATGGTCGCGCTGCCGATCTTGCTCAGCAACAACACCAGCACCAGCGTTACCGCCGCCAGGCCGATGTTCGCCATGCTGCCGAAATCCGGCGCATGACTGTTGCCACCCATGGCCCAGCGCGCGGCCACCGGCATCAGCGTCAGGCCGATGGTGGTGATCACGATGCCCGTCACCAGCGGCGGGAAGAACTTGGTGATTCGCGAGAACACCGGCGTGATCAGCAAACCGATCAATGATGCGGCAATCACCGCCCCCAGAATCGACTGAAACCCGCCCTCCCCGCCACTGCTGACAATCGCCACCATCGTCGCGACGCCCGAGAAGGACACGCCCTGCACCAGCGGCAACTGACAACCGAAAAACGGTAAACCGAGGGTCTGCAGCAATGTTGCCAAGCCCCCCGCAAACAATGAAGCAGCAATCAACAAACCGATGTCCGCCGGCGAGAGCCCGGCCGCCTGGCCGATGATCAAAGGCACCGCGACGATGCCGCCGTACATGGTCAGAACGTGTTGCAGGCCGTAAGCCATATTCGCGCCGACACCGAGGTTTTCGTCCTCAGGCCGTTGGTGTGAAACATGGGGCGTTTTCATGGTTGGGGGGTTCCCTGGTTTTTGTTATGCGCACACTGTATGCAAGACTCAAGACAAATGTCTATAGAGTTGTATACAACTCATCAGTCAGATTATGGACATGTGTCCATGCAGTCCTTCCCCTGCGCTGTTTTCCCCTCCAAAAAAACATTTGAAATACATCCTTCCTGCGCCTTCTCCCCCGCCCGCTAGTCTTTGGCATTCCAAGCGACCGCCGGCACGGACGCCTTCTCGCTTATACATATAAAGTATGCATAATGAAGTCATTCGAGATTCAGTTTCACAAGGCAAAGAACGCAGCTAACAAATTAAAGCACCAAGGGATCAGCCTCGCGGAGACCGAGGCGGTGTTTTATGACGAGAGAGCCCTCTCGCTGGAGGACAACCATCACGATGAGCAGCGGTGGATCATCATGGGGCTGGATGCCAAAGGTCGATTGTTGGTCGTTGCGTACACCTGGCGCGAGCCGAATTTCGTTCGAATCATTTCCGCGCGCGCCGCTACCAAAAATGAGCGGCGCCGATATCTGGAGGCTTGAACCATGAAAGACGAATACGATTTCAGTAACGCCAAACGCGGAGCGGTTGCCTCGAGCAAAGGCAAAACCCGCATCACCATCATGCTCGACGATGTCGTGTTAGACGCGGCGCGTCTCGCCGCCGAGAGCGAAGGTTTCGGTTATCAGACGGTGATCAACAACACCTTGCGCAAGGCCTTGCTCGACGATGGAAGCAAGAGCGCAGCGACCATCCCGAACACCGCTGTTGTAAATGCCGGACATTTCAAAGAAGGGATAACGGCCGCCGAGCTAAAAAGCCTGGAGAAAAAACTATCGGAGGTGCTCAGTGAAATTCATCGCGTGATGAAGCCTTGAGCTACGCCGCCACGATCAACTGCGCAAGCACTTGTTTGAGCGTTGCGTGCTCCGGCACCCGAATCCCGAACTCGCGCCCCAGCAATCCGACCAGCTCATCCACATCCGTCACCTGCCAACGTTCGCTCTCGCCGCCCATCCGGTGAATCGCAAAACTGCCGTTGTTGAGCGTGCGCCGCCAGCCTTCTCCCGTTCGCGCCACCATCAACTGCCTGGCAAAAGACGATTCGGGGTGGGTCGAGACGTACCAGTTGCCGACGGCGAAATCGATGTCTTCCTGCCGTTGCAGGTCGAAGATGTACATCGCCCGCCACTCACCCGCAACGTTGGCGCGCAAGGTGTAGCCATCGGCATGTTGCTCGATGCGATAAGGTTCGTGGGGCGTGCGCTGTTCGGCCGGGGTATCGAGCAGCAGCGGTGCCGTAGGCACCATGCCGCCGAAGCCGACATCGGTGATGTAGCGCACGTCATCCAGGATGACCAGGCTCAAGCGGTGTGTCCTCGCCGTCCACGCACCCTCGGGTTGGCCCATGACCACTCGGCCGGAGATGCCACGGGCATTGAAGCCCAGCGCCTGAAGCAGCGCCAGAAACAGATTGTTGAGTTCGTAGCAGTAACCACCACGACCATCGTGCAGGACTTTTTGCTCGATGGACGGCAGATCGATGAGCACTGGCTCGCCTGACAGCGTGGTGAGGTTTTCAAACGGGAATGCGCCGGTGTGACGCAGTTGCAGTTGACGCAGGGTGTCCAGGGTCGGCGCCGGTGGCGCATCGAAGCCCAGGCGTTGCAGGTACAACGCAAGATTGCTCAGGCGTGGCTCGCTCATTGCTCGGTCCTTATGCAGTGGCCGCAGATCTCTGCGCCGATGGCCGCCATGTATAAGTGATAAAACGGTACGACCGACAATTGATTTCGCCAATCGCCACACGACCGAAAAATCAACCGAGAAAACCGACATCATGGAAACACCGCTGGAAGGCAACAGAATCTGCCTGCGCCCACTGCAATACGCCGATGCCGATGCGCTGGTACACGCCGCCGAAGATGGCGAACTGTGGAACCTGACTGTCACCGTCGTGCCCTCCCCGACCACGGTGCACAGCTACCTGAAAAAAGCCCTCGACGGACGGGATGCAGGCACTGTTCTGCCCTACGTCATCGTGCTCAAGGACACCGGCAAGGTCATCGGTTCGACGCGCTTCTGGAAAATCGACCGGCTCAATCGCAAGCTCGAAATCGGCAGCAGCTGGATCTCGGCCCGCTGGCAAAAAACCTTCGTCAACACCGAAGCCAAATACCTGATGCTGCGCCACGCATTCGACGTGCTGGACTGCGTGCGGGTGCAGTTCACCACCGACGAAAACAATCAGAAGTCGCGCAACGCAATCCTCAGGCTCGGCGCGCAACAGGAAGGTATCGTGCGTCACGAACGGATCATGCCGGACGGACGCAAGCGCAACTCGGTGCGGTTCAGCATCATCGATGATGAATGGCCGACGGTGCGTCAGCGGCTCGAACAAAAACTTGCCGACTACAGCCTTCGCTAATCCGCACAGACCGCTCGCGCCTGAGTCGTCTCAACGATCCGAGCGCATCAACTCCTCGATCCCGCCGTCGATGGACAGCACCGCCGAACGGTTTCGCCCTGAATGCTTGGCCTGATACAAGGCGGCGTCCGCACGCCCGATGAACACTTCGGTGCTGTCCAGCCGCGTGGGCACAAACGAATAGCAGCCAAGGCTGACCGTGACGAAACCGTTGGGCGAACCGCTGTGGCTGATGTTTTTGGCCATGACGGCGCGACGGATATGCTCGGCAATGACCATCGCACCGTGAATATCGGTATCCGGCAGCAACACTGCGAACTCCTCACCACCGTACCGCACCGCCAGATCGGCTTTTCGATGGCAGCAACCCTTCACCGCCCGCGCCACTTGCGCCAGGCAATGGTCCCCCGCCACGTGGCCATAAGCGTCGTTGTAGCGCTTGAAGTAATCGATATCGAGCATGATCAGGCTCAATGAACTCGACTGACGGATGCCACGGCCGAACTCGATGTCCAGCGCTTGCTCGAACAGTCGGCGATTGGCCAGGCCGGTCAAGCTGTCGTGGGTCGCGATGAGCTTCAGCGCCTCCTTGGCCTTGCGCAAATCCGCCTCGACCTGCTCGCCGAGGCGAACCTGGCGCACGAACACCCAGCCGAACAACCCAATGCCCAGCACGACAAGGGCAACGATGACGCTGGATCGAAACGCGGTGTCGTACCAACCCTTGAGAATCGAATCCCTGGACGATGCCGCCGACACCACCAGCGGATAGGCGTCGAGCTGTCGGTAGCCATACAACCGCACGGTGCCGTCGACCACCGAACGGAACGTTGCATTGCCGGAGGGCGCTTTGGGCAGCAACGTCTGAAAGATCTCGCCATTGGCCAACGACGTGCCGATCTGCGCTTCGATAAACGGCCGGCGCGCCAGCAACGTCCCGTCGGTCAGCCCCAAAAACATCGAGCCATTGTCATCAAGGCTGAAGCTTTTGAAGAACTGGTCGAAGTAGGACATCTTGATGCCGGCCAGCAACACGCCCTGGAAATGGCCGTTTTTGTCGTTGATGCGCTTGGAGACCGGAATGATCCACTCGCCATTCTCACGACTGCGAATGGCCGGCCCGATGTGCGCCACGGACGATACGTTCTGTTGGTGATACATAAAGTATTCGCGGTCCGCCACGCCTCGACCACGAGGCAGATCCGCAAAAGAGGTCACGATCCACTGGCCCTTCTGGTCAAACAGCAAGATCCCGTGCAATTGACTCAGCGCCTGCACCCGCTGGGCGAACGTTTTCTGAAGACGTGGGCGCTGCGGCGGACCGAAGCCGTCGGCCTGAATCCAGTCAACCAGACTGGTCAACACCAGGTCGGCTTTCATGAAGGTGTCTTCGGCCTGCTGCGCCATGGCTCGCGTCAGGTTCGATGACGCCACTTCGGCCACGGCCAGATCGTGCCGGCGCGATTGCTCCAGTTGCAGGTAAAGCAAACCGCACAGGCACAGGCACACCACGGCAATGAACAGCATCGCTGCCTTGCGCAGCGGTAACCGTTTCAAAGCAACGCCAGTGGCGATGTGCGGGTCGTTTTGGAGATTAGGCAAAGCTCATCCTGCAAGGGTAAGGCATGGGCGAAGGCCCAAAACCCTTATATTTTGCGAGCTTAGTCTACGCCGTAGTGAGGGGCAATCGTCCTTTGGACAGTCTGCGCATCGCACTGTGCAAATGCGCCCGCGCGCTTTCGGCATCCCCCAGGCGCATTTGTTCGTAGGCGCGCCGGGCAATCGGCTCGGGCACAGGCTTGAGATCGCGCTGGGTCGCCATCGCCATCAGTTGCACCTGGGCGGCACGCTCGAGGTAATACAGATCGTCCCACGCCTCGGCAATGGTCGGTCCGGCGACAATCACACCGTGGTTTTTCAGAAACAGAATGTCGGCATTGCCCATGACACTGGCGATCCGGTCGCCTTCGGATTCATCGAGGGCCAGGCCGTTGTAGTCCTCGTCCACCGCCGTGCGACCATAAAACTTCAGAGCCGTCTGCCCCAGCCACAACAGCGGCGGGCCTTGCAGCAAACATAACGCCGTGGCGTGAGGCATGTGCGTATGGAACGCCACTTTCACCCTTGGCAGCTGTTGGTGCAGGCGGGCGTGAATGTAAAACGCGGTCGCTTCAGGCTGCCCTTCGCCGGCCACGACATTGCCGTGAAAGTCGCAGACCAGAAGATTTTCAGCGCTGACTTCTTCGAAGGCATAACCGTAGGGGTTCACAAAAAACAGATCATCCCGGCCCGGCACCATCGCGGAAAAGTGGTTGCAGATCCCCTCCTCCAGACCGTGCAGTGCCGCAAGCTGGAAGCACGCTGCCAGCTCCGTGCGCGCGGTGATGGCCGCCTGCGAATCCAGATTCAGCTCGGTGTAACGGGTGGGACGGGAACCGCCTGCAAGGGTGTGTGCCATGGCAATGACTCCGGGTTTACCAGCCAAGGGATTTGAACAAGGGCACGACTTGATCCAGCGTGTTTACTGTCGCATCGGGCTGGTAGTCCGGCAGCAATTGCCGACCGGTGCCGCGATCGACCCACACGCAGCGAAAGTGCATGTCCCGCGCGGCGGTGTGGTCCAGCGTCGGGCTGGCACAAATGTGCACCACCTGATCACGTGTCACGCCCAGCTGCTCGTGAGCGTAGTCGAACAGTCGCGGATCCGGCTTGTAAGCACCGGCCTGCTGCGCCGTGATGACCCGATCGATGTGCCCGCCCAGTTGCCCAACGTTGCCGGCGATGATGTCGTCATCGGTGTTGGACACAATGCACAGCTTGAAGCCCATCGCCTTGAGCCGGGCGAGCGTCTCGATCACTTCCGGAAACGGCGGCATCCGCGGGATCGCCGCGGCCAGGCGCAGGCTGTCTTCGGGGGCACTCGCCAACGCCAGTTCTTCCAGGGCGAGATGCAACCCGCCAGTGCTCAACTCACGGAACGAGCGATGCGGCGGCATCTGTTCCAGCCGGTGTTCATGCCGGTCGTACACCTCGATCAGACGATCGACATCAACGCTGTGATCCCCCTTGTCGCGCAAGATGTCCGCCACCACGGCTTTCAAGCCCTCATCCCACTGAATCAACGTGCCGTAGCAATCGAAGGTCAGCCACTCGGGGCGCGGGGTGATTGTGAGTGTCATGTTCGTTTCCTCTGAAGGGTGATCTTCAGGCTAAGAGCGATCAGTGATAGTGTGAAATTAAATTAATAACGACATGTCAGTGATAAATCGAATATCAAGAGGCCGCCATGTTCGATCTCGAATTGCTCAAGACCTTCGTTTGCGTGGCGGACGAAGGCAGCTTCACCCGCGCCGCCGAGCGCGTGCACCGGACCCAATCCACCGTAAGCCAACAGGTGCGCAAACTCGAAGAACTGGTCGGGCATGCGCTGCTGTTGCGTGACCGAACCGGGCAGAACATCAGCGTGACCGAGCATGGCGAGATGCTGATTCACTACGCACGGCGCTTGCTCGCCCTGTCCTCGGAGGCAGTGGAAGCCTTGGCCAGCGACCTCGACCTGGAGATCCTGCGTATCGGCGTACCGGAAGATTTCGATGCCCGGCGCATGGCCGTGATCCTTGCCGGCTTCAACCGGGCCAGACCTGAAGCGCGCCTGGAAACCGTCAGCGGCATGAGCACCGATCTCAAGCAAAAACTCGCGGCGGGCACCCTCGATATTGCCCTGGTCAAACGCGAACCGGACAGCGGCCCCTGCTGGGCGGCGTGGCCGGAAACGCTGGTGTGGGTCAAGGGTGTGGGGGTCGACTCCGCCAATGGGGTATTGCCCTTGGCGCTGTTCCCACAGGGCTGCATTTATCGGCAACGGGCGATCCGTCTGCTGGATGTGGCGCAGCGGCCCTGGCGCGTTGCGTTTGGCAGCCACAGCCTGACGGGCATTCAGGCGGCGGTGGCCTCCGGGCTGGGCGTGTCGGTGCTGCCCGCTTCGGCGGTGCTGCCTGAGCACCGCGTGTGCAGCGATCTGCCCGAACTGCCGCCGACCGAGTTGGCGCTGATCAGCCGCGAGGGCGCGTTGACCGGGTTGCAACGTGCCCTGGTGGCGTTTTTGCGGGAGGAGCTAGGCGAGGCATGAACAAGAAGATTGCGCGCAGGTACCGAACGGTTGACGCCGGTTGAAGCTCGCGCAAAAAAACGGGTGCCTCAAGAGCACCCGCATCCATGAAGCACGGAGAATCCTCAGAGCATCCTGTCGACTTCATCCAACGTCACTCGGGGAATAAGTTCGACAGGAATCCTGGAGGTACCGGACAAGTTGTAAACCTGAAAATCATCGCTCACGACGTACTTCGACAGGATTTTGAACGAGGGCAGAATTCTCGTAAAAAAATGCTGATCGAGCATGCACGGTGATACATCTGCATCGTCTTCTTCGTAGAAACGTCGTACTGACTGATTCAAGTCGACACCCACCAGAAACACCTTGTTAAAGCCTGCGTGGTAGGCAATTTGCAATGCCAGATAGGCCACGGTGCGCGCATCAAAAAAGCCGCGCTTGAGGTTCTTGCTGAACCCCAGGGTTCTGTTGCGACCGTTTCCAAGCCGGCGACTTCTGACGAGCTCTTTATCGCCCCTGAAGACCAGGTCACTCCAGGAGAGCTTGGGCGCCTTGGTCAATAAGTACAGGTCCCCTTCGGGTGAGTCGGCCGAACGCCGGATGTGTTCCTCCCACACGGCAACCCGCTCACTGAGCTGCATGGCCGCCGACAGCAATTCGGGCTGTTCCCGGTAAAAGGCAATGTCAGTGCAAGCATAAAAGAACGGTTTGATATCGGTACCGATGAACATTGAGATAGCCCCGTTCATCGTGATCATTGGAACGTCGGCGTACTTTTCAAGTGGAAAATCTTTAGCAGATGCCCCAGAGGCAATGATAAACACCGGACCCTTTTGAATGTTGCGGCACTCATCGAGGTCATGCACATGAAGCTGACCTTTGATGGGTACCGTGTTTTCTTGCGCAACATCCATCTTCACTTCCCTATTCCTTTGGGTCGATTTCTCGTTGGTTTATTACATTGTGATAGCTTTCAACGGGAGCGCCAACCACCTGCATGTATCGGCGCTGCAAACTGCGACCCAGTGCAAAGGTTGACCTAGAGCATTTGCTTCGCCAGAAAAAAGATGACTTACCCCTTTTCCTGACGACCCGACAACGGTCTATTTTAGTCACTTACACTTTTTTGTCCGGCCGCGAGCGCAGGCAGTCCGGCTTGCTGCCATTGCGGAGCAGGCAGTTCCGAACGCAGATTCAATCCCCGCAGAACCGCAGAGTCGTACCCGTATACATCGGGCTTGAACATCACGCGACCATCATTACTCAGGTCCACCGTCCAGTAAGCCAACAGCACTGGCACCTTGACGGGAAGCCGGATGTTTTCAGTCTTGCCGTTGGCCAACTGCGCCTGGATCCCGGCACTGTTCCAATGCACCGGATCGTTGAACAACAGCTCCACCAACTGCAGCGGGTTCTCGACCCGGATGCAGCCTGAACTGGTGGCGCGGCGAGATTGAGCAAACAACTCACGATGCGGCGTGTCGTGCAGATAAATCGCGTATTCATTGGGAAACCGGATCACGACCTGGCCCAGCGAGTTGTCCGGCCCGGCATCCTGTCGCAGCGTAACGCCGCGCGGGTTGGACCAATCGACCGTCGATGGGTCGAGCAAGTTCCCTTCACGGTCAATGGGCTTGATTCGGTTGGCGGCAAGGTAGCCGGGATTTTTCTGAATCTTGGGCAGCATGTCCTTGACCAGAATGGTCGGGGGCACGGTCCAGGTAGGGTTGAACGTGACGTAAGTAATCTCTGACTGGAACACCGGCGTACTGCGAAACGGTTTGCCGACTTGCACCCGTGAACGCCAAATCGGCTTGCCGTCGCGGTAGAGCGCAACTTTGTAACCAGCTATGTCAACGATGACAAAAGTGCCCTGAAGTTTGTACAGCAACCAACGCGCACGCTCCATGTTCACCCGAACCTGGTCGATCCGCGCCTCAACCGACACATTCAACGCCGCAAGCGTCGCCGCCCCGGCGACACCGTCCGCGCCCAGGTATTGTTCGGCTTGATACTTTTTGACCGCCGCCGTGACAACAGCGTCGTAGTCGCTACGTGGTTTCAACTGTGGGGCCAGATAACCACCGGCCGCCAAACGGGCTCGCAGCTGCGCGACCGCAGGTTCGTCCATACCAGGCTTGAGCGACTTGTCTTCGGCAACCTTCGGCCAGCCACCCGCATCCCGGACTTTGCGCAGTTGCGCCAAACCCATGCGCAAGCTGCCATAAACCGCTTCTTGCGGTGGCGCTTGAGCGAATGCCCGGGCGACATCATGGCTGTCGAGGGCGGCGAAGAAGGTGTTCACGTCTTCACGCGGATCGACGCCGACCGGGTCGAAATTCCAATGCATGTCCAGGCGCGAAGGGTCGACTTTGCCGCGCCGCAATTGCAGAAGCGCGGTGATGAACGTCCGGGTGGCGACGACATCGAAACTCGCCCGCTGCGCCGGGGTTTGCATCGACGCTCGTGCCTTGGCCAATTCATCAATATGAAAATCTGCCGGCTCCAGACCATCCGCTTGCGTGTTGCCCAGGCTTTTCAGCAACTGGGTGACATCACTGTCTTGTGTCCACGCTGCGCGATAGCTGCGATGCATATAGAAATCCATGACCACACGGTTGACGTCTACCCGTTGATGCCTGGGGGATGTGAGCAGCGGCGGAAACGCCGAAGCCAACGGCGCCAGCATGCTTTGAATCGTCTGACCGACGATGTCATCCGCTGCAGCCTCACTGGCGTTGATAGATGTAGATGACTGCTCGATCGGCGAAGTTTGCGCAATCGCTGCACCGCTGATCAGAAAGCCCATAAAAAATACACGGCTTATGACGAATAACCTTGTTAACTGCCCCATGGATAATCCTTAATCTCCTGCATTCACCGGCTAGCCGCGCTCGCGCTGCTAGACTCGAAACAATCATGATGAGACACGCATATGGCGCTAGACCGCTTCGGCTTCCTAATTACGGCCCTGCTGCTGAGTTCAACGTCAGTCACGGCAGCCTACGCCGACTCACTTGAAGCCGCTTTGGTCAAAGCCGCTCCAAACGCTAACGCCAAGGTGATTGCGCTGGCCGTCCGTGCCTCTCAATGCAGCTTGGCCCAAGGTACCGCGCCTGTCCAAAGACTTGCCGTCATTGATTACTCCCTGCCCTCCACCGAACAACGCCTTTGGGTGTTTGACCTTAAACAGCGCAAATTACTGTTTCACGAATTGGTTGCCCACGGTCGCAACAGCGGCGAGAACATGGCGGTCAAGTTTTCCAATCAAAACGAAAGCTTTGCCACCAGCCTGGGCTTGTATCGCACGCAGTCAAGTTACGTCGGGCAGAACGGTTATTCGTTGCGCATGGAAGGACTCGAACCGGGCTTCAACGACAACGCCTTCGACCGGGCGATCGTCATTCATGGCGCGCCTTATGTCAGCCCGGTGCTTGCGCGGGCGAACGGGCGGATTGGCCGCAGCCTCGGTTGCCCGGCGGTACGGCCGGCGATTGCGCACAAGCTGATTGACTCGATGAAAGACGGCCAACTGTTGTTTTCGTACTACCCGGATCAGCGCTGGCTGAAAAAGTCTTCGTATATCAATTGCGGTAGCAGGACGGTGGCGTCGACCGCCAAGCCTTCCACCAACCGTTGAACACCACGTTGAAACTGTCAAAACTGTAATCCCCGCTTCAGTCTGCTGAAAGGCATCGCCCGTTAGCCTCGTCGTCAAGTTGTCTCCCAACTGACGGACCGGGAATAAAAACGGCATGCACTCCAACACTTCAAGACGCACCTTCGTAAAGGGGCTGGCCGCGGGCGGATTGCTCGGCGGCCTCGGGTTATGGCGCACGCCTGTGTGGGCGCTCACCCGCCCTGGCGAACCGCAGATGCTCACGGGCAGCGATTTCGAGCTGTTCATCGGCGAAACCCCGGTCAACATCACCGGCAATCCGCGCACCGCGATGACCATCAACGGCGGCATTCCCGGCCCGCTGCTGCGCTGGCGTGAAGGCGACACGGTCACGCTGCGGGTGAAGAACCGGCTCAAGGAAACCACCTCCATTCACTGGCACGGCATTTTGCTGCCGGCCAACATGGACGGCGTGCCGGGCCTGAGTTTTCACGGCATCGAACCGGGCGGCGTGTACGTCTATCAATTTCAGGTCCGGCAGAATGGCACTTACTGGTATCACAGCCATTCGGGCCTTCAGGAGCAGTCCGGCGTTTACGGCCCGCTGGTGATCGACGCCAAGGAGCCGGAGCCCTTTGAGTACGATCGCGATCACGTGGTGATGCTGACCGACTGGACCGACGAAGATGCGGCCAGCCTGATGAACACCCTGAAAAAACAATCCGATTACTACAACTACAACAAGCGCACCGTGGGCGATTTCATCGACGACGTCAGCAAAAACGGCTGGGCTTCCACGGTCGCCGATCGAAAGATGTGGGCCGAAATGAAGATGAATCCCACAGACCTCGCCGACGTCAGCGGCGCCACTTACACCTATTTAATGAACGGCCAGGCGCCGGACTCGAACTGGACGGGCGTGTTCCGGCCAGGTGAAAAACTGCGACTGCGGTTTATCAACGGTTCGGCCATGACCTACTTCGACGTGCGCATTCCAGGGCTGAAAATGACGGTGGTCGCGGCGGATGGGCTGTACGTAAAACCGGTGAGCGTCGACGAATTCCGCATCGCGGTGGCCGAGACCTTTGATGTGATTGTCGAGCCGACGCAGGACGCTTACACCGTGTTCGCCCAGTCGATGGATCGCACCGGTTATGCGCGCGGCACGCTGGCGATGAAGGCGGGTTTGTCCGCGCCTGTGCCTGCACTCGATCCGCGACCATTGGTGACCATGGATGACATGGGCATGGGCGGGATGGATCACGGCAGCATGGCCGGCATGGACCACAGCGCGATGGGTGGCATGCAAGCGCATCCCGCGACGGAAAACGACAACCCGCTGGTGGACATGCAAGCCATGAGCACCTCGCCGAAACTCGACGATCCCGGCCTTGGCTTGCGCAACAACGGTCGCCGCGTCCTGACCTATTCCGACCTGCGCAGCACCTTCGAAGACCCGGACGGCCGCGATCCGGGCCGCACCCTCGAACTGCACCTCACCGGCCACATGGAAAAGTTCGCGTGGTCGTTCAACGGCGTGAAATTCTCCGATGCCGAACCGCTGCGCCTCAAGTACGGCGAGCGCGTGCGCATCGTGCTGGTCAACGACACGATGATGACCCACCCCATCCACCTGCACGGCATGTGGAGCGACCTCGAAGACGAGAACGGCGAGTTCATGGTGCGCAAACACACCATCGACATGCCCCCCGGCTCCCGACGCAGTTACCGGGTGACCGCCGACGCACTCGGCCGCTGGGCCTATCACTGCCACCTCCTGTACCACATGGAAATGGGCATGTTCCGTGAAGTTCGCGTGGAAGAATGAGGCGCTACCCATGACCAGACTTACACCGATTTTTCTCGCCGTTTGCACAACGGGCCTGACGCTTTCTTCGGCGAGCGCCGCCACCGGCGACATGCAGAACATGGATCACAGCCAGATGCCGGGCATGGACCATGGCCAGATGCAGGGCATGGACCATAGCCAGATGCAAAGCATGGACCATAGCCAGATGCAAAGCATGGACGACGGCCAGATGCAGCCCGCCGCTCCAACTGAAAGCCGCACGCCGATCCCGCCGCTGACCGATGCCGACCGCGCCGCCGTGTTCGTCAGCCCCGGCGGCCATAACGTGCATGACTCTGCACTCAATCACTACTTCCTCGCCGACAAACTCGAATGGCAGGACGCCGACGATGGCAGCGCGCTGGCCTGGGATTTATCGGGCTGGATCGGCGGTGACATCGATCGCCTGTGGCTGCGATCCGAAGGTGAGCGCAGCAACGGCAAAACCGAAGACGCTGAAGTCCAGGCGCTATGGGGCCACGCGATCTCGCCGTGGTGGGATGTGGTGAGCGGCGTGCGCCAGGACTTCAAACCCGGCGCCCCGCAAACCTGGGCCGCGTTCGGCGTGCAAGGCATGGCGCTGTACAACTTCGAAGCCGAAGCCACGGCGTTCATCGGCGAAGGCGGCCAGAGCGCGGCGCGGCTGGAAGGTGACTACGACATCCTGCTGACCAACCGGCTCATTTTGCAGCCGACCGCCGAGCTGAACATTTACGGCAAAAACGATCCGCAGCGGGGCATTGGTTCCGGGCTCTCCAACACCGAAGCCGGGCTGCGGTTGCGCTATGAAATTCGTCGGGAAATCGCCCCCTACATCGGCGTGACCTGGAACCGCACCTACGGCAAAACCGCCGACTACGCCAAAGACGATGGCGAGGATCGCAGTGAAACACGCGTCGTTCTCGGCGTTCGGCTTTGGTTCTGATCGCACTCACATCACCATCAAAAAAAACCGCTTCGAGCGGTAAAGAGGCCTTGCATGCGCACAATTAAAACCACCGCTGTTGTCATCGGCTTGCTCATGAGCACACTGGCTCAGGCGCACCCGAAACTGCTCTCCTCCACCCCGACCGAAGGTGCGGATGGCGCGGCACCGAGCACGATCGAACTGCACTTTTCCGAAAGCCTCATGACCCAGTTTTCCGGCGCGAAACTGGTCATGACCGAAATGCCAGGCATGGCGCATTCCCCGATGCCCATGAAAGCCAAAGTCACCGGCGGCAGCGACCCGAAAACCATGCTCATCACCCCGCTCTCGCCGTTGCCCGCCGGCAGCTACAAAGTCGAATGGCGCGCGGTGTCTTCGGACACTCACCCGATCACCGGCAACGTTACGTTCAAAGTGAAGTGATTGATGAGCGACTGGGTCAGCATTGCACTGCGGTTTGGGTTGTATGTGGATTTGATGGTGCTGTTTGGGCTGGGTTTGTTCGGGCTCTACAGCCTTGCGGGCCGGGAGCGGGTGTCCGGGGCGGTGCTGCCGTTTCGGCCGATCCTTCAGGTGACGGCCGCGTTCGGCGTGCTGTTGTCTGTGGCGGGCATGCTGACGATGGTGAGTGCGATGAGCGGAGAATCGGACTTCACCGAGCTGCGACCGCATGTCCAGATGATGGTGTTCGAGACGGATTTCGGGTTGGCCTGGGCAGTGCGCATCACCGTGCTGGTTATCGCCGGTTTGGCGGTTACGCTCAATGACCGTGCGCCGGGACTCAGCCTGCTGATTGCGTCTTTTGCCGGCGCTATCGCCTTGGCCAGCCTGGCCTGGAGCGGTCATGGGGCGATGGACGAAGGCAGCCGTCGTTATTGGCATTTTGCGATGGATATTCTGCATCTGTTGGCGGCAGGCGCGTGGTTGGGTGCGCTGGTTGCGTTTGCGCTGATGGCGAAAATCAACGCGCTGAAAACCGCAGAACGCGTCAGATTACTGGCTCGGGCTGTCGCTCGATTTGAATCGGTGGGCGCGGTGATCGTGGTCGTCATCACGGTCACGGGCGTCGTGAATTACCTGTTCATCGTCGGGCCGAAGCTTGATGACTTGTTGCTAAGTACCTACGGGATTTTGCTGTTTATCAAAGTGGGGTTATTTGCCGGGATGCTGGTGCTCGCCGCGTTGAACCGGTTTCACCTTGGGCCGTTCCTGGAGCGGTCGTTACGGGAGGGGAAATACGAAGTTGCCGCCAACGCGTTGCGACGCAGCATGGTTGTTGAGTTTGCGCTCGCGGTGTTGATTGTGGGGCTGGTGGCCTGGCTGGGGACGTTGAGTCCGGAAATGGAGGCCGCTGCGCAATAGCCAATCGAGCAGCAGAATCCGAAGTACTTATAACCATCGGCGGGAAAAATTAAGTACTCTCAGCCCCAATCCATCACGGAAGTCGGGTACACATGAAAACCAATAAATGCACAGTAATGCTCGGTAGCCTGCTCGCACTATCGTTCGGCGCCCAGGCCGAACAATCGCACCTGGACAGCGTCATCCAGCAAGGCCAACTACGCGTGTGCACCACGGGCGATTACAAGCCCTACACGTTCAAAGCCGAGAACGGCGAATACTCGGGCATCGACATCGCCATGGCCCGCTCGCTGGCCGACAGCCTTGGCGTCAAGGTCGAGTGGGTACCGACCACCTGGAAAACCCTGATGCCCGACATGCTGGCGGGCAAATGCGACATCGGCATGGGCGGGATCTCCGTCACCCTGGAACGGCAGAAAAAAGCCTTCTTCAGCACCACGCTGGACGTCGACGGCAAAATCCCGTTGGTGCGCTGCGAAGATCAGGCGAAGTATCAGACCGTCGAGCAAATCAACCAGCCTTCGGTTCGCTTGGTCGAACCGGCCGGCGGCACCAACGAAGCGTTCGTTCACGCCTTCCTGCCCAAGGCGCAATTGAGCCTTCACGACAACGTGACCATCTTCCAGGAGCTGCTGGACAAGAAGGCGGACGTGATGATCACCGATGCGTCGGAGGCGTTGTATCAGCAAAAACTCAAACCCGGTTTGTGCGCGGTGAATCCAGGCCAGTACATGCAGTACGGTGAGAAAGCTTATTTATTGCCGCGAGACGACATGACGTGGAAGTTGTACGTCGATCAATGGCTGCACCTGGCCAAAGTGACGGGCAACTACCAGAAAGTTTTAGGCCAGTGGATCGCCACACCCGAGACTAAATAGGCTTATTTCAGGTAACAGCTGGGCGAACAGGCAACGGCAGGATTACCGCGCCGTTGCCGGTCAGTCGTCGTGCAACAGTCCCGAACCGTATTCACCGAAGCTGCTGCCCAATGCACTGCCATGGAAGTTCAGCTGACTGTGGCTATTGGTCGGGCCAGGACCGAAGCCGGCGGACGGCTCGAGGTCTTCTGAATAGTCGTTATGGGTGCTGACGCCCGAACAGGCGCTCAACAGCAGCGCACCACCGATCAGCAAGACTTTGAAGAAGTTCGAGATCATTTTTCAGGTTCCCTGTGGCCGGAGGTGGGGTGATGCAATCTTCAGTGTCCATCCTAGGCTGCGAACCCGGCAGCATCGTGAAACTTCACGCAGCGACAGCATTTGTTCAGGTATTCCGATTTCCCGAGCCCTCCAAAAAGGCTGTGGACGGTGGTGTTCGCAAGTTCGACAGGCTGCTGCAGCTGCTAAGCTCTGCGTTCAGTGCCCGCACAAAAAACAACATCCGCCGCGAGAGAAAGGAAGCATTGAATGAGTGGAATCACCGTTGATGACAAACATCGTCTTGCCCTGGTTGACGCATTGCGCTGTTTTGCATGCTTCTGGGTGGTTCTGTTTCATTTATCCGAAGGAAATCACATCCCAACCCTGCTGGCAGCCATTCCAGGCTGGTTGAAATACATGGTCTTTGACGCAGGCCATTTGGGAGTGCCTATATTTTTCGTACTAAGCGGCATTGTCATGGCGACCACGACATCCCGGGTGCCAATGAATAACGTGAACGCCACAAACTTTGTGGCACGTCGCCTGGTACGCCTCGCCCCTCCCTACTACGCCGCCATTGCACTGGGCGTGGCCGTGATCGCCGTAAAACACATGCTTGGGCAACCCGGAATCGAAATCCCCGGCGTGACGGCCATACTCGCCCACGTGCTGTTTCTCCAAGATTTCCTTGGCATCAGAAACATCATCACGGTGTTCTGGACCCTGTGTATCGAGGTGCAGTTCTACATCTTTTTTGCGGTGCTGCTGTGGTTAGCCGATCGTGCTGGAGAGGGTGTAACACCCAAGCGTCGCAACCTCTGGATTTGGGGCAGCGCATTGCTGGCGATGCTGTGGCCCGCCGGGATAATTCATGCGATAGGCTGGAAAGGCGGATTTATTGCGTTCTGGTTCAGCTTCATGGCCGGGGTGCTGTGCGCTCAAACCCTGAGCGGCACTAAACAAAGCCATTACATCGCCATTGGTTACTGTGCATTGGCGCTTGTTATCGGTCTTGCAACTAAAAACTCATTCACCATTGCTGCCGGGTTGACGGGCTTACTGTTCTGCTTCCTGGTTAATCGCTCCACCACGCTGGGTTTTATATCCAGCTACCCCGTGCAGAAAATTGCCCTGATTTCCTACAGCCTGTACTTGTTCCATTCTCCTGTGACCGGTTTCTTCATGCGCGTTTACCGGGCTTTCATGCCAACCGGCCTTTTCTCGGATGCACTGGCCGCCGTCCTGATCATTGCAACGTGCATCGCATTCTCGGCCATGGCCTATCTATTGTTCGAACGTCCCGCCATCGCGTGGAGCAGACGCATCAAGTTCAAGCGCCCTGATGCCGTCGTTCTGAATCGTACGTAAAGTCAGGCCAACCTGAGTCGCCCGCTCGCGGTCACAGACAGGGCTTGTCGGTGGTAGTGAACTCCAGAAATGAAAAAACCTCGCTTTGGCGAGGTTTTTTACATAACAAGGATCGACGTCAGAAAGCCTCGACAGGCTTCTTGGCCTGCTGAGCCATTTTGTGCTCATCGAGTTTCGGGAAAGAAAATTTGATGATGATCATGGACTCATCGCCCTCACCAGAAACAATCAAATCAGCCCCTCGAATGTTGTCAGGCGCTGATGCCACCACGCTATGAGCGCTAGAAGCACCACTGGCCGAGGTAATTCCTTCAAAAAAGGTGTAGGTCAAATCGTTGGCGGCCAAAGCAACACTCTCGTAATTCGAGAGCTTGGCGGCGTATTCATCTTTGTTTTTTACTTTGCCTGCGAGATCAACAAGGTCCAACACCGATTTCCCATCCTTGCGGAGCGCTCTTTTTCATTACGACCTGATCGATTGACTACCGCGCCCATCCGAGCAGCACTCACAGGGCGACGCATTGACGTACTCACCCAGCAATAGGGATGGCTGCCTGCCGTCTACCTCATCGTTTCATCGATGAAGTCCGCTTTCTGGCTCACATACTTTGGTCTGAGGTGATCCCCATCTTTGTACATAGGTTCATCATCAGCATCAACTCCTGAGCAATTGGGAGTGCATAAAGAGTCCATCGGTTTTATAACCATAGCCCCGGCGCTTTTGGCCACCTGCGCCAAATCAGTCTGGATTTGTCCGTAAGCCTTTTCCAGTTCATCACGCGGGATCCCGTTGCTCTTGAAAGACATTAATTTCGGAAACGCTGTCAGATCGCGCTGGACCATGGATCGGGGATCAAGTTGGTAACCTGCCGGAATATTGAGCACCAGATACACCCGCTTATCCAACGCTCGAAGTTCCTTGATGTACGCACCCAGCTTGCTCAATGCATCAACATACTCAGGGCTTCCAACCCCGAATTTACTGGCCATGAATACGCCGGACTTAAGATAAGCGTTCCAGAGTGAGCCAATGACCACGGTATCAACTTCAGGCTTTTCTTTCGCCAACCTCAGAGCGTCCTGCATTAATGTCGCACAATGCTGGTGGTTTAAATCGTAGAGCATACCGGGAATGGCAAGGCACCCCCCACCTGTCTTGAAGATGACCCCACTGGTCTCCTTGGCGCCACCCGAGATCAACACTTCAGCGCGAGGAAAATACTGCTCGATATTTGAATCGCCCACAAACAGTGTGACCGACGGCTTCTCCGATCGCAGGTAGTAATACTGGACGCCCTCAAACTTTTCATTCGAAAGTGTTCCAGGGTAACCCCACTCATTAGACGCCTGAGTGACTTTGGCAAACTCCTCTGCCCTGGACGGTACTCCGCCGCTTAGAAATGCGTGAAGTCCAACCAAGCCGACAATGACCATTATTACGCTCAGAGCAGCGGTCTTGATCCAGGTTTTCTTTCCGAGCCGGATGGGCTTTTCGATCAGGCGATAGGTCAACCAGGCCAACACAACACTGAGCAGCACCGCCCCCAATCGAGCCCAAGGCGAAACCTCGAAGGCGAGAATTCGCAAAAACGAGAGAATCGGCCAGTGCCACAGGTAAAGCGGATAGCTGATGATCCCAACGAACACCATCACCCGGTTAGCCAGCAAGACTCGATTCACCCATCCATCAGGCCCGGCGAGAATCAGCAGGAACGTTCCCGAAACCGGCAACATTGCCCACCAGCCGGGAAACGGCATTTTCTTGTCGATCAAACAAAAACCCGCAACAAGAAGAAGCAGTCCAACAATCGACAACAGGTTGTTGAGTATCGCGTTACGTTGAGCCAGCAGCGGCGGGTGACGGAACAGAACCGGATGAAACACCCAGCGCTGCATCCACCCGGTAAACTTCGCTTGCCTGAACAGTTGCAGGTACGCCAGAACTGCCCCCGCCAGCAGTTCCCAGAAACGGGTTTGCGGCAGAAAGAACGTCGCGGTGGGATCGTCGGTCACTCTCGCGACATTCAACACTAGCGAGACCAGTCCCAAAATCAGAACGACCGTCAGGACGTTGAACCCCTTGCGCCACGCCAGAAGGATCAGCACCGGATAGATCAGGTAGAACTGCTCTTCAATGGCCAGTGACCACAGATGCAAAAGCGGTTTTAATTCCGCTGAGGTATCGAAATACCCCACCTCTTGCAACAGGACAAAGTTCTGCACGAAGCCGGCGCCAGCCACCATGTGCTTGCCCAACTGTTTGAACTCGTAGGGCAACAACACAAACCAGCCAAATACGTAACAGGCCGCCAACACGACAATTAAAGCGGGGTAAATGCGCTTGATACGATGGGCATAAAACTCAGTGAAACTGAAATCACCGCGATGCATTCCTCTGAAGATGATGCTGGAGATCAGAAACCCTGAGATGACGAAGAAAATATCGACACCAATGAACCCGCCCTGCAACATTGACGGGAACGCATGAAATATAACCACGGACAGAATGGCCACGGCTCGTAAACCGTCGATGTCTGCACGATAGGCTGGTTTGGATTTAACGCTGCGCGATACAGATTTCGGATTGCTCAAGCTGTCCATGCTGTACTTCTAGAGTAAAAAGTCGCGCAGTGTACCTTTCCCTTCGCCTTCTTTCCAAACAGCTTTCGTCAACTTTGTTATTTAAACCTTACTCCTGCCTCCCCGCACTCATTACAGTCGCCGTACTTGTCTGACACTCCTACAGATCCGGTCTCTGGTCTTGCGCTCGACCGCCTGACTTTCCTGATAAACTGGCACACCCTTTTGCGTAAAACACTGGCAACTGGCAGTGAATGAGAAGTCGACGAATGCAGAGCACATTGGCAGAAAACCTGGCCCTCCCGGCAAATTCGGTCTCCAGGAGATTTTCTGTTGCCCCCATGATGGATTGGACAGACCGCCACTGCCGTTTCTTCCTGCGCCTGCTCTCCAGGCACGCTCTCCTCTACACGGAAATGGTCACCACCGGCGCGCTGCTCAATGGTGATCACGACCGTTTCCTGCGTCACAACGAAGCCGAACACCCCCTCGCCCTGCAACTCGGCGGCAGCGTGCCGCTGGACCTGGCCGCCTGCGCACGCATGGCTCAGGACCACGGTTACGACGAGGTGAATCTCAACGTCGGCTGCCCAAGTGATCGGGTGCAGAACAATATGATCGGCGCGGTGCTGATGGGGCATCCGCAGTTGGTGGCGGATTGCGTGAAGGCGATGCGTGACGCGGTGTCGATTCCGGTGACGGTGAAGCACCGGATCGGGATTAACGGACGGGACAGTTACGAAGAGTTGTGTGATTTCGTCGGCACGGTTCGCGACGCCGGGTGCACGAGTTTTACGGTGCATGCGCGGATTGCGATTCTGGAGGGGTTGTCGCCGAAGGAGAACCGCGACATTCCGCCCCTGCGTTATGACGTGGCGGCGCGGTTGAAGGCGGATTTTCCGGAGCTGGAGATTATTCTCAACGGCGGGATCAAGACGCTGGAGGCTTGTCACGAGCATTTGCAGACCTTTGACGGTGTGATGCTCGGTCGTGAGGCGTATCACAATCCTTATGTGATGGCTGAGGTGGATCAGCAACTATTCGGCAGCACGGCGCCGGTGATCACTCGGGCGCAAGCGCTGGCGCAGTTGCGGCCTTATATCGCGGCGCATATTGATGCAGGCGGTTCGATGCACCACATCACCCGGCATGTGCTGGGGCTGGGCACCGGGTTTCCGGGGGCGCGCAAGTTTCGGCAGTTGTTGTCGGTGGATATCCATAAGGCCAAGGAGCCTCTGGCGTTGCTGGATCAGGCGGCGGAGCTGCTTGAAGGGCGTTAACGGTCACCCGCGTTGAACCTGCGCCCGGATTTGGCATCGTATTTACGGACACCGCGCCCCGCCTTTCAAACATCCGTTTTCCAGATGTTGCCGCCGGGGCCTTCGATACGTACATGTGCCCTTGAGTGGCTGTCAGCGCTCGGGTAATGTCATTAGACCCATAGGACAGAGCACGCCCATGACTTCCAAGCTGGAACAACTCAAACAGATGACCACCGTGGTTGCCGACACCGGCGACTTCGAAGCGATCGCTCGCGTTAAACCGGTGGACGCTACCACCAACCCTTCCCTGCTGCTCAAAGCCGCGGCCATTCCCGGCTATGCCGAGTTGTTGAACGCTTGCGTCAGCGACTGCAAGGGTGATGTGGGCCTGGCCAGCGACCGTTTTGGCGTCGCGGTAGGGCAAGAGATCCTGAAAGTGATTCCGGGCCGTATTTCCACTGAAGTGGACGCGCGCCTGTCGTTCGACACTGACGCCGTATTGAAGCGTGCGCACCGTCTGATCGAGCTGTATGAAAAGGCCGGCATCGGCCGTGACCGCGTGCTGATCAAGATCGCCTCCACCTGGGAAGGTATCCGCGCTGCCGAAATCCTGGAAAAAGAAGGCATCCAGACCAACCTGACATTGCTGTTCTCGTTCGCCCAGGCGGCGGCGTGCGCCGATGCGGGTGTGTTCCTGATTTCGCCGTTCGTGGGCCGTATCTACGACTGGTACAAGAAGGCCAACGGCAACGACTACACCGGCGCGGATGATCCGGGCGTGCAGTCGGTGACGCGTATCTACAACTACTACAAGGCCAATGACTACAAGACCGTGGTCATGGGCGCGAGCTTCCGTAACCTGAATCAGATCGAGCAACTGGCCGGTTGCGACCGTCTGACCATCAGCCCGGACTTGATCGATAAGCTGGCGGCGGACACTGGCAAGCTGGAGCGTAAATTGGCGCCAGGTCATACCGGTGAAGCGCGCTTGAGCCTGAATGAAGCGCAATTCCGCTGGTTGTCCAACGAAGATGCGATGGCGACCGAGAAACTGGCGGAAGGGATTCGTCAGTTTGCCCGGGACCAGGAGAAGCTTGAGGCGCTGTTGCAGGCCAAGCTGTGATCTAGTTCAGCGCAATGCAAAAAGGGCGAACCTTGATGGGTTCGCCCTTTTTTGTGTGCGTTTGTTTGATGCTCGCTTTGGGGATGCGGGGGCTGTCAGGCCGCCATCGCCGGCAAGCCGGCTCCTACACAGATGATGATTTTGTAGGAGCCGACTTGCTGGCGATGAGGCCAGTACAGGCTTCCTACCTTTTCAAAGGATCAGTGACGCTCGAGCGCATTCACCAGATCATGAAACGCTTCACGATTCGAATCATTCAGCCCCATGAGGATCTTGTGCGCTTCCAGCACTTTGATCCGCACCACTTCTTCCGACTGGTCCTGGTCAGGCAAGTCGGTCAGGCACTCAGGGCACGGGATCGGGCGGTCAACGATGTTGAACACCTGCTCGAAGCCCATGGACTGCAACAGACGGGTGATGTCTTCGTGGGTGGTGACGACGGTCGGCAGCAGGCCGACTTTCTGCCGCGACAGAATCGACAGTTTGGCCAACAGGCCAAGGGTGGTGCTGTCGATGCTGCGGGTTTCGGTCAGG
Source organism: Pseudomonas sp. BF-RE-22 (assembly GCF_019956155.1). NCBI lineage: Bacteria > Pseudomonadati > Pseudomonadota > Gammaproteobacteria > Pseudomonadales > Pseudomonadaceae > Pseudomonas > Pseudomonas sp. BF-RE-22. Next base: position 186,202 of record NZ_JAHBDD010000044.1, on the reverse strand, counting down.
TCGATCACGATCGCGTTGAAGTTCAACGCCGTGAAGATCCGCTCAATAGTCGCATCCAACGCCGAACACAGGGTCAGGCGAACTTCACCGACGAACTTCAGGACGAAGGTGCCGTCCTGCTCGGCGAACTGGATTCTACCGGTACTCATTAAAGATTCCTGCTCAACACCAACAGGGCGATATCATCCGGCATCTCCCCTAGCGTGGCCAATCCAAAAACCTGCCGCAGCCCATCCAGGGTGCCGCCCGCTGCCTTGACCCGCTGGGGCAAAGCCGCTTCTTTTTCTTTGAGTGTAGGTTCTGGCAAAAGGTCCAGAATGCCATCGGACATCAGCGTCAGGCTGAAGGTCGGCGGCAGCTCCAGCACGTGATCTTCGTAGGTGGCTTCATTGAAGAGGCCCACCGGCAGACCACGCCCTTCCAGATATCGAACACTGTCTGGCGTGTACAACACAGGCAACGGCAAATGACCACCGATGCTATAGGTCAACAAACCTGTCTCCTCGTCGATGACTCCACCGACCATTGTGACGTGTTTACCCAGCTTACAACTGATCAGGCCCCGGTTGATATGACCAAGGACCTCTGAAGGCTTGAATTCCGGCAATGTGCCGTTGCGCTTGGATTCGAACAGCAAGCGCGTGGTCATGAATTTCAGCAGCACCGTAACGAAGGCTGAAGAAGCGCCATGACCGGAAACGTCCGCCAGGTAGAACGCTACCCGACGCTCGTCGACCCGAAAGTAGTCGACGAAATCACCCGACAGATACAAAGACGGGATGATCTGGTGTGCAAACTTGAATTCGTCAATGGTCCAGGGGCTGACCGGCAGCATGTTCATCTGCACCTGGCGACCGGCATTCTGGTCTTCCTGGAGCAGGTTCAGGCTGGCTTCGAGCTCGCGATTGGCCTTTTCCAGCTTCTCACGGTAGCGCTGGTTTTCCAGCAGCAGACGCGCGCGATCCAGGGCCCGGCGCACAGAGTGCTCGAGCACGGCCAGATCTTCGAGAGGCTTGATCAGGTAATCCGCCGCGCCCAGGCGCAAGGCCTCGACCGCGTCGTTCATCACGCCGGCACCCGAAACCACAATCACTGGGGTTTGCGGTGACCGCTCGGTGACCTGGCGAATGAGTTCGAGTCCGCCCATCTGCGGCATGCGCAGATCGCAGATGACCAAGCCGGGCTTGTCTTGCTCGAATACCTGAAGACCCTGCTGGCCATTGCTGGCCTGCAAGACGCTGAAACCACTGTCTTCCAAATAGGCGGCGAGGCTCGCGCGCACTACTTCGTCATCATCGATTATCAGCAGCGTGGCACTGGTTTTTGGCATGTGGGCAAACGGCGCCAGAATTAGGTTGGCGTAGCAGGCTGGGCAATTGACCCCGCACACACTACTGGATTCGCTTTCTAGCCTCTCTGTTGCACCGCTTTCGGGCATCGACCCTACTGACAGGCACACCAGAGGTGCCCTTCTAAGGCGCAGACGGTACTCCCATCCGCGGGGCGTTTCAAGCTCACGCCGATGGTCGCTTGACGTCTTTACTTGTCAAATCACCGAGAGTTATAAGAACTGATAAAACCGTAACCCAATGGAAGGATGAAGCCCATGAGCCAAACCGAACGGGACTACAGCGAAAAGCGTGATTTCATCCGCATGCGAGTCGATGCTGATGTCGCGCTGATTCATGAAGGGGACGAAGTTGCAGCCGTCTGCATCGACCTTTCCAGCAGTGGCATGCAGGTTGAGGCACCGCGTCGGTTCAAGGTCGGCGACCGGCTCAGCGTGCGGATCGACTCCGATCATGCGGCACTCAAAGGGCTCGAAGCCGACACTGAGGTGGTCCGGGTTAAAGAACAGGACGGCGCCAGTCAGAAACTCGGCCTTACAATCTTGAAAATGAAATAACCCGGATCCAAAACCAAAAAAGGCGGCCATCAGGCCGCCTTCTTCGTTTTTACCGGTCGAGATCAAAAATCGTCTTCGACCTGACCGTCTTTGACTTTGAACTCGCGGTTCTGCAAGTACGCATTGCGGATGAAGGTGTACTTGTCGCCGCTGATCAGCTTCTCGGCCGACAGCAGGCTGGCGCGGGTGTCGACGACGTTCAGGGCGAAGATCGAGTTACGCACCGGTACGTCATGGATGTACGGGTATGGGCCGGTGTAGCCATCGACAAACTTGGCAGGCGCATCACGCAGAGTGCTTGGGCCCAGCAACGGCAGCATCACGTACGGGCCGCTTCCTACACCCCAATAGCCCAACGTCTGACCGAAGTCTTCGTCGCTGCGGTTCAAGCCCATCTTGGTGCCCACATCGAAGAAGCCCAGCAGGCCGAAGGTGGTGTTGAAGATCAGGCGTGCGGTGTCGACGCCGGCAGCAGCCGGTTTGGCCTGCAAGATGTTATTGGCAAGGTTGGTGACATCACCGACGTTGCGGAACATGTTGTGGATGCCGTCTTCGAGAAATTGCGGGGTCACGAACTGGTAGCCCTGCGCCAGAGGCTTCAGCGCATAGGTGTCGAGCACGTCGTTGAACTTGTAGATCGGACGGTTGATGCTTTCCCAAGGGTCCTCTTCCGTGGCTGCCTGGGCAGCGAACGGAGCCAGCAACACACTGGCGCACACACACAGCTGAGCTAGATGATTGCTCCAGCGCATAGAAAAACTCCTTGGTTTGTACTGGCACGAGCATCTTGGCCCGGGCATTAAGCTGGCTAGTATAAGACGGAAAAGCCGCTTTAGGCAGCATCGTGCGTGATGGCCTACGGATGATTCGCCATGACTGTGAGCGATTCACATCCATGTCACTCAACTGTCACCGGCGGCGCATAGCCTTGACGCTATTTCAGGGATGTTGACATGCCGCACGCCGAAACCTTGCCCCTCGCCGCCCCTAGCCTGACCGCCGTCCTGTTTGGCCTCAGCGGTTGCCTGGTGGACTTCGGCGCCCGCACGCGCCAGCACGGCGACCATTGCGCCGAGCATGCCGAAGTCACACCTGGCGCTCTGGACAGCCTGCACAGTTTGCAGCGCCAACAGATTCCCTGTGCCTGGCTCGACGAACTTCCTCCCGCATTGAGCCTCTCGCTGGCCGCCGCCCTGCCCGACTGGGTCAAGCCGTCGCAACACCCCGCAACAATCAATCCGTGGCCAGCACCGAATGCATGCTGGCAAGCCTTGATGGCGCTGAATGTCGGGCAACTGGATGGTTGCGTGCTGGTCAGTGGCGAACCACGATTGCTGCAATCGGGCCTGAATGCCGGGTTGTGGACAATCGGCCTGGCCTCCTGCGGCTCGCTCTGCGGGCTGGCGCCCAGCGAATGGCAGGCCTTGAGCCAAAAGGAACGCGAACACCTGCGCGGCAAGGCCACCGTGCAATTGTTCGGCCTGGGCGTGCATTCGGTGATCGATCACCTCGGCGAACTCGACACCTGCCTGGCCGACATCAGCCTGCGTCGGCTCAAGGGTGAAAAGCCCTGATCGAGATCATGCAGGTTGCGCGCGAGTGGATTAATCTAAAGGTCAGCCATAGACCTTTGGCGCGCTGCCACGGTCTATGCCAGTGCCTATCGATAAAAGGAAGAACGCCATGCCTGCCCGCGAACTGCAACAACAGCTCAATGCCCTGCGCGAGCAATTGGAACAGAATCCTCCGCTGACCGAAGCCGAGCGCGAAGACCTGCATGCGCTGATGAAACAAATCGAACTTGAGCTTGAGCTCGAAACCAAAACCCAGGACTCCAGCCTCGCCGATGGCGTAAACCTGGCCGTCGAACGCTTTGAACTTGAACACCCCGCCATTGCCGGCACCTTGCGCAACATTGTGCAATCCCTGGTCAGCATGGGGATCTGAACCCGCCAGATACAAAAAAGCCCCGCTAGTGATAGCGGGGCTTTTTATTGCGTGGTAACTCGCTGTGCTTTTGTAGGAGCCCGGCTTGCCGGCGATAGCGGTCTCAAAAACGCCATCGCCAGCAAGCCGGGCTCCTACAGATGTTACTGTCGGACCAGGCGATGGTTCGGCAGTTGCACGTCTTCAGTGCTGCGATACGGGTTGATGTCCAACCCGCCGCGACGCACATACCGCGCATACACCGTCAATTTCTCCGGCTTCAGCAACCGTTGCAGGTCGAGGAAGATCCGCTCCACGCATTGCTCATGGAAGTCCGAGTGCTGACGGAAGCTCACGATGTACTCCAGCAGACTCGCGTGATCCAGCGCCGCGCCACGGTATTCCACCACCACGCTGCCCCAGTCCGGCTGACTGGTCACCGGGCAGTTGGATTTGAGCAAATGACTGTGCACGCTCTCCTCGACGATGCGCGAATCATCACAACGCAGCAGCTCCGGACGCGGATGCTCATAGTTGCTAACGCTGATGTCCAAGTCATCGATGCACACACCCGGCAACGCCACGACGCCTTCGGCTTCAACGTCTTTCAGGCGGCGAACCCGCACGCCGACCGACTTGCCTGCCGCAGCGGACAGGTCGTTCACCAGCGTCGCTTCAAGGCTTGCGATATCGGCAAACGGAGTCTGATTCAACGAGTTCAGATACAGCTTGAACGACTTGGATTCGATGATATTCGGCGAATCCGCCGGGATGCAGAATTCGCCGATCGCCACCACGGGTTTACCGGACGGCAACAGCCACGACAGCTCGAAGCAGTTCCAGAAATCCACGCCTTTATACGGCAGGGTTTCAGCCGTCAGCCCCAACTCGGCCCATTTCGCGGTGCGCGGGATCGGAAACAGCAAGGACGGCGTGTAAGTGGCGATGTATTCGCTGGATTTACCCAGCGGCGAGTGTTCGGCTGCGGGATGCATGGCGGAAACCTGACTGAAGAATCAGCGGATTCTACCAGCCTTTGCTCGCGCCTTAGAGTGCTTACTGACTGACTGTCAGTTTACCGACCATGCCAGCCTGATAGTGACCTGGAATATTGCAGGCAAATTCCAGGTTGGTGGCCTTGGTGAAGGTCCAGGTCAGTTCGGCGGTTTTGCCCGGCTCGACCAGCACGCTATTGGGGTCATCGTGTTTCATACCATGATCCATTCCCGCCATCGCGCCGTGGTCCATTTCCTTCATCCCTGTAGGCGTAAGCATGCCGCTCTGCTGCATCTTCATCATTTCCTGCTGATGTTTTGCATGCATCGCCGCGTCACCGAGGTTGAATTCGTGCAGCAACTGGCCTTTATTCACCAGCACAAAGCGAACTGTCTCACCGGCCTTGATATCGATGGCCTTTGGGGTGAACGACATATCGCCCATCACCACTTCAACGCTGCGGGTCGCCTTGGCAGCCGGGGCCGGTTGCCCGAAGTCGTAGGTGTGCGCCGGCGATGCCCACACCGGCGAACTCAGCACCAGCAGGCACGCAGCCAGCACCAGGGGTTTGCGCAAAAACATAGTCATACTCCAACAAGATAAAGTTCAGCCTGTGGAAAACACTAAACTGCGGCCACTGCCCGTAACCTGACAGCCAGATTACAACTTTGTCAGGTTGACCTGCACAACCGCTGCCCACGGTATAAAGCGTTCGTTCCATTTGCCTCGAGTCGCCCATGAAACTGCTGATCGTCGAAGACCAACCGAAAACCGGCCATTACCTGCGTCAGGGCCTGACCGAAGCCGGGTTCAACACCGAACTGGTGGCCGACGGCGACACTGGCCAGCAATTGGCATTGAGCGGTGACTACGCGCTGTTGATCCTCGATGTGATGTTGCCCGGTCGCGACGGCTGGCAAATCCTCCAGGCAGTGCGCAGCGCAGGCCTCGACACGCCAGTCCTGTTTCTGACCGCGCGAGACGCGGTGGAAGACCGGGTTCACGGCCTCGAACTGGGCGCCGACGATTATCTGGTCAAGCCGTTCGCCTTCTCCGAACTGCTGGCCCGGGTTCGCAGCCTGTTGCGTCGCGGCAGCACCACGCCGCAGGAAACCAGCCTGCAACTGGCCGATTTGCGCCTGGATCTGATCCGCCGGCGCGTCGAACGCAGTGGCCAACGCATCGACCTGACCGCCAAGGAGTTCGCCCTGCTCGAAATGCTCCTGCGCCGTCAGGGCGAAGTGCTGCCCAAATCGCTGATCGCGTCCCAGGTCTGGGACATGAATTTCGACAGCGACACCAATGTCATCGAAGTCGCCATCCGCCGTTTACGCCTGAAAATCGACGACGAGTTTCCGAACAAGTTGATCCATACCGTGCGCGGCATGGGTTATGTCCTCGAAGAGCGCCCGGCCTGATGCGCCGACTTTCATTGAGCAGCCGTCTGGCGCTGCTGTTTGCAGCTTGCACCGCCGTGGTTTCGTTGTTCGCGGGCGTGTTGTTCAGTCGAGCCAGCGAGGCACATTTCGTTGAACTGGACCAGCAATTGCTGGACGGCAAGCTCATTGGTTTGCGCCGGGCGCTTCACGATCTTCAGTCCAGTGAAAGCGAAGTCAGACTGGCGGATGAATTGAACCGCCAGGCTGATTTGTCCCTGCGCATTTCCGGCAGCGACGGCAAGCGCTGGTACGACAGCGCCCCGAGCCTGCCCGATAAACTTCCGCAGAGGCCGGGTTTGTCGACCATGAACGACGACGGCACCGACTACCGCGTCCTCAATGCGCCGTTGTTTGTCGACAAGCCTGACTCACCGCAATTGACCCTGCTGCTGGACATCACCCACCACCAGCACTTTCTGCAGCGCATGCAGCACTTGATCTGGCTGACCGTCGGTTTGTCGGCCCTGGCGACTGCGCTGCTGGGTGCCTGGGCGGCGCGTAGCGGGCTGCGTCCGTTACGGCGCATGAGTGCAATCGCCAGTGGCGTTTCCGCGCAGTCGCTGAACGCCCGACTGCCCGAAGAGAACATGCCGCCCGAACTTGCGGAAATGGCCCACAACTTCAACGCCATGCTCGGACGCCTCGACGACTCATTTCAGCGACTCTCGGCGTTTTCTGCCGACATCGCCCATGAACTGCGCACCCCCCTGTCAAATTTGCTGACCCACACCCAGGTCACCCTCACCCGCCCACGCCCCCTTGAGGATTACCGCGAAGCACTGCACAGCAACCTCGAAGAACTGCAATGGATGGCGCAACTGGTCAACGACATGTTGTACCTGGCCAAGGCTGATCACGGGTTGCTGATGCCCAAACGTGAACCCTTGGAATTGGCGGAAGAAGCGGATGTGTTGCTGGAGTTTTTTGCGCCATTGGCCGAAGACGCCCAGGTGACGTTGAGCCGCGAAGGCAACGCGCGCCTGGAGGGAGACCGGAGCATGTTGCGTCGGGCACTTTCGAATTTGCTGGATAACGCGCTGCGATTCACGCCGGCCGAAGGTGAGGTCCGGGTGCGGATTATCGAGCGGCCTGAAGGTTTGAGTCTGACGGTCGAGAACAGCGGCGAAGGCATTGACGGGGCATTACTGCCGCGTTTGTTTGATCGCTTCTACCGCGCAGATCCGGCGCGACAGGAAGGCAGCAGTGAACATGCGGGGTTGGGGTTGGCGATTACCCAGTCGATCATTCGGGCCCATGGCGGGCAGATTCGTTGCGAATCGGAGAATGGGTGGACGCGGTTTGTGATTGAGTTGCCGAAGGGGGATTGAGGCCAGCAGGTCCGGCCCCTTCGCGGGCAAGTCGGGTCGCCGCACCGCTCGCTCCTACAGGTTTTGTATCGACGCAATAAAACCTGTAGGAGCGAGCGGTGCGGCGCCCCGACTTGCCCGCGAAAGCGGTGTAACGGCCTACGAATACCGCAACGCGTGAGCCGGCTCGATCTTCGCCGCCCGCCACGCCGGGTAAACCGTGGCGAGGAAGCTCAACACAAACCCCGCAGAGCAAATCAACAACACATCCCCACCCTGCAATTCCGAAGGCAGGTTGCTGACGAAATACACGTCAGAACTGAAGATGTGCTGCCCACTGACCCGCTCCACCCAGCCCACCAGCTCACTGACGTTCAGCGCGGCAATCACGCCGAGCACGCCACCGATCAAGGTGCCGACCACGCCAATCACCGTGCCCTGGACCATGAAGATCGCCATGATCTGCCGTGGCGTGGCGCCAATGGTACGCAGGATCGCGATGTCCGCGCCCTTGTCGTTCACCACCATGATCAAGGTCGCGATGATGTTGAACGCTGCCACCGCAACGATCATCAGCAACAGCAGGCCGATCATGGTTTTTTCCATCTTCATCGCGCTGAACAGGCTGCCCTGGGTGTGAGTCCAGTCGTCAGCCTTGTACGCCGTGCCCAAGCCGCCAGCGATATCGCTGGAGACCTTCGGCGCCGCGTACAAATCCTTCACCGCCAGACGCACGCTCTGCACCTGATTCGGTTCCCAATGCTGCATCTGCGCGGCATCTGCAACGTGGATCAGCGCCATGGAGCCGTCCAGCTCAGCGCCGACCTTGAACACGCCCACCACATTCAGCCGCTGCATGCGCGGGGTGATCCCGCCCGGTGCGGTGCTGACTTCCGGCACGATCAGGGTGATCTTGTCACCGACATTCAAGCGGAAACGTCGTGCCGTGATCTCACCGATCACCACACCGAACTCGCCCGGTTTCAAGGCATCGAGACGCCCCTGGACGATGTGCTGGGCAACGATCGAGACCTTGCCTTCCAGCGCAGGATCGACGCCACTGACCTGGATCGGCTGCATCGTGCCTTTATAGGAAAGCATGCCTTCCATCTCGGTGAACGGTACGGCGGCGGTCACTTCCGGGTTTTTCATCGCGGCGTCGGCCACCGGCTGCCAATCGTCGATCGGGTTCACGCCGACGATGGTCGCGTGAGGCACCATGCCGAGGATGCGCGAGCTCATTTCGCGCTGGAAGCCGTTCATGACCGACAACACCACGATCATCGCCAGCACACCGAGGGCGAGGCCGATCATCGAGGTCATCGAGATGAACGAAACAAAGCGATTGCGGCGCTTGGCGCGGGTATAGCGCGTGCCGATAAAGATCGATAACGGTCTGAACATTCGCTGGGGCACCGTATAAAAACAAAAAGACCCGACGTCTTTTCAGACATCGGGTTTCGGCCAATCAGATAGGCGTCAGGCAACCTTCCTGCAAATGCAGGACGCGATCCATCTGGCGAGCCAGGTTCATGTCGTGAGTCACCACCAGGAACGCCGTGCGCATCGAGGTGCTGAGTTCCAGCATCAAATCCTGAATACCCTGGGCGGTGTGGGAGTCGAGGTTACCGGTCGGCTCGTCGAGCATCACCAGCCCTGGCTTGTTCACCAGCGCGCGGGCGATGGCCACGCGTTGACGTTCGCCACCGGACAATTCCGCCGGTTTGTGCTCCAGGCGATGGCCCAGCCCTACCCGCTCCAGCAACGCCGTCGCACGCTGACGCGCTTCCGGGATCGCGGTCTTGCCGATCAGCAACGGCATGCAGACGTTTTCCAGCGCAGTGAATTCCGGCAGCAAATGGTGGAACTGGTAAACGAAACCCAGCGACCGATTGCGCAACAGGCCGCGATTCTTCTCGCTGAGTGCCGACAGCTCTTCGCCGTCGAGCCAGACGCTGCCCTTGGTCGGCGTATCGAGACCGCCCAGCAGGTTGAGCAAAGTACTTTTGCCCGAACCCGAGGTGCCGACAATCGCCACGCGCTCACCCGGATGCAGCTCCAGTTGCAGACCGGCCAACACTTCTACCGATTCCGGGCCTTCCTCGTAGGATTTGCCCAGGTTGCGGCAGCTCAAGATTGCTTTATCACTCATGCCCGACTCACTCATAACGTAGCGCCTCCGCAGGCTGGGTGCGCGCGGCACGCCAGGCTGGATACAGGGTGGCGAGGAAACTCAGGACCAACGCGGCGGCGCAGACCATCAACACATCCTGGCTCTGCACTTGCGACGGCAGGTAATCGATGAAGTACACGTCGGCGTTGAGGAACTTGTGTCCGATCAGGCCTTCGAGCAGCGAGATCGCGGCGCTGACGTTCAGCGCGGCGAAGATCCCGACCACGGCGCCGATCAGCGTACCGACCACGCCGATGACCGTGCCCTGCACCATGAAGATCGCCATGATCGAACCCGGCGTGGCGCCGAGGGTACGCAGAATGGCGATGTCGCCCTTCTTGTCGTTCACCACCATCACCAGCGTGGAAATGATGTTGAACGCGGCCACGGCAACGATCAGCAGCAACAGCAGACCGATCATGGCTTTTTCCATGCGGATCGCCTGATACAGATTGCCGTGGGTGCGGGTCCAGTCGCGGGCGTAGAAATGGTCTTCACCGAGCTGCTGGGCGATGTTCCACGCGGTGCGTGGCGCCTGGAACAGGTCGTCGAACTTCAGGCGGATGCCCTGCACCTGATCCGGTTTCCAGCGGTGCAGCTTCGCCAGATCCTGCAGATTGGTGACGCCCAGGTAACCGTCGATTTCACCGGCGCCGACATGGAAGATGCCGACCACGGTAAAGCGTTTCATGCGCGGGAACATGCCGGCCGGGGTCACGGTGACTTCCGGCGCCACAAAGGTCAGCTTGTCGCCGATGGCCGCGCCGAGCTTGGCGGCCGCCTTGTCGCCGATGACGATGCCGAAACTGCCGGGCGCGAGGTCGTCGAGTTTGCCCTGCAGCATGAACTTGTCAATGATCGACACCTGGCGTTCCAGCGCCGGGTCGATGGCATTGAGCAGCACCTTGGAGACCTTACCGTTATTGGTCAGCAATCCCTGCATCTGGGTAAACGGCGCCACGGCCGTTACTTGCGGGTTCTGCTTGACCTTGGCGGCGAGGCCCTGCCAGTCGCTGATCGGCTCACCGGACTCGATGGTCGCGTGGGGCACCATGCCCAACACGCGCGTGCGCATCTCATGATCGAAGCCGTTCATGACCGACAGCACGACGATCATCACGATCACGCCGAGGGCAAGACCGATGATCGAAGTCAGGGAAATGAACGACACAAAATGATTGCGACGCTTTGCACGGGTATAACGCGTGCCAATAAATACGAAGAGAGGTCTGAACATGTCGGGGCTTGTTCGGAGGGAAAAGGAACGTCCTTGTGGCGGGGGTCGATAACCAGCTTTACACTCAGACCACCGCCGCTACCATGGGTTCGCCATGTCGACATTAGATGAAGAAGATCGCCGCGAATACTACCGTATCGAGGACACGATCGCACTGGAAATTCGGCCCCTGTCCGCTCCCGAAGCCGCAGGCCAGGAAGTGTTGCAGGATGCTTCCCCACTCTTCAACCTGCTCAGCGAATTGCACCTGAGCGAATTCGAGTCGCAACACCTGCTGCGCCAGATCAGTGAACGCGACCGCACCCTCGCGGCGTTCCTGAAATCCCAGAACAAACGCATCGATCTGCTCAGCCAGGTGATCGCCATCACCGTGCTTGGGCAGATCGGCGAGCCGCAGCCAGTGATCATCTCGGAAGGCGGCATCGACTTCCAGAATCCGACCGCTATCGCTGAAGGCACTCACTTGTCGGTGAAACTGGTGTTGATGCCACAAGCCCTCGGCCTGTTGCTTCGGGCGCGCGTCACCCATTGCGACCGCAAGGGCGACGGCTTTGACATCGGTACCGAGTTCGAACGCCCGACCGATGCCCAGCGCCAACTGCTGGCCCGCTACATTCTGCAAAAGCAGGCCCAGGAACGACGCCTGGCCCGCGAAAACGAATCAGGCAATTAATTTAAGGAAGAACCGTGACCCTCATCTACGGCCATCGCGGCGCCAAGGGCGAAGCACCGGAAAACACGCTGAACAGCTTTCAGCAATGCCTCAAGCACGGCGTGCGCCGTTGCGAGCTGGACCTGCACCTGTCCATGGACGGCGAGCTGATGGTCATCCACGACCCAACGCTCAAGCGCACCACCGACCGACGCGGCAAGGTGGTCGAGCACACGGCCGCCGAGCTGGTGACCTACGACGCGCGCAAGGGCGGACCGGGCTGGATCAAGCCGTGCCCTATTCCTACGCTGGAAGAGTTGTTCGAGAAATGCGATTTCGAACACTGGCAGCTGGAAGTCAAAAGCGCTTCACGCACCCGCGCCGCGACCACCGTCCTGGCGATTCGTGAAATGGCTGTACGTCACGGCCTGCTCGACAAGGTGACCATCACTTCAAGCTCGCGCGAAGTACTGAAAGCCGCGCTGGACCTGGTGCCGGACGTGTCCCGCGGATTGGTAGCCGAGTACGCCTGGCTCGACCCGTTGAAGGTCGCGGCAAGCTATGGCTGTGAGATTCTGGCGCTGAACTGGACCCTGTGCACGCCGGAGCGCCTGGAGAAGGCACAGCGACAGGGGTTGCATGTGTCGGTGTGGACAGTCAACGAGCCCGCGCTGATGCGCAGACTCGCCGACTTCGGCGTTGACAGCCTGATTACAGACTTTCCCGGTTTGGCCACCGCCACGCTCGAGAATTGCTGAAATCGGTCTCCCCGGCCGGCTCAGGCCACCGGCCGGAGCCGCTCAAAAAAGCCGGTTGAGGCCATCGTACGCCGCTACCCGATAGGCTTCGGCCATGGTCGGGTAGTTGAACGTGGTGTTGACGAAGTACTTCAGCGTATTCAGCTCGCCCGGCTGGTTCATGATCGCCTGACCGATGTGCACGATCTCCGACGCCTGATAACCGAAGCAGTGCACGCCCAGCACTTCCAGCGTTTCGCGGTGGAACAGGATCTTCAGCATGCCCTGAGGCTCGCCGGCGATCTGCGCACGCGCCATGCCCTTGAAGAACGCCTTGCCCACTTCGTACGGCACTTTGGCCTGAGTCAGCTCCTGCTCGTTCTTGCCGATCGAGCTGATCTCCGGAATGGTGTAGATGCCGGTCGGTACGTCGTTGACGAAGCGCCAGCTGCCGTTGTCGACGATGCTGCCAGCGGCCGAACGGCCCTGGTCGTGTGCGGCACTGGCCAGGCTCGGCCAGCCAATCACGTCACCGGCGCCGTAAATGTTCGGCACGCAGGTGCGGTAGGCTTCGTCGACTTCGATCTGGCCACGGCTGTTGACCTTGACGCCGATGTTTTCCAGACCCAACTGATCGGTGTTGCCGGTACGACCGTTGCACCAGAGCAAGGCGTCGGCCTTGATCTTCTTGCCGGACTTGAGGTGCAGGATCACGCCGTTGTCCACGCCTTCGACGCGGTCGTAGTCTTCGTTGTGGCGAACCGTGATGTTGTTGTTGCTGAAGTGGTAGCTCAGCGCCTGGGAGATTTCCGAGTCGAGGAAGCTCAACAACTGACCGCGGTTGTCTACCAGCTCAACCAGTACGCCCAGACCACTGAAGATCGACGCGTATTCGCAACCGATCACGCCGGCGCCGTAAACGATGAGTTTGCGCGGGGTGTGGCCGAGGCTGAGGATGGTGTCGCTATCGTAGATACGCGGGTGATGGAAATCGATGTCCGCCGGACGATAAGGACGCGAGCCGGTGGCGATGATGATGTGCTTGGCCACCAGTTTTTCAACTACACCGTTGGCGCAGACCACTTCGATGGTTTGCTCGTCGGCGAAGCTGCCGGTGCCGAAGAACACGTCGACGCGGTTACGGGCGTAGTAGCCGGTGCGCGAAGCGACTTGTTTGGAAATAACTTTCTCGGCGCTTTTCAGCACGTCCGGGAACGAGAACCAGCGCGGTTCACCAATGGCCCGGAACATCGGGTTGGTGTTGAACTGCATGATCTGCCGGACGGAGTGACGCAGTGCCTTGGACGGGATGGTGCCCAGGTGGGTGCAGTTGCCGCCAACCTGGCGACGACTATCGACCATCGCCACCTTGCGCCCTGCTTTGGCGGCGTTCATTGCCGCGCCTTCTCCCGCCGGGCCGGAACCCAGCACCACCACGTCGTAGTTGTAGACAGCCATGCATACTCCTCAGAACAGGCCGCGGCGCTCTCGGCACCTGCGGCTAAATCACGCCGATCTGCGGCGTGAAGGAACAATTTGGGGCCAGTGCAGAACCCGGACACAGTCTATAGAAGCGTCAACGCCGCGCACATTAACCCTTGGTCGCGTCGTAGGCTACTTTTGCCTGCACTACAACGCCAGTTTTCAATGCGTGCATCACCGTAATCATTCGGTTTTACCGCCACTGAGACGCTCAAAAGCCTGATTGGTACGTATGACGAAACCTGTATCGGCACGAATCACAAAGAATGCACCAATGTTGTGGGTTTCGGCATAGTCCCACCCCCGTTCAGGACCGAGAATCAGCAACAGCGTCGATAGTCCATCGGCCATCAACGCTGAAGGATGAATGACCGTGACTGACGCCAGCGTGTGTGAGACCGGCGTACCGGTGTGAGCATCGAAGGTGTGGGAATAACGCCGCCCGTCCTGCAGAAAATAGTTGCGATAGTCGCCGGAAGTGGAAACGCCGTAGCCGTCGACCGCGATGATGCGTTCTGCAACTTGCTGATCGTCTCGAGGTTGTTCAAGCGCGATGCGCCACGGCGAGCCATCAAGTTTCTTGCCGGCAGCCTTGAGCTCTCCGGTGGCTTCGGCGAGGTAGTTGTGAATGCCCATCGCGTCGAGTTTTGCGGCAATCGTATCGACGGCGTAGCCGGCGGCGATGCTATTGAAGTCGACTTCGACGGCGGCGTCCTTGCACAACTGTTCGCCTTCGATGCGCAGATGCTGATAACCGACTCGCTGCCGCACCTCGGCAAGCGCTTGGGCATTGGGCACTTTTTCTTCACGCGCCCGGGGGCCGAATCCCCAGAGATTGAGCAGTGGCTCCACGGTCAGGTCGTAGGATCCTTCGCTTTGCTCTGACAGTTGCTCACCAACGCGGATCAATTTGAGGATGGACGCGGGCATTTTCTGACAGCGATTGGCGGGCAGATCGTTGAAGCGTTCGATGTCCGAATCGCTGCGATAGGTAGACATTTGCTTGTCGACCTCGGCGAGGATCTTCTCCACCTCGCTGCGCACCTGTGCGGGCGCGGGCAGATTGGCATGGCGCACGTATTTGATTGAATAAGTGCTTCCCATAGTCGGGCCGCCGACGCTTTCCATGGAATCGCCATTGCCGCAGCCAGCCAAAACACCAGCCAGCATCACAACCACCTTCCAACGTCCAGTTAACAAATCTTCATCTCCCAGTAAAAGCACGCCAGCCATTATGGGACACACGCGAAACGCTTTCTTACAAGATTTAAAAAGTGAGTATCCAGACATGTCCTCCACGACCGGCAAAGGCAAAGCGATTTTTCGCGTTGTCAGCGGCAACTTTCTCGAAATGTTCGACTTCATGGTCTACGGCTTTTACGCCACAGCCATCGCCAAAACCTTCTTCCCCGCCGACAGCGCTTTCGCTTCCCTGATGCTGTCGCTGGCCACTTTCGGTGCCGGCTTCCTGATGCGCCCTTTGGGGGCGATTTTCCTCGGCGCCTACATCGACCGTCATGGCCGCCGCAAAGGCTTGATCATCACCCTCGCGATGATGGCGGCCGGCACGGTGCTGATTGCCTGCGTGCCGGGTTACGCCACGCTGGGCGTGGCCGCGCCGCTGATCGTGCTGTTCGGCCGACTGCTGCAAGGTTTCTCTGCCGGCGTGGAACTGGGCGGTGTGTCGGTCTATCTCGCGGAGATTTCCACACCGGGGCGCAAAGGGTTCTTCGTCAGTTGGCAGTCTGCCAGTCAGCAAGCGGCGGTGGTGTTTGCCGGCTTGCTGGGGGTGGGTTTGAACCACTGGCTCAGCCCGGAAGAAATGGGTGAATGGGGGTGGCGCGTGCCGTTCCTGATCGGCTGCATGATCGTGCCGGTGATCTTCGTGATTCGCCGTTCGCTGGAAGAAACGCCTGAGTTCCAGGCACGAAAACACCGCCCTACCCTGCGGGAAATCGTCCACTCGATCGGTCAGAACTTTGGCATTGTCATCGCCGGCATGGCGTTGGTGGTGATGACCACGGTGTCGTTCTACCTGATCACCGCCTACACCCCGACCTTCGGCAAGGCCGAACTGCACCTGTCGGATCTGGATGCGTTGCTGGTGACGGTCTGTATCGGCCTGTCGAACTTTTTCTGGCTGCCGGTGATGGGTGCTGTGTCCGACAGGATCGGGCGAAAACCCCTGCTTCTCGCGGCGACCATTCTGGCGATTCTCACCGCCTACCCTGCCCTGTCGTGGCTGGTGGCGAACCCGAGCTTCAGCCATTTGCTGATCGTCGAGTTGTGGTTGTCGTTCCTGTATGGCTCGTACAACGGCGCCATGGTCGTGGCGCTGACCGAGATCATGCCGGTGGAAGTTCGTACGACCGGTTTCTCTCTGGCCTACAGCCTGGCGACGGCAACCTTCGGCGGGTTTACGCCGGCAGCCTGTACGTACCTGATTCATGTGCTGGATAACAAGGCTGCGCCGGGGATCTGGCTCAGCGGCGCGGCAGTGCTGGGGTTGATTGCGACGCTGGTGTTGTTCCGTGGTAACCGGCATGAGTTGCGGACGGCGCAGGCGGCGGTGGTTGGCGGCGCCTGACAGACCGCTTTCGCGGGCAAGCCTCGCTCCTACATTGGATCTGTGTCGTTCACAAGTCCCCTGTGGGAGCTAGCCTGCTAGCGATGAGGCCCGACCTGGCGACACGGCTCAAAAGCCTGCACATGAAAACGCCCCGACCAAAGTCGGGGCGTTTTCATGTGCAGCTAAGGCTTAGCGCGGGAATGCTGGCGGGTTTACACCAGCCATGTCTTCCATCACGCGAACCACCTGGCAGCTGTAACCGAATTCGTTGTCGTACCAAACGTACAGAACAACGCGGTTGTCTTGGGTGATGGTTGCTTCAGCGTCCACAACGCCAGCGTGGCGCGAGCCAACGAAGTCGGTGGAGACCACTTCCTGCGAATTGACGAAGTCGATTTGCTTGTGCAGATCGGAGTGCAGCGCCATGTAGCGCAGGTACTCGTTCATCTCTTCACGGGTGGCGGCTTTCTCAAGGTTCAGGTTGAGAATGGCCATCGACACGTTTGGCGTCGGAACACGGATCGCGTTACCGGTCAGCTTGCCGGCCAGCTCAGGCAAAGCCTTGGCAGCAGCGGTGGCAGCACCGGTCTCGGTGATCACCATGTTCAACGCGGCGCTACGGCCACGGCGATCGCCCTTGTGGAAGTTGTCGATCAGGTTCTGGTCGTTGGTGTACGAGTGAACCGTTTCAACGTGACCGTTGACGATGCCGAACTTGTCGTTGACAGCCTTAAGCACCGGCACAATGGCGTTGGTGGTGCAGGAAGCAGCCGAAACGATCTTGTCGTCAGCGGTGATTTCGCCGTGGTTGATGCCGTGAACGATGTTCTTCAGCTTGCCTTTGCCAGGCGCGGTCAGAACAACGCGGTCGATACCCGGGCAGGCCAAGTGCTGGCCCAGGCCGTCGGCGTCACGCCATACACCGGTGTTGTCCACCAGCAGCGCGTCTTTGATGCCGTACTGGGTGTAATCCACTTCAGTCGGGTTCTTCGCGTAGATAACCTGGATCAGGTTGCCGTTGGCGGTGATGGTGTTGTTTTCTTCATCGATGGTGATGGTGCCGTTGAACGAACCATGTACCGAATCGCGGCGCAGCAGGCTGGCGCGCTTGGTCAGGTCGTTCTCGGCGCCCTTGCGCACCACGATGGCACGCAGACGCAGGCCGTCGCCGCCACCGGTTTTTTCGATCAGGATGCGCGCCAGCAGACGGCCGATACGACCGAAGCCGTACAGCACAACGTCGGTGCCTTTGCGAGCGGAGGCGTTTTGCTGGCCAACCACTTCAGCCATTTCTTCACGGACGAACTGCTCGGCAGTACGGCCATTGCCTTCGACGCGGAATTTGTACGCCAACTTGCCCAAATCTACCGAAGCCGCGCCGAGCTTGAGCTCGCTCATGGCTTTCAGCAGAGGGAATGTTTCGTGGACGGAGAGTTCGCTATCGTCGGAAGAACGATGGCGAGCAAAGCGGTGAGCTTTGAGAATCGCGATGACAGACTGGTTGATCAGGCTGCGGCCATAGATCGAGCTCACCACGTTGTTATTGCGGTAGAGCTGACCGATAAGCGGAATCATCGCTTCTGCGAGTGCTTCACGGTCGATCCATTCACCAAGACACTGGTCGGGCTTCTGAGTCACGGGAACCTTCCACATGTAGGGGCAGAAAAAAGGGGCTACATTATGCCGCCGAGTGTCTCTCGTAGCAATGCGCGCCTGTCGTGCGATCCGTAACAATTTCTTCTTCAAAAAAATTACGCACCGCCGAAGCCCAGTAAAACCGCGGCTTTCAGCGAAGTCAATTTTTTGGAGACATCGCCGCCTTATCCGTAACCCTCCGTAACACTCAGTCGTTTTGCCACTACATAATCAGTAATTTTCAGCAAAAAACCGGCGTTTTTTGTCTTTACCACTACATTTCGCCAAACCTGCGTAATAGACACAGTCAGCAACTGACAGGCGGCACCCGGGGCCGCTACAATTACCGACTTTGTCGCAACGCTTGGAGCTCAACCTTCCGTGCCCGTTCTGCGTCTACCGCTTCTCCCTGCCGCGGCAGGTAAACAGCACTGGGGCAACCTGCCCGGTGCCGCCCTGAGCCTGGCCATTGCCGAGGCTGCCAGCGCTGCCAAGCGCTTTACCCTGCTACTGACCGCCGACAGCCAAAGTGCCGAGCGGCTGGAGCAGGAGCTGGGTTTCTTCGCCCCGGATTTGCCGGTGCTGCATTTCCCGGACTGGGAAACCCTGCCCTACGATCTGTTTTCGCCACACCAGGACATCATTTCCCAGCGCATCGCTGCTCTATATAGATTGCCGGAGTTGAGCCATGGCGTGCTGGTGGTGCCGATCACCACGGCCCTGCACCGCCTGGCGCCGACCAAATTCCTGCTCGGCAGCAGCCTGGTGCTGGACGTTGGCCAGAAGCTCGACGTCGAGCAAATGCGCACCCGACTGGAGGCCAGCGGTTATCGCTACGTCGACACGGTGTACGAGCACGGCGAATTCACCGTCCGCGGCTCGCTGATCGATCTGTTCCCGATGGGCAGCAAACTGCCCTTCCGGATTGACCTGTTCGATGACGAAATCGAGACGCTGCGTACCTTCGATCCGGAAAACCAGCGCTCCATCGATAAAGTCGACACCGTCCGCTTGTTGCCTGCACGGGAATTCCCGCTGCAGAAAGATGCGGTCACCCGTTTCAAGGCACGCTTCCGTGAGCGCTTCGATGTCGATTTCCGCCGTTGCCCGATCTTTCAGGACTTAAGCAGCGGGATTACACCGGCGGGTATCGAGTACTACTTGCCGCTGTTCTTCGACGAAACCTCGACCCTGTTCGATTACCTGCCCCAGGACACCCAGGTGTTTTCCCTGCCGGGCATCGAGCAGGCGGCGGAAAATTTCTGGAACGACGTGCGCAATCGTTATGAAGAGCGCCGTGTCGATCCGTCCCGTCCTTTATTACCGCCAGCCGAATTGTTCCTGCCGGTGGAGGACTGCTTCGCACGCCTGAAGAACTGGCCGCGCGTCGTCGCCAGTCAACAGGACGTGGAAACCGGTGTCGGCCGCGAGCGCTTCCCGGCGCGAGAACTACCGAACCTGGCCATCGAAGCCAAAGCCACTCAACCGCTGGCCGCGCTGGCCGGTTTCCTCGACGAGTTCCCTGGTCGCGTGCTGTTCACCGCCGAATCTGCGGGCCGTCGTGAAGTGCTGCTGGAACTGCTGGAACGCCTGAAGCTGCGACCGAAAACCGTCGACAGCTGGCCCGACTTTGTCGCGAGCAAGGAGCGCCTGGCGATCACCATCGCACCGCTCGATGAAGGCCTGGTGCTCGACGATCCGGCCCTGGCGCTGGTCGCCGAAAGTCCGTTGTTCGGTCAGCGTGTTATGCAGCGTCGTCGCCGTGAAAAACGCGCCGACGCCAACAACGACGCCGTGATCAAAAACCTCACCGAACTGCGCGAAGGCGCCCCGGTGGTGCACATCGATCACGGCGTTGGCCGCTATCTGGGCCTGGCGACGCTGGAAATCGACGATCAAGCCGCCGAGTTCCTGACCCTGCAATACGCAGAAGGCGCCAAACTGTACGTGCCGGTGGCCAACCTGCACCTGATCGCCCGCTACACCGGCAGCGACGATGCCCTGGCCCCATTGCACCGTCTCGGCTCGGAAACCTGGCAGAAAGCCAAACGCAAAGCCGCCGAACAGGTGCGCGATGTGGCGGCGGAATTGCTCGACATCTATGCCCGCCGCGCTGCTCGCGAAGGTTATGCCTTCGAAGATCCGAAAGCCGATTACGCCACTTTCAGCGCCGGGTTCCCGTTCGAAGAAACCCCGGACCAGCAAACCACCATCGAAGCCGTGCGCGCCGACATGCTCGCACCGAAGCCGATGGACCGGCTGGTCTGCGGCGATGTCGGCTTCGGCAAGACCGAAGTGGCGATGCGCGCAGCGTTCATTGCGGTGCACGGCGGCCGTCAGGTGGCGATCCTGGTGCCGACCACCCTGCTCGCCCAACAGCACTACAACAGTTTCCGCGACCGCTTCGCCGACTGGCCGGTGACCGTGGAAGTGATGAGCCGCTTCAAGTCGGCCAAGGAAGTGAATGCCGCCGTCGCCGACCTCGCCGAAGGCAAGATCGACATCGTCATTGGCACGCACAAGCTGCTGCAAGACGACGTAAAAATCAAAAACCTCGGGCTGGTGATCATCGACGAAGAACACCGTTTCGGTGTCCGCCAGAAAGAACAGCTCAAGGCCCTGCGCAGTGAAGTCGACATCCTCACGCTGACCGCCACGCCGATTCCGCGCACGCTGAACATGGCAGTGTCCGGCATGCGCGACCTGTCGATCATCGCCACGCCGCCGGCCCGTCGCCTGTCGGTGCGGACGTTCGTCATGGAGCAGAACAAGAGCACGGTCAAAGAGGCGTTGCTGCGGGAGCTGCTGCGTGGCGGCCAGGTCTACTACCTGCACAACGACGTGAAGACCATCGAGAAATGCGCCGCCGACCTCGCCGAACTGGTGCCGGAAGCGCGAATCGGCATCGGCCACGGGCAGATGCGCGAGCGCGAACTCGAACAGGTGATGAGCGACTTCTACCACAAGCGCTTCAACGTACTGATCGCCTCGACCATCATCGAGACCGGCATCGACGTGCCGAGCGCCAACACCATCATCATCGAGCGCGCCGACAAATTCGGCCTGGCGCAGTTGCACCAGTTGCGCGGCCGCGTCGGTCGCAGTCACCACCAGGCCTATGCTTATCTGCTGACACCGCCGCGCCAGCAAATCACCCCAGATGCAGAAAAGCGCCTGGAAGCGATCGCCAATACCCAGGACCTCGGTGCGGGCTTCGTGCTCGCCACCAACGACCTGGAAATCCGTGGCGCCGGTGAACTGTTGGGCGACGGCCAGAGCGGGCAGATCCAGGCGGTCGGCTTCACCCTGTACATGGAGATGCTCGAGCGTGCGGTGAAGTCGATCCGCAAGGGCGAACAACCGAATCTCGATCAGCCGTTGGGCGGTGGCCCGGAAGTCAATTTGCGTGTTCCGGCGCTGATTCCCGAAGACTATCTGCCGGATGTCCACGCGCGGCTGATTCTCTACAAGCGCATTGCCTCGGCCACCGATGAGGATGGTCTCAAGGACCTGCAAGTCGAGATGATCGACCGTTTCGGCCTGCTGCCGGAGCCAACCAAGAACCTGATGCGCATCACAGGGCTGAAGCTGCAAGCCGAAGTGCTGGGGATCAAGAAAGTCGACGGTGGCCCGCAAGGCGGCCGAATCGAGTTCGCGGCGCAGACACCGGTCGATCCGCTGACCCTGATCAAACTGATTCAGGGCCAGCCTAAACGCTACAAATTCGAAGGGGCCACGATGTTTAAATTCATGGTCCCGATGGAGCGCCCGGAAGAGCGCTTTAATACTGTAGAGGCATTGCTTGAATGCCTCATTCCGAAAACTGCTTGAAGGACGCCGCATGCGCCTGTTTCGTTTACTGACTTTGCTGACCACCCTGGTCGCCCCAACGGCATTTGCCGATGACCTGTATCAGATCGAAATGATTCTGGTCCGGCAAAACGCCGTGCCCGCCATCGTCAGCCGCGCCGCGCCGGAAGACTGGGCCGCCGGCGCCCAGCAAATCCGCCCCGAGAGCCTGCGTACGCCGAGCCTGAATGGCGAAGTGGAAAAACTCACCGCCAGCAATGAATACACGGTGTTGCTGCACAAGGCCTGGCAGCAAAATCTCGGCGAAGAAGCCAGCAAAGTTGCGGTCAGCGACGGCAAGGAACAGTTCGGCCAATTCCCGATCGAGGGCACGCTGAACCTGAAACTGGGGCGTTTCACCGACGTTGACGCCGACTTCTGGGTCAACCAGATCGACGCCAACGGCATGGTGACCGCCAGCGAACGCCTCAAACAAGAAAGCCACACCAAGAACGGCCAGTTGAACTTCCTCGACAACGGTCACCTCGGCCTGCTGATCAAGATCACCTCGCTCACCGCCCCTGCGCCTCGGCCAGTCCCCGAACAAATTCCGGACTGATTGAAGTCCCTATGCCCGCGACCCTGAGCAAACCCCTGGCACCTTCATGGGTCAGTCGATTCAAGGAACAAAGCCTGGAGCGCGGCCGCCGCTATGCGCTGGAGAACCGCGTCAGGATCGTGGAAGTCGGCGACGCAACCATTACGGCCGCGTGCGAAGGTTCTGGCGGTAACGTTTACCGTCAGACCATTCGCCTGCGCGAGTCAGCCAAAAGCACGCTGCTGATGGTCGATGCCACGTGTACATGCCCGGTCCGCAGCAACTGCAAACATTGCGCAGCCGTGCTGTTGAAGGTGCAGGAAACCCTCGCCTACCCCGCCGCCGCTCAAGACGCCGAATTGCTGGAAAAACTTCAGGCCGTACTGGAAAATCGCAACCCGAAAGCACCGCCGCAAGTGCTGGTGGACAACGTGCAACCGGTGCCGCGCCTGTGGCTGGCAAGCATTGAGTTCAGCGCCTTCGAGCCGCGCAACGGCAAGATGCAGCGTTACATCCAGCATCGCGCTGCGTTGTCCTTCAGCTATCTGGATGAATACGTTTGCGGGCAGAAAAACGCCGACATCCTGATACGTCAGGAGGCGCAGACATTACGGATAAAACGCCACCCGGAAGTCGAACAGGCCTACAGGGAACAGTTACGAATCCTTGGCTTCAAGATCGCCACCCGGCAAAGTAAAGCCTTGCCGGAAAGTGCCGGCGAACTCTATGAAATGGTCAATGACAGTGCCTGGCTGACCTTCACGCTCAACGAGCTGCCGAAGCTGCGCACCCAAGGCTGGGAGTTGCAGATCGATGAGGATTTCGGTTTCGACCTGACCGCCGTGGACGACTGGTACGCCACCGTCGAACAGGCGCCGGAGCGCGACTGGTTTGATCTGGAACTGGGGATCATCGTCAATGGTGAGCGGTTGAGTCTGCTGCCCATCCTGTTGAACCTGATGCGCTCCCACACCGAGATCCTCAACCCGGAACGCCTCGCACGGCGTCGCGACGATGAATTGATTTTGGTGAACATCCCCCATCGCCCGAACTCCGAGCATGGGCCGTTGCAAGTCGCCCTGCCCTTTGGCCGATTGAAACCGGTGCTGGCGACCCTCGGCGAGTTCTATCTGCAAGAGCCCGGAGAAACCACGCTGCGCCTGAGCAAGGCCGACGCGACACGCCTGAATCCGCTGGAAGACCTGCCGCTGCTCTGGGAAGGTGGCGAACAGATGCGCAGCTTTGCCCAGCGTCTGCGGGACATCAAGGACTACACCGCGACAGCACCGGAAGGCTTGAACGCGACCTTGCGCCCCTACCAGCTGGAAGGCTTGAGCTGGATGCAGTCGCTGCGGCAACTGGAAGTTGGCGGGATTCTCGCGGATGACATGGGCCTGGGCAAAACCCTACAAACCCTGGCGCATGTTCTCAGTGAGAAAAACGCCGGGCGCCTCGATCGTCCGTGCATGGTGGTGATGCCCACCAGCCTGATTCCCAACTGGCTCGACGAAGCGGCGCACTTCACGCCGCAACTGAAGGTGCTGGCACTGTACGGCGCCAGTCGTAAAAAGCATTTCGACAGTCTGGCCGATTACGACCTGATCCTCACCACCTATGCGCTGCTGCCCAAGGACGTCGAACGCCTGGCCGCACAGCCACTGCACGTGTTGGTGCTGGACGAAGCGCAATACATCAAGAACCCCAACAGCAAAGCCGCCCACGCCGCGCGCGAACTGAATGCACGCCAGCGTTTGTGCCTGAGCGGTACGCCACTGGAAAACCACCTGGGTGAGCTGTGGTCGCTGTTTCACTTCCTGCTGCCCGGCTGGCTCGGCGATGTGAAGAGTTTCAACCGTGATTACCGCGTGCCGATTGAAAAGCGCGCCAGCGAAGTACGACTTCAACACCTCAACGGCAGGATCAAACCGTTCCTGCTGCGCAGGACAAAAGAGCAGGTAGCGACGGAGTTGCCGCCGAAAACTGAAATCATCCATTGGGTCGAGCTCAACGAAGCCCAGCGCGATGTGTACGAAACCATGCGCTTGGCGATGGACAAGAAAGTCCGCGACGAAATCACCCGCAAAGGTGTGGCACGCAGCCAGATCATCATCCTTGAGGCGCTGCTGAAGCTGCGTCAGGTCTGCTGCGACTTGCGCCTGGTCAACGACGCGGCCCTGCCGACGCGCGCAAGCACCTCGGGCAAGCTCGACAGCCTGATGGAAATGCTTGAGGAGTTGTTCGAGGAAGGCCGACGGATTCTGCTGTTTTCGCAGTTCACTTCGATGCTGGCGTTAATCGAGGTCGAACTGAAGAAGCGCGGCGTGGAGTATGCGTTGCTGACCGGACAGACTCGCGACCGACGCTCCCCGGTGAAAGACTTCCAGAGCGGCAAGCGTCAGATCTTTCTGATCAGCTTGAAGGCAGGTGGTGTTGGCTTGAACCTGACGGAAGCGGATACGGTGATTCACTACGACCCGTGGTGGAACCCGGCGACGGAAAACCAGGCAACCGACCGCGCATATCGCATCGGCCAGGAGAAACCGGTGTTCGTTTACAAGATGATTGCCCGGGGCACGGTGGAAGAGAAAATTCAGCACCTGCAGAAGGAAAAATCCGACTTGGCGGCAGGCGTGCTGGATGGGCGCAAGGCTGGGGACTGGAAGTTGCAGAGTGATGATATCGAGGCGTTGTTTGCGCCGCTGCCGGAGAAGATCGATAAGTAGTTGCCGGCTTGAAATCGCCTTCGCGGGCAAGCCTCGCTCCTACAGTCTTTGAGTCGATCGCAATATTTGCGATCTGCATAAAACCTGTAGGAGCGAGGCTTGCCCGCGAAGGGAGCGACTCGGCCTAAAGGCTATCTCAGCCCTTCAACACCCGCGCCAACGTCGACTTCACCTTGCCCATTCCGTCATGCAACGCCTGCTCGATCTCGGCCATGGTAATCACAGCCGTCGACTTGCCCGCCGCTGGGTTCACCACCAACGCCAGGCACGCGTAATCCAGCTCCAGCTCACGCGCCAATGCCGCTTCCGGCATACCGGTCATGCCGACGATGTCGCAACCATCGCGCTCCAGTCGCGCAATCTCCGCCACCGTTTCCAGACGCGGTCCCTGCGTGCAGGCGTACACGCCATGACTGCTGTAGCCAACGCCTTCAGCTGCCAATGCCGCGATCAATTGCTCGCGCAGCGGTTCGCTGTAGGGATAGCTGAAGTCGATGTGGGTGACCTGTTCCAGGTCATCGGCAAAATAGGTGTGTTCGCGACCGCTGGTGTAATCGATCAGTTGATGCGGCACGCAGAAATGCCCGGTGCCCATCGCGGCATGAATCCCACCGACTGCGTTGACCGCAAGAATCGCTTCGGCGCCGGCCTGCTTAAGTGCCCAGAGGTTGGCGCGGTAGTTCACCTGATGCGGTGGGAAACGGTGCGGGTGACCATGACGCGCGAGGAACAGCACTTCCTTGCCGGCGTACTCACCGATCTGCACCTCGGCCGAAGGCGTGCCATAAGGGGTGTCCACCGCCAGTGACTGACGAATGCTCAGGCCTTCCAGTTGAGTCAGGCCGGTGCCACCGATAATCGCGTAAACCGTCATAACGTAAAGTCCTTATTCAATCAGTTGAGCGTCTTTGAGCGCACCAATGGCCGTCAGCCAGCGCGGGTCTTGACGGTATTCAGTGCCGGCGTACGACTGGCCGCGCATCCGCGCAATGCGCTCGGACGGCTTGACCTTCAGACGCTGGGCGGCACTCAGCGCGAGCTCCGCAGCGGCGCGGTCGTTGCACACCAGGCCCATGTCGCAACCAGCGCTCAGCGCGGCTTCGATACGGCTGGCAGCATCGCCGACCACGTGAGCGCCGGCCATCGACAGGTCATCGCTGAAGATCACGCCGTCGAACTGCAACTCGCCGCGCAGGATGTCCTGCAACCAGCGGCGGGAGAAGCCGGCCGGCTGGGAATCGACTTGTGGATAAATGACATGGGCCGGCATCACGGCGGCCAGTTGCTTGCTCAATTTGGCAAACGGCACCAGGTCGTTGGCGCGGATTTCATCGAGGCTGCGCTCGTCATTCGGGATCGCGACGTGGGAATCGGCCTCCGCCCAGCCGTGGCCGGGGAAGTGTTTACCGGTGGCGGCCATGCCGGCGCTGTTCATGCCACGGATAAATGCACCCGCCAGCAGCGCGGCGCGTTCCGGGTCACCTTCGAAAGAACGGGTACCGACCACGGCGCTGCGCTGGTAATCCAGATCCAGCACCGGGGCAAAGCTCAGGTCGAGGCCGACGGCCAACACTTCGGTCGCCATGATCCAGCCGCACTGCTCGGCCAGGTATTCGGCGTTCGGGTTGTCGGCAATGGCGCGCATGGCCGGCAGTCGCACGAAGCCCTGGCGCAGGCGCTGCACCCGCCCGCCCTCCTGATCCACTGCCAGCAGCAGATCAGGTCGAACGGCGCGGATGGCGGCGCTCAGTTCGCGCACCTGACGCGGGTGTTCGATGTTGCGGGCAAAAATGATCAGGCCGCCCACTTCCGGTTGGCGTAACAATTGGCGATCTTCAGCCGTCAGCCAGGTACCGGCGACGTCCACCATCAACGAGCCTTGCAGGCCAGCAGTCATAGAGATTCCTTGATAACGATAAACCCGGCTCGCACGCGTTCGCCGCCGTGGGCTGTGCCCGGCAGGTCGGCGATATCTATGGGGAGCGGGTTCAGAACGAGAGTCGGCATGGGCGGCTAGCTTAGCGGATGTCAGCTGCCGCGCCCACCCGTGCGCGGTTAAACCTTAGCGGCAACCTGTGTCGATTTGCTGCGCGGACGCAATTGCGCGGTGGCCATGGCCGTGTCGGTCACGCCGGTTTCTGCGCGCATGCCAGCAGCCAGAAATGGCACCATCAGGCGCATCACTTGCTCAATGGAGGTGTTGACGCCGAAATCGGTCTCGGCAATCGCACGCAAGGCCTTGATACCGGACATGCTGAACGCTGCCGCACCCAGCATGAAGTGCACGCGCCAGAACAGCTCGATCGGTGGAATGCGTGGCGCGGCTTCGTTGACCAGCATCATGTAGCGACGGAATACCTTGCCGTACATGTCTTCCAGATAACGACGCAGGTGACCCTGGCTCTGACTGAACGCCAGCCCCAGCAAACGCATGAAAATCGAGAGATCGTTGCCGCTGCGTGGCTGTACCACCAGGGCTTGCTCGACGAGGATTTCGAGCAGCTCTTCAAGTGTCGGCTTGTTCTCGGGCTTGGCCTGACGCCGCTCCAGCTCTTTATCAAGGCTTAAACAGAATGGCCCGAGAAAACGCGAGAAGACGGCTTGAATCAGCGCCTTCTTCGACCCGAAGTGATAGTTCACCGCCGCCAGATTGACACCGGCCTTGCTGGTGATCAGACGCAACGAGGTTTCTGCGAAACCTTTTTCCGCGAACAACTGCTCGGCAGCATCAAGAATGCGTTCAACGGTTTCCGACTGGGCCATGGCTACTCCGCCTGACAAACACTTGTTTGAAACATACGTTTCAGTCCAGGCCTTGTCAAGTCTGGCGGTTCGTTTTGGGAATGGCCGGTCAGCTATTTAACCATACAACGACGACGCTTTAATCAGCCGGCTGATCGACCGTCTGGCGGCCGGTAAAAAAAGGGGCATTGCCAAGTCGCTTTCACTGTATATAATCCCAGTCACTGTATAAAAAGACAGAGCGATCAATATGCTAAAGCTGACGCCACGCCAAGCCGAGATTCTGGCCTTCATCAAACGCTGCCTGGAAGACAACGGCTACCCGCCGACCCGCGCGGAAATCGCTCAGGAACTGGGTTTCAAGTCGCCCAACGCAGCGGAAGAACACCTCAAGGCGCTGGCTCGCAAGGGTGCAATCGAGATGACGCCGGGCGCATCCCGCGGCATTCGCATCCCTGGTTTCGAAGCCAAGGCCGACGAATCCACCCTGCCCATCATTGGCCGAGTGGCTGCCGGCGCACCGATCCTTGCCCAGCAGCACATCGAAGAATCCTGCAACATCAACCCTGCCTTTTTCCATCCTCGCGCTGACTATTTACTGCGCGTTCATGGCATGAGCATGAAGGACGTGGGCATTTTCGACGGCGACCTGCTGGCTGTCCATACCACCCGTGAGGCCCGCAACGGCCAGATCGTGGTGGCGCGGATCGGCGACGAAGTAACGGTCAAACGCTTCAAGCGTGACGGCAGCAAAGTCTGGTTGATTGCAGAAAACCCTGAATTCGCCCCCATCGAAGTGAACCTGAAAGATCAGGAACTGGTGATCGAAGGCTTGAGTGTCGGCGTCATTCGCCGCTAAAGGAGGCTTTATGCAGTTCCCACACACATCACAGCAAGCCCAACTGCCGTTGTTCGAGGCGTTCATGGTGCAGCCGATGGCACCGATTCTGAAGGATGTGGTCGAGTCGCCCTGGAGCGCCGAACCTGAAGTTTTCAGTGAGCTGTCATTGCGTGGTGCGGCCGGGAACTGCCTGAGCCTTCTGGCACCGATCCTCAGGGAACTGAGCGAGGATCAGGACGCGCGCTGGCTGACATTGATCGCCCCGCCGGCCAGCCTGACACAAACCTGGCTTCGAGACGCCGGCCTGAATCGTGAACGCATTCTGTTGCTGCAACCGCGCGGCACCCAGAGTGCACAACAGCTGACCTGCGAAGCGTTGCGTCTGGGTCGCAGCCACACGGTCGTCAGCTGGCTCAATCCACTGAGCACCACTTCACGACAACAGTTGATCAGCGCCGCCCGGACCGGGGACGCACAAAGCCTGAACATTCGACTGGGTTAAACGAAGCACGCACTGAACTGCGCGGGGCTTCTCCAAGGATAGAGAAGCCGGTCTGTAGCGGTATCAGGAAAAAGCGACGAACGGGATCAATGAAGGACCCGTGAGCTCTCATCCGTATTGAAATCACCTTCAACCAAGCGGCCAGCCATCTGAACGCCGACGCTCAACATCGCCTTGGCGACTTCCACGTGTTGGCCCTGCAGGAACGCTTTGGCATCCTCAGAGAAATCCAAAGTAACCAGAGAACCCTCGTCCTCGGCCCTGCGCAGCTCGATTCGGCCGTCTGGTAACTCGACAATTTCTAGAAAGGACGTTGGCATAAAGGTCTGTTCTCCACGAAAGGCGGCGATTATATAGGCATCGGACAGGCTTCGCTCAGGATCTTGACCAGATGCCATTACGAAGAGACATTTCTCACAGCACTCATCCCTGAAACGGACAGCCCGTCGGCCCCTCCGTTAAACACTCAACCCTTCAACACTCGTTCAACCCTTCGCGAAAACGAATCGCCAGGCCTTTCAGGTTCTGACGCCAGCTCTCCAACTCCTCCCGGCTCAGCTCTTCCGGCGAATCTTCTTCATCCAGATTAACGGCCAGGATCAGCGGCTGCGTCACGTCGCCCTTGGGTTTGTGCGGTGCACGCGGCGGCTGGAACAACGCAGCATGAGCCGACAGCAGCTTGGCCAACCAGGTTTCCGGGTTTTGCGCCAACTCGACCATCTCGGCCATTTCGGGAATGGCAATGGCTTCCAGTACTTCCCGAGTCAGCAACATCTCTGCCCGAGGCGCATTGGCCTGAGGCAAGCGATAGAAACCGGCAATTTCATGGCACAGCCCCAGCAACGCACCGTACAAGTGAAACAACGCCGATTCGCGCCCGGCCTGAATCAGCGCCAGGGAGTTCATCGCCCGCCCCTCTTCAGCCTTGGCAAGCGCTTCCAGTGACAGGCCGGCGAAATAAATCTTCTGATTGGTACGGGTATAGAGTTCGTGGGCCATGACGGCAGCCTCCACAACGAAATAATTGCTTCACGCAGGTCAGACAGTGTCGTGGATCACCCAAGCACACCGCAAGCCCCAAACAAAAAGGCCGCATGAAAACCCGAGGGTTGTCATGCGGCCTTTCAAGTACAGCGCCGTTTAAGCTTTGGCTGCCGGGCGCTTGTCTTCAACCGTCCACTTGCCGCCGTCGTAATACGCTTTCCAGCCAGTCGGCTTACCGTCGACTTCCGTCTGCACGTACTGCTCTTTGGTCTTGCGGCTGTAACGGATCACGGCAGGGAGACCGTCCGGGTCCTTTTTCGGCGCTTCACAGAGGAAGTGGTACTTCGGATCGATCTCATCCTTGTGCGGGATGATTTCCATGACCAGCGGCGCACGGGTCTCGCGGTTTTTCGGGAACTGGCTGGCGGCCAGGAACAGGCCGGAAGCCCCGTCGCGCAGGATGTAGGTGTCGTTGACCTTTTCGCATTTCAGCTCAGGCATCTTCACCGGGTCCATCTTCGGCGGCGCCGCATCACCGCTTTTCAGCAGTTTGCGGGTGTTCTTGCACGTTGCGTTGGTGCAACCGAAGAACTTGCCGAAACGGCCCGTCTTGAGCTGCATCTCGCTGCCACACTTGTCGCATTCCAGGCTCGGACCTTCGTAGCCCTTGATGCGGTAAGTGCCCTCTTCGATTTCGTAGCCGTCGCAATCCGGGTTGTTGCCGCAGATGTGCAGCTTGCGCTTTTCGTCGAGCAGGTAAGCGTCCATCGCCGTGCTGCAGATCGGGCAACGATGCTTGCCACGCAGCACCAGCGATTCCGATTCACCCTCGTCGTCCGCGGCGATTTCATCACCCGGCACCAGGTTGACGGTGGCCTTGCAGCGCTCTTTCGGCGGCAGGCTGTAACCCGAGCAACCGAGGAAAACGCCGGTCGATGCGGTACGGATCTGCATCGGACGGCCACAGGTCAGGCACGGAATGTCGGTCATCACTGGCTGGTTGGCACGCATGCCGCTTTCCGGGCTTTCGGCCACTTCGAGCTTCTTCTTGAAGTCGCCGTAGAACTCGTCCAGCACGTTTTTCCAGTCGCGCTCGCCCTGGGCCACGTCATCGAGATTCTCTTCCATGCCGGCGGTGAAGCCGTAGTCCATGAGATTGGAGAAGCTCTCGGACAGACGCTCGGTGACGATGTCACCCATCTTTTCCGAGTAGAAACGACGGTTGTGCAGCGCTACATAACCACGGTCCTGGATGGTCGAAATGATCGCCGCGTAGGTCGAAGGACGACCGATACCGCGTTTTTCCATTTCTTTCACCAGGCTCGCTTCCGAGTAACGCGCCGGCGGCTTGGTGAAGTGCTGGGTCGGATCAAGCTTGATCAGCTTCATCGCGTCGCCCTGGGCCATGTCCGGCAGCACGTCGTCATCGCCAGGCTTGGCGATTTGCGGCATGACGCGGGTGTAACCGTCGAACTTGAGGATACGGCCCTTGGCGCGCAGCTCGAAATCGCCGGCACCGACGGTGACCGTGGTCGACAGGTATTGCGCCGGCAGCATCTGGCAGGCAAGGAACTGGCGCCAGATCAGCTCGTAAAGCCGCTCTGCATCACGCTCCATGCCCGACAGCTTGCTTGGCTCGGTGTTGGCGTCAGACGGACGAATCGCTTCGTGAGCCTCTTGTGCGCCTTCCTTGCTGCTGTAGACGTTCGGGGTTTCCGGCAGGTACTTCTTGCCGAATTCGCCTTCAATATACGTACGCGCCATCGTCACGGCATCGGCCGAGAGGTTGGTGGAGTCAGTACGCATATAAGTGATGTAGCCGGCTTCGTACAAGCGCTGGGCCATCATCATGGTTTTCTTCACGCCGAAGCCCAGGCGGTTGCTCGCAGCCTGCTGCAGGGTGGACGTGATGAACGGTGCCGACGGCTTGCTGCTGGTCGGTTTGTCTTCGCGCTTGACGATGCTGTAGCTGGAAGCCTTGAGCTTCTCCAGCGCAGCCATGGCCTGGGCTTCGTTCAGCGGCTTGAACGCTTCGCCCTTCTCGCGAGCGACGTCGAAACGCACGGTAGCGCCCTTGGCGGTGCCGAGGTCAGCGTGGACTTCCCAGTACTCTTCCGGGATAAACGCGCGGATTTCACGCTCACGCTCCACCACCAGCTTCACGGCAACCGACTGCACGCGACCGGCGGACAGGCCACGGGCGATCTTGGCCCACAGCAGCGGCGAAACCATGTAACCCACCACACGATCGAGGAAACGACGCGCCTGCTGGGCGTTGACGCGGTCGATGTCCAGTTCGCCTGGTTTGGAGAAGGCTTCCTGAATCGCTTTCTTGGTGATTTCGTTGAACACCACGCGCTTGTAGCGGCTGTCGTCACCACCGATGGCTTCGCGCAGGTGCCAGGCAATGGCTTCCCCCTCGCGATCCAAGTCGGTTGCGAGATAGATGGTGTCAGCATCCTTGGCGAGCCGGCGCAGCTCTTCGATAACCTTTTCCTTGCCCGGGAGGATCTCGTACTTGGCTTTCCAGCCATGATCGGGATCGACACCCATGCGCGAGACCAGCTGCTTGCGCGCTTTCTCTTTAGGCGAGAGCACCGGACCTTCACCCGCAGCGGCTTTGCCGCGCTTGGCGGCTGGCTCTTTGCTGGCGCTAGCCGAACCGCTGGTGGGCAGGTCTCGGATATGGCCGATACTCGACTTCACCACGTATTGGTTACCCAGATACTTGTTGATGGTCTTGGCCTTAGCCGGGGATTCCACAATGACCAGCGATTTGCCCATGGATCAGAAAATTCCTGAATTCTAGAAGTGAAAGGCGGTTGGCGCCTGACGCGGCACCGCTATATATAGTGGCTGCAAGGTGAGGTCAAGCGCAGGGTTCTGCGCGCTCTCAGCTTATGGCTTGGTAAAAAGGCTCGGTTCGGCTTGCACCAAAGCAAAGCGTGGCACCTGTTCACCGTCAACCTCGACCGACTCCAGGAACATGCTCAAGGGGCGCACCCAAAAGCCGTAATCGCCATACAGGGCTTGGTAGAAGACCACTTCTTCTTCCGTTTCCGAATGCCGCGCAATACTGAATACGCGGTACTGCGGACCTTTGTAATGTTGGTAGAGCCCAGGTTGTATCGGCATGGTTTGGCCCTCACTCAAATTTTTTCAAAATAAAAACAAAATAAATCCGGAAAAACAAAAACCGGGGCACTTGGCCCCGGCTTCCGTCATCGGAACGCTTAAACGCGTTCGAAGACGGTGGAGATGCCTTGGCCGAGACCAATGCACATGGTGGCTACCCCGAAGGTGCCGCCATTTTGCTTCATCACGTTCAGCAAAGTGCCGGAGATACGCGCACCGGAGCAACCGAACGGGTGACCCAGGGCGATCGCGCCGCCGTGCAGGTTAACCTTCTCGTTCATCTTGTCGAGCACTTTCAGATCTTTCAGCACTGGCAGGGCCTGTGCGGCGAAAGCTTCGTTGAGCTCGAAGAAGTCGATATCGTTGATGCCAAGGCCCGCGCGCTTCAGTGCTTTCTGTGTTGCCGGTACTGGACCATAGCCCATGATTGCCGGATCCACACCTGCCACTGCCATCGAACGAATCACCGCCAGAGGCTGGATACCCAGGTCCTGTGCACGCTGCGCCGACATCACGATCATGCACGAAGCACCATCGGTGATTTGCGACGAAGTACCGGCTGTCACGGTGCCACCCTTCGGGTTAAACGCTGGCTTCAACGCCGCCAGGCTTTCCAGGGTAGTTTCCGGACGAATGGTTTCGTCGTAGTCGAACAGTTTCAGGAAACCGTTCTCGTCGTAGCCCTGCATCGGGATGATTTCGTCTTTGAACTTGCCTTCCACAGTCGCCTTGTGGGCGAGCTGGTGGGAGCGCACGCCGAAAGCGTCCTGCTGTTCGCGAGTGATGCCGTGCATTTTGCCCAGCATTTCAGCGGTCAGGCCCATCATGCCCGAGGCTTTCGCCGCGTACAGCGACATGTGCGGGTTCGGATCGACACCGTGCATCATGCTCACGTGGCCCATATGCTCGACGCCGCCGACGACGAATACGTCACCGTTGCCGGTCATGATCGCTTGCGCAGCAGTGTGCAGAGCGCTCATCGACGAGCCGCACAGGCGGCTGACGGTCTGGCCGGCAGCGGTGTGCGGGATCTGAGTCATCAGCGACGCCATGCGAGCGATGTTCCAGCCCTGCTCCAGGGTCTGGTTCACACAGCCCCAGATCACGTCTTCGACTTCGTTCGGGTCGACCTTGACGTTGCGTTCCAGCAATTTGCTGATCAGGTGTGCCGACATATCTTCAGCACGGGTGTTGCGGTGCATGCCGCCCTTGGAGCGGCCCATCGGAGTACGACCGAAGTCGACAATCACGACGTCTCTTGGATTCAAGCTCATAAAATTTCACTCTCGCTCAAAAGTTGGGACGCTTAACCGAAGAACCGTTGGCCGGTTTTGGCCATTTCACGCAGTTTTGCGGTCGGGTGGTACAGCGCGCCCAAATCAGCGTACTGGTCAGCCAGGGCAACGAACTCGGCAACACCGATCGAATCGATGTAGCGCAGCGCACCGCCACGGAATGGAGGGAAACCAATACCGTAGACCAGACCCATGTCGGCTTCGGCAGCGGTTTCGACGATGCCGTCTTCCAGGCAGCGCACGGTTTCCAGGCACAGCGGGATCATCATCCAGTTGATGATGTCTTCGTCAGTCACTTCGCGCTGTTCAAAGACGATTGGCTTGAGCACTTCCAGTACCGACGGGTCGGCAACTTTCTTCTGCTTGCCCTTCTTGTCGGTCTCGTAGGCGTAGAAGCCCTTGCCATTCTTCTGGCCCAGGCGCTTGGCTTCGTAGAGCACGTCAACAGCCGAACGGCGGTCGTCTTTCATGCGGTCCGGGAAGCCTTCAGCCATAACGTCGCGACCGTGGTGGCCGGTGTCGATGCCGACCACGTCCATCAGGTACGCCGGGCCCATCGGCCAGCCGAATTTTTCCATGACCTTGTCGATACGGACGAAGTCCACACCGGCGCTGACCAGCTTGGCGAAACCGCCGAAGTACGGGAACAGGACGCGATTGACCAGGAAGCCCGGGCAGTCGTTGACGACGATCGGGTTCTTGCCCATTTTCTTGGCGTAGGCAACGGTAGTGGCAACGGCCAGCTCGCTGGACTTCTCGCCACGAATCACTTCAACCAGCGGCATCATGTGCACCGGGTTGAAGAAGTGCATGCCGACGAAGTTTTCCGGACGCTTGAGGGCTTTGGCCAGCAAGGTGATGGAAATGGTCGAGGTGTTGGACGCGAGGATGGTGTCCTCTTTGACCTTGTCTTCCACTTCAGCCAGCACAGCCTGCTTGACCTTAGGGTTCTCGACGACCGCTTCAACCACCAGATCCACGTGACCGAAGTCGCCGTAGGACAGGGTCGGACGAATGCCGTTGAGCACTTCGGCCATTTTCGCCGCGGTCATGCGACCTTTATCAACGCGACCGACCAGCAGCTTGGCGGCTTCAGCCAGGCCTTGCTCGATGCCGTGCTCGTTGATGTCTTTCATCAGGATCGGCGTGCCTTTGGAGGCCGACTGATAAGCGATACCGCCACCCATGATGCCGGCGCCCAATACGGCAGCCTGCTTCACGTCTTTGGCGATTTCGTCGTAGGCCTTGGCCTTTTTCTTCAGTTCCTGGTCGTTCAGGAACAGACCGATCAAGCTCTGCGCGGCAGAGGTCTTGGCCAGTTTGACGAAACCAGCGGCTTCGACTTCCAGCGCTTTGTCGCGACCGAAGTTCGCGGCTTTCTGGATGGTCTTGATCGCTTCGACCGGTGCCGGGTAGTTCGGGCCAGCCTGGCCTGCCACGAAACCTTTGGCGGTTTCGAAAGCCATCATTTGTTCGATGGCGTTCAGCTTCAGCTTTTCCAGCTTCGGTTGACGCTTGGCCTTGTAATCAAACTCGCCGGAGATGGCGCGCTTGATCAGTTCCAGAGCGGCTTCCTGCAGTTTCTCAGGTGCAACCACTGCATCGACGGCGCCGACTTTCAGCGCGTCTTCAGCACGGTTTTCCTTACCGGCGGCAATCCACTCGATGGCGTTGTCGGCACCGATCAGGCGCGGCAGGCGTACAGTGCCGCCGAAACCTGGGTAGATGCCCAGCTTGACTTCCGGCAGACCGATCTTGGCCGTGACGGACATGACGCGGTAGTCCGCCGCCAGGCACATTTCCAGACCGCCACCCAGGGCGATGCCGTTGATCGCGGCGACAGTCGGGACGTTGAGGTCTTCGAAATCGCTGAAAATCTTGTTGGCTTCGAGGTTGCCAGCGACAAGCTCTGCATCCGGCAGCTTGAAGTTCTCGACAAATTCGGTGATGTCGGCGCCGACGATGAACACGTCCTTGCCGCTGCTGACGATCACACCCTTGATCGAAGCATCTGCCTTGATGGTGTCTACGGCCTGACGCAGTTCGTTCAGGGTTAGACGGTTGAACTTGTTGACGGACTCACCCTTGAGGTCGAATTTCAATTCGACGATGCCACTTTCAAGAGCCTTAACCGTGATGGCTTTACCTTCGTAAATCATCAACTGATCTCCACGATATGGAAGCTGAACAGTACACGTCGGAAGCAGGCGAATGGCTTGGCAGTGACGTTTATCGTCG
The DNA here is from genome assembly GCF_019956155.1 of Pseudomonas sp. BF-RE-22. Taxonomy (NCBI): domain Bacteria; kingdom Pseudomonadati; phylum Pseudomonadota; class Gammaproteobacteria; order Pseudomonadales; family Pseudomonadaceae; genus Pseudomonas; species Pseudomonas sp. BF-RE-22. Next base: position 149,296 of record NZ_JAHBDD010000044.1, on the reverse strand, counting down.
ATGCTACGCCAATCCACCCGGCACACCCGCCAACGCGATAGTCGGGATTCTGTAGGAGCGATCTGAAATACAAACGCTCAATTCATACGCCCGTTTGATTTGGGTACGTCACCTTCACGGAATTTCCGACAATTGTCAATCGCCCAAAACACGGGTTGAAACGCGACTTTCCGGTCATTTCCGTAACACGAAGACCTGCAACACCCGGCTGCATGTGAGGCCATTCATAGAATCAATAGTTAGAAAAGTCGCCCTAATTCACGGCAGCCTTTGTTTAACGGGCTACGCTGGGCGGGAGGTTGAGGAAAAAATATGAACGCGTCGGCGAATGCCCGGCGTAAGATCAGCGCACAGCGAATTACCGGCCTGCCTGGCCAACTCCAGCCCGATGTTGAATGTCGGGCTTTTTATTGCCTGGACAATCGTAGGAGCGAGGCTTGCCCGCGAAAGCGGTGTGTCAGGTTGGACGCCTTCGCGGGCAAGTCGGATCGCCGCACCGCTCGCTCCTACAGGGGATCGAGAGTCAGGCTAATGCTTTGAGGGTTGCATCGATTTGTTGCAAAACTGTCGCTTCGCCCTTCTCGCCCCAGTACAACGTGATCATCTGCTTGTCCGCTTCGACCTTGTAGACGTTGGCCGGCAACTTTTCGAAATGAATCAGCAACGCCGGATCCTCGCAGACCTCCTGCCACTGATTCACCCAAACACCTGGCGACTTTTGCCAGTAACTCCAGCACGCAGGCTGATTGCCGCGACGCGGTCGATGGTACTGCGCGCAAGGGCTCGGCGGTTCCTGGCTCAGCCAGTGCGGCCACTCCTGAGGCGCCAGCTGCATGGCCAGCCCGATGCGTCGCGCCTCCATGCGCAGGGCCATGCGGCCGCTCTGCCCACGGGACGGACGCAACCACGCCAGCGGACTGAGAACCACCAACAGGATTGACACCACTATCCAGACCGTCATATCTGTACTCCCGATTCTTGATGAGCGCTTTGAGTCACTTTGAAAACACTGCGCTTGAAACCAGCCATACTTACCAATATTGCAATCCTCAGGAGGAGCACCTCATGCCCTACAACCACATTCTGGTCGCTGTAGACCTGACCGAAGAGTGCGACCCTGTCATCCACCGAGCTCGCGAACTGTCGGTGAGCAACGGCGCGAAACTGTCCCTGGTGCACATTGTCGAGCCGATGGCCATGGCCTTTGGCGGCGACGTGCCGATGGACCTTTCCCAGTTGCAGCAGCAACAGTTCGATCAGGCCAAGGAACGTCTTGACCGGCTGATCGTGAAGTACCCGGAACTCTCCAAAGAGTACAGCCACCTGACCTACGGCCAGCCACGCCAGGAGATTCATCACCTGGCCAAAGAGCAAACCTGCGACCTGATCGTGGTGGGCAGCCATGGCCGGCATGGCCTGGCATTGCTGCTGGGTTCCACCGCCAATGACGTACTGCACGGCGCACCTTGCGACGTACTTGCCGTGCGCCTGCAAAACAAAAGCTGATAACCGATCCTTGTAGGAGCCGGCTTGCTGGCGATCACGATGCATCAGTCGACATCAATGCCAGCTGACAAACCGCGATCGCCAGCAAGCCGGCTCCTACAGTAGATTGTGTTGCATACGAAAAGCCCGGCGTTCATCACTGAGCGCCGGGCTTTTTTATTGCAGGATCAATCAGGCATCCAGCTCGGCCCAACGCTCGACCATCACGTCGAGCTCAGCCTGCAACTGCTCCAACTGAGCGATCACCGCGGCCGTCTCGGCAGCAGGACGCTGATAGAAGCCAGCATCGGCCATCTGGGCCTCAACGACGGCGATCTGCTGCTCCATGGCTTCGATCTGGCTCGGCAACATTTCCAGCTCACGCTGCAACTTGTAGCTGAGTTTCTTCTTCGCCACCGGCGCTTCGACCGCCGCCGCAACCGGTGCAGGCTCAGCCGTCACGACCGCCGACGTCAGGTCGGCCTTGCCGGACTTGCTCTCGGTCACGCCCAGCAGGCGCGGCGAACCGCCCTGACGCAGCCAGTCCTGATAACCACCGACGTATTCGCGAACCTTGCCTTCACCTTCGAAGACCAGTGTGCTGGTGACCACGTTGTCGAGGAATGCCCGGTCGTGGCTGACCATCAGCACGGTGCCGTTGAAGGTCAGCAGGACCTCTTCCAGCAGTTCGAGTGTTTCCACGTCGAGGTCGTTGGTCGGTTCGTCGAGGACCAGCAGGTTGGCCGGCTTGCTGAACAGTTTCGCCAGCAACAGACGCGCACGCTCACCACCTGACAGCGCCTTGACCGGCGTGCGGGCACGCTGCGGGCTGAACAGGAAGTCGCCGAGGTAACTCAGCACGTGACGGCTCTGACCATCGATGTCGATGAAGTCGCGACCTTCGGCCACGTTGTCGATCACGGTCTTTTCCAGGTCCAGTTGGTGGCGCAACTGGTCGAAGTACGCCACGTCGATGCGCGTGCCCTCTTCCACTTTGCCGCTGGTCGGTTGCAGACCGCTGAGCATCAGCTTCAACAGCGTGGTCTTGCCGGTACCGTTGGCGCCAAGCAGACCGATACGGTCGCCGCGCGTCAGGACCATCGAGAAATCCTTGATCAGGAACGGACCGCCCGGGTGAGCGAAACTCACGTTCTCGAGGACCATCACCTGCTTGCCGGACTTGTCAGCGGTATCCAGCTGAATGTTGGCCTTGCCGGTGCGCTCACGACGCTCGCTACGTTCGACGCGCAATGCTTTCAGTGCACGGACGCGGCCTTCATTACGGGTGCGACGGGCCTTGATGCCCTGGCGGATCCAGACTTCTTCCTGGGCCAGTTTCTTGTCGAACAACGCGTTGGCGGTGGCCTCGGCGGCCAGTTCGGCTTCTTTGTGCACCAGGAAACTGGCGTAGTCGCCATTCCAGTCGATCAGGCCACCGCGATCCAGTTCAAGAATGCGGGTCGCGAGGTTTTGCAGGAAGGAACGGTCGTGCGTGATGAACAGCACGGCACCCTGAAAATCCTTCAGCGCTTCTTCGAGCCAGGCAATCGCACCGATGTCCAGGTGGTTGGTTGGTTCGTCGAGCAGCAGCAGATCGGGCTCGGACACCAGCGCCTGCGCCAGCAGGACGCGACGACGCCAGCCACCGGACAATTCGGCGAGGGTCTTGTCGGCCGGCAGTTGCAGGCGGCTGAGGGTGCTGTCGACCAGGGTTTGCAAACGCCAGCCGTCGCGGGCTTCAAGGTCGTGCTGGACGTGCATCAGCTTGTCCAGGTCGGCGTCGGTGACGATGTTCTGGCTCAGGTGGTGATACTCGGCAAGCAGCGCACCGACACCGTCCAGGCCTTCAGCCACTACGTCGAACACGGTCCGCTCGTCGGCTACCGGCAATTCTTGCGGCAATTCGCCAATCTTGAGGCCGGGTGCGCGCCACACGGAGCCGTCGTCAGGCTTCTGGTCGCCCTTGACGAGCTTCATCATGCTGGACTTGCCAGTGCCGTTGCGGCCGATGATGCACACCCGCTCACCACGGGCGATCTGCCAGGACACCTTGTCCAACAACGGCATAGCGCCGAAAGCAAGGGACACATCGCTGAATTTGAGCAGGGTCATGAGCTTCTCCAAAAACCGGGCGCGCATTCTACCTGACTTGAGGCTTCAGAAGGCCGGCAATTTCACCTTCGGGGCACTCTGCATGACAAATGTTGCGAACTGATGCTGACAGGCCCGCAAAGCTTTCGCCGGTTGCTGGCAAAAGGCTAAGCTACAGATTATTCAGTGCGGGCATGCCTCGCACTTGTCATGATTTCTCTGCCCGGACGTCTCATGCGCAGTCGCCTTTTCAGTCTTTTATCCTGTTTTCTTCTCTCTGCCGCTGCCGTTCAAACTGCCCAGGCGGTGGACCTGTCCACCCAACGCCAGTATTACGATGAAGCCAAGCGCGCCCTGGCCAAGGGTGATACCGGCCCGTACTTCCGTTACAGCAAGGCGCTCAGCGACTACCCGCTGGAGCCGTACCTGGCCTATGACGAACTGACCGCACGCCTGAAAACGGCGAGCAACGCCGAGATCGAAAAATTCCTCGCCGAACACGGTGACTTGCCGCAAGCCAACTGGATGAAATTGCGCTGGTTGCGCTGGCTGGCCGATCGCGGCGACTGGGCGACCTTCGTCAAGTACTACGATCCCAAGCTGAATTTCACCGAGCTGGACTGCCTGAACGCGCAGTACCAGATCGGGCACAACCTGAAATCCGAAGGCTACGCCAACGCCAACAAGCTCTGGCTGACTGGCAAATCCTTGCCTTCGGCGTGCGACGGCTTGTTCGGAGTCTGGGCTGCCGAAGGCCAACTGACTGAACAGAAACGCTGGGAACGCACCAAGCTTGCCGCCCAGGCGCGCAACTATCCGCTGGCCAACAGCCTGGTCAACGGCCTGACCACCCTCGCCCCTCGCGGCCGTTTGCTGGTGGACGTGGCGCAGAAACCCGAACTGCTCAACCAGCCGTCGCGCTTCACACCGGCCGACGAACCGATGTCCGACATCGTCAGCCTCGGCCTGCGCCGCCTGGCCAAGCAAGACCCGGACAAGGCCATGGCGTTGCTCGACGGTTACGCCAGCAGCATGCATTTCTCCCGTGACGAAAAAGTCGCGATCGCCCGGGAAATCGGCCTGACCCTCGCTCGCCGTTTCGACAGTCGCGCGCTGGATGTGATGACCAAGTACGACCCGGAATTGCGTGACAACACCGTGTCCGAGTGGCGCTTGCGCCTGCTGCTGCGCCTGGCCCGCTGGGACGATGCCTATCAGTTGACCCGCCGTTTGCCCCAGGACCTGGCGACCACCAACCGCTGGCGTTACTGGCAGGCCCGTAGCCTGGAACTGGCGCAACCGCAGAACCCGGAGGCGCAGACGCTTTATAAAGGCCTCGCTCGTGAACGTGACTTCTACGGTTTCCTCGCTGCCGACCGTTCGCAACTGCCTTACTCGCTGAACAACAAGCCGCTGGTATTGAGCCAGGCGCTGATCAACAAGGTTCGCAACACGCCGGGCGTGCGTCGCGCCCTGGAATTCCATGCGCGCGGGCAGATCGTCGATGGGCGTCGTGAGTGGTATCACGTCAGCCGCCACTTCAACCGTGACGAAATGGTCGCCCAGGCCAAACTGGCCTACGACCTGAAATGGTATTTCCCGGCGATTCGCACCATCAGCCAGGCGCAGTATTGGGACGATCTGGACATCCGCTTCCCGATGGCCCACCGCGAAACCCTCGTGCGTGAAGCCAAGGTTCGCGGCCTGCATTCGAGCTGGGTATTCGCCATTACTCGCCAGGAAAGCGCGTTCATGGCCGACGCCCGCTCAGGCGTAGGCGCCAGCGGCCTGATGCAACTGATGCCGGGCACCGCCAAGGAAACCGCACGCAAGTTCAGCATCCCATTGGCCTCGCCACAGCAGGTGTTCGATCCGGACAAGAACATCCAGCTCGGTGCCGCGTACCTCAGCCAGGTGCATAGCCAGTTCAACGGCAACCGCGTCCTCGCCTCCGCCGCCTACAACGCCGGCCCGGGGCGCGTGCGTCAGTGGCTGCGCGGTGCGGATCACCTGAGCTTCGACGTCTGGGTGGAAAGCATTCCGTTCGACGAAACCCGCCAGTACGTGCAAAACGTGCTGTCGTACTCGGTGATCTACGGCCAGAAGCTCAACTCGCCACAGCCGTTGGTGGATTGGCATGAGCGGTATTTTGATGATCAATAAGCCTGTCTGAGGCGAAAACGAAAATGCCCGCATTGAGAAATGCGGGCATTTTTTATGGCGCATCTACCTGGATCTGCACCGTGCTGCAACAAGCTCGCCCTGCGCGGTCAAGCGGTAGCGTTGCACCGGGCTACGGGGGGAATCAGGATCAGTCATCTCAATCAAGCCTTCTACCAATGCAGGCTTGAGGTAGTTGGCCCGAAATGTCGCCTTGTGAGCCAATCCGAGCTCGGCCATCAGATCGTTAACCTTCACAGGAGCGCTTCCGCAAAGAGCACGAAGCAGTTTCGCTACTTGGTCGGTTACTTGGTCGGCTACTTGGTCGGTTACCGGCTCGGTTCTAACCGCCTCATCAAGCGCAAGGCTCAACGCTTGCAGCATGAACTCGACAAAAGGCGTCGACTCGGCCATTTGGTCGGCTGCCGATAACGCCGCGTAATACGCATCCTGCTGCTCTCGAATCACGGCTTCGACCGGCAGATAAGCCAACACCGGGCGCCACCGACTGAGAATCAATGTCTGCCAAAGACGCCCCATACGTCCATTGCCGTCGGCGAAGGGATGGATGAACTCGAATTCATAGTGGAAGACACAACTGATAATCAACGGATGCCAATCAGAATCGCCGAGCCACGCCAGCAAATCATCCATCAAATGCGTAATGCGGCTCGGTGGCGGTGCCATATGAACCAATTTCTCGCCACGGTAAATGCCCACACCGGCTCGGCGAAACTGCCCACAGTCGTCAATCAAGCCGCCCATCAGTAACTCATGCGCCCGAAGCAGATCAACACGACTACTCGGCTGCCAATCCGGCATGGCTTCGTAAGCCGTGAAGGCATTACGCACCTCCTGGATTTCCCGAGGCAATCCCAGCACTCGCTGCCCTGCCAAAACAGCAGTCACCTGCTCGATGCTCAAGGTATTGTTCTCGATCGCCAATGAAGCCTGAATCGTGCGAATCCGATTACCCCGCCGCAGTTGAGGCGTCTGCCGTCGATCATCCACAGCCGAAAGCTGACCGATCCGCTCACTGATTTCGGCAATCAACGTGAGCATCTTAGTGGTCAGGGTCAACGGTGGTTGATAACGGCTCATATCCTCATCCATGCTTGCACTGAGCTCGACATAATGCCCGAACCCGGCAGTATTCAGCAGCGTTCATTCATGCTGCTTCATGCCCGTCGTTGAACTGCAACGCCGCCAACCGCGCATACAGCGCATTGCTCGCAATCAGCTCTTGGTGCGTGCCCACCGCCACCAGTTTCCCCTGGTCCATCACCGCAATCCGGTCGGCGTTTTTAACCGTGGCCAAACGATGAGCGATGACCAGGGTGGTGCGATTTTTCATCAGGCTGGGCAGGGCTTGCTGGATCAGGTGTTCGCTCTGGGCGTCGAGGGCGCTGGTGGCTTCGTCGAGCAGCAGGATGGGCGCATCCACCAGCAGCGCTCGGGCGATGGCCAGGCGTTGGCGCTGACCGCCGGACAAACCGAGGCCTGCGTCCCCCAAATGAGTCTGATAACCGTGGGGCATGGCCTCGATAAAGTCATGGGCGTAGGCGATTTTCGCCGCTTCCTGAACCTGTTCCAGCGTCGCTGTCGGGTTACCGTAGCGGATGTTCTCTTCAATGCTGCCGAAGAACAGCGCCGGGCTTTGTGAAACCAGCGCGAAGCAACGGCGCAAGTCCAATGGATCGAGTTGAGTCAGCGGCACACCGTCAAGCAGGATGCGCCCTTCGGCAGGATCGTAAAAACGCAGCAACAGATCGTACACCGTCGATTTGCCAGCACCGGACGGCCCGACCAGCGCGAGGGTTTCGCCAGCCTTGATGGTCAGATTCAAACCATCGACGGCGTAGCTTTCCGGGCGCGACGGGTAGGAAAAACGCACGTCCTGCAAAACGAGATTGCCCGTCACCCGCTCGGGCAACGTCACCAGGCCAGTCGCCGGTGGCTGGATGATGTTTTCCGAGCGCAGCAATTCGGCAATCCGCTCGGCGGCCCCGGCGGCGCGCTGCAACTCACCAATGACCTCACTCAAGGTGCCGAATGCACTGCCGACAATCAGGCTGTAGAAGACGAACGCCGCCAGTTCCCCCGCCGAAATTCGCCCGGCCATCACGTCCATGCCGCCCACCCAGAGCATCACGCCGACCGCCCCCAGCACCAGCACGATCACCAGGGTGATCAGCCAGGCCCGCTGGAAAATCCGTTTGCGTGCTGTGTTGAACGCCTCTTCCACGGTCACGGCAAAACGCTGTTCGTCCTGGGTCTGGTGGTTGTAGGCCTGCACGGTTTTGATCTGGCCCAGGGTTTCGGAAACATAACTGCCGATATCGGCAATCCGGTCCTGACTCAGGCGCGACAGGCTGCGCACCCGGCGACCGAAAATCAGGATCGGCGCAATCACCAGCGGCAAAGCCACAACGACGATGCTGGTGAGTTTCGGATTGGTGATAAACAGCAACACAATCCCGCCGATCACCATCAGCAGATTGCGCAGGAACAGGGACAGCGATGAACCGATCACTGATTGCAGCAACGTGGTATCGGCGGTCAACCGCGACTGGATTTCGGAGCTGCGGTTGTCTTCATAAAACCCGGGATGCAGATAAACCAGATGATTGAACACCTGACGGCGGATGTCGGCGACCACGCGTTCACCGATCCACGACACCAGGTAGAAACGCGCGAAGGTGCCAATCGCCAGGCCTATCACCAGCAACATGAACAAACCAATCGTCTGGTTGAGCAGGTGCGGGGACTGGGTCATGAACCCCTGGTCCACCAGCAGGCGAATCCCCTGCCCCATGGACAAGGTAATGCCGGCCGTGACGACCAGCGCGAGCAAGGCGCCGAAGGCCTGCCAACGATAGGGCGCGAGAAAAAGGCTGGTCAGGCGAATCGCGCGGCGGTGACGGGCAGAGAGCATCGGGTTCATCCAGTTACGCATTGATAGGGCCAGCCTGACGGTTCAATGGGGTTGAACGCTGTAAATCACAATGAGTCAGGTTAATTATGACCGCGATGACTAGCTCCTAGACGCTATTGGTCTAAAGTCCGGGTGGCAACGTCTGGGTATTTCTGGTGGACTGGTGTTGCCGCTCTGGAAAGATCGCAGGGAGTTGTCATAGCCCGGTCACCTGACGGTTCTACAGTAAGCACACACCTGAAGAGGAGACAGGCCATGTCCTTGCAAAATAGCAGCGATGACAAGATTCAAGTGATCCGCACACAGCCAGATCAGTCTCTGGGTTGCTCAATCATTGACGAAAAAGGCCGCGAAGTACCGATCACTGAGGGCATGATCCAGGACGCTTGCCGCGAACTGGAAAAGCGATTGGTCAAGCCTGCCAAACAAGATTGATATAGCCCCGTCTTCTTGACCCGGCCCTAATGGCCGGGTTTTTTGTGGGTGTTGATCCGGAATTGTGGTGTGACCATTCGCGGGCAAGTCGGGATGCCGCACCACTCGCTCCTACAGCGATCGGCGCCATTTTCAACATTACGCCTAACCTGTAGGAGCGAGGCTTGCCCGCGAATGGGCCAACTCGGTTTTCAGACAGCCGATGCGCCCAACGCCGCCACAATCTTCAGCAACTCAGGCGAATCCCCCTCAATCCGCACCTGCAACCCGTCAATCTCGCGCCGCGATGGATAATTCTTGCGCAGCGCATCAAACGCCGCGCGCTGCTCACTCACACTGCCCACAAGACTGCGGCGGAAATCCGCGTCGTCGCGGCGCGGGTCGTACACGCCACGACACAACATCGCCAGCGCCCAGGCAGGATCGCTCTCAGCGTTCAAGGTCACCTGCGACAACCACGGTGCCGGCAGCAAATCGCTCAAGCGGACCTGCGCCGGTTGCCCGAGAAAATCGCAGTAGGCCTGGTAGATCTGCGCCGTCCCGCGTTGCTTGCCGTCGAGGCTGTAACCGGCAATGTGCGGCGTGGCCAGCACACAGAGCTCGGCCAGTGCCACATCGACCTCAGGCTCGCCCTCCCAGACATCCAGCACCGCTTGCAGGTCTTCGCGTTGCAGCAGCACCTCGCACAGGGCGGCGTTGTCCACCACCGGGCCACGGCTGGCATTGATCAGCCAGGCACCGGGCTTGAGCTGGTTCAAACGGTTCTGGTCGAACAAATGCCAGGTCGAACCGGCCCCGTGTTTTTTCAGCGGTGTGTGCAGGCTAATGACATCGCACTGTTCGATGATCTTCTCAAGGCTGACGAAATCGCCCCCTTCAGCAGCTTGCCGTGGCGGATCGCAGACCAGCACGTTCCAGCCCAGCCCTTGCAGAACCTTGACCAACCGTCCGCCCACTTCACCGGCACCGACCACGCCGTACGTGCGCCGGGTGAGATCGGCGCCTTCGATTTCGGCGAGGGTCAGCAAACTGCCCAGCACGTAGTCGACCACGCCACGAGCATTGCAGCCGGGGGCGCTGGACCAGGTGATGCCGGCCTGTTGAAAGTAATCGAGGTCGAGGTGATCGGTGCCGATGGTGCAGGTGCCGACGAAGCGCACCTTGCTGCCTTCGAGCAACCCGCGATTGACGTTGGTCACCGAGCGCACCAGTAGCACATCGGCCTGCTCGACGGTGGCGCGGTCGATTGAACGTCCCGGCACCCGGCGGATTTCGCCGAAACCTTCGAAGAAGGCATCGAGCAGCGGAATATTTTCGTCGGCAACAATCAGCATGGCAGGCTCCTTTGGCGGATCGGCAGTGTAGGCGCAGATGACACTTCACGCCTAGCACACACAATTTGCAGGAGCGGGCCTGCTCGCGAAAAACGCACGAGCACTGCGGTGATTCAGGCAGCCCTCGTCATCGTTGACGTCCATCGCGAGCAGGCTCGCTCCTACAGGTTTTTGTGTGATTACAAATGGGTAACACAGGACTTTTCCTGACCGTTGCGTCAACGCGTAGAATGCGCCGCCTCGCGCATCAAAACCTTTTGGACGTTTTGCCTTTGAATTCCGTGACTGACCGCCCCGCCGCCATTTCCCTCAACCGCCCCGCCCGGGTTCGCCTCGAGCTGAAGAACCTGCTCGGCCTGGCGTTGCCGATCATGATCGCGCAACTGGCCACCACGGCGATGGGCTTCGTCGATGCGGTGATGGCCGGTCGCGTCGGGCCACGGGATCTGGCGGCGGTGGCATTGGGCAACTCGATCTGGGTCCCGGTGTTTCTGTTGATGACCGGCACGCTGCTGGCCACCACGCCAAAAGTCGCCCAGCGCTTTGGTGCCGGTACCCACAGCGAAATCGGCCCGATCGTGCGCCAGGCGTTGTGGCTGGCGCTGGTGGTGGGCGTGATGGCGACTGGCATGCTGTTCAGCGCCGAACCGATTTTGCACCTGATGAAGGTCGATCCCGAGCTGATCGGCCCGTGCATGCAATACCTGCACGGTATCGCCAGCGGACTGCCCGCCGTCGCGCTCTACCATGTGTTGCGCTGTTTCAGTGACGGCCTGGGACGCACGCGCCCGGCGATGGTCCTGGGGTTGTGCGGGCTCGCGCTGAACATTCCGCTGAACTATGTCTTCATTTATGGCCACTTCGGTGTGCCGGCCATGGGCGGCGTCGGTTGTGGCTGGGCCACGGCGATTGTGATGTGGGTGATGGCGCTGGGCATGGCCGGCTGGGAGCGCTGGGCGCCGGCGTATCAGTCGAGCCAGTTGTTCAGCCGTTTCGACTGGCCACAATGGGCGGTGATCAAACGCCTGCTGAGCATCGGCTTGCCGATCGGTATCGCGGTGTTTGCCGAATCGAGCATCTTCGCGGTGATTGCCCTGCTGATCGGCAGCCTCGGCGCCACGGTGGTGGCCGGGCATCAGATTGCCCTGAATGTCAGCTCGCTGGTGTTCATGATCCCTTACTCCCTGGGCATGGCCGTGACCGTGCGCGTCGGTCAGGCACTGGGACGTGAAGAGCCGCGCGAAGCGCGTTTTGCGGCGGGTGTCGGCATGGGCACCGCGCTGGCCTACGCCTGCCTGTCGGCAAGCATGATGTTGCTGATGCGCGAGCACATCGCAGCGATCTACACCGCAGACCCGACGGTGATCCATATCGCGGCGATGCTGATTGTGTACTCGGCGCTGTTCCAGTTTTCCGACGCCATCCAGGTGACAGCGGCCGGCGCCCTGCGCGGTTTTCAGGACACTCGGGTGACGATGATCCTCACCCTGTTCGCCTATTGGGGCATCGGTTTGCCGGTGGGTTACGCCCTCGGCCTGACCGACTGGTTCGGCGAACCCCGTGGCCCGAGCGGGCTGTGGCAGGGTTTGATCGTCGGCCTGAGCTGCGCCGCCCTGATGCTGTCGATTCGCCTGACGCGCAGTGCACGCAAGCGGATCCGCATCAGCCATTCGATGGGTTGACCGCACAAAAAAGGCCTGCAAATGCAGGCCTTTTTTTCGAATCGATTAATCCGATTTCTTGCGAATCCAGTACAGGTAAGTGCCGGCCTCTTCATGCTGCGCGATCAGCTCGTGGTCGAGGAACACGCAGAACTTGGGAATGTCGCGACGGGTCGACGGGTCGGTGGCGATCACCTTGAGCAGGCCGCCGGGCGCCAGGTCACGGATGTGCTGGTGCAGCATCATCACCGGTTCCGGGCAGTTGAGGCCGGTGGCGTCGAGGGTGCCGTCTACCGGCGTATCAAGCATTTCACTCATGATTCACTCCTGAAACTGGCCGGCATTGTCGCGCATTACCGGGTGTTCGGTCATCTGTGGCATGACGCCATCCCTGTAGGAGCGAGGCTTGCCCGCGAAGTTTTTGGCGTCCTTAAGGGCCTCTTCGCGGGCAAGTCGGATCGCCGCCCGCTCACTCCTACACGGTTTGTGTACATCAGCGGGACTTGGGTTTTTTCACGTCCAGGCGGCGCAGGTGGCACGTCACTTCTTCGCGGTCGTGATACAGCTGTTTGCAGCCGATCTCGACGCGAATCCCGCGCTCCTTGAAACCGTCGGCAATGCGCTCCAGCAAGCGTTTCACCTCGGCGTAACGCTGCTTCATCGGCAACTTGAGGTTGACCACCGCTTCGCGGCAATGCCCTTCACCAATCCACTCTTCCAGCATCGCCGCGTTGCGTGCCGGTTTCTCGACGATGTCGCAGACCATCCAGTCCACCGGCTGCCGTGGCTTGAAGGTGAAACCGTCGGCCATCAAATGCTGCACCAGACCAGTATCCATCAGGCTTTCAGCCATCGGGCCATTGTCGATGGCGGTCACCAGCATGCCACGATTGACCAGTTGCCAGGTCCAGCCGCCCGGCGCCGCGCCGAGGTCGACGCCGGTCATGTCGCTGTGCAGACGCTCGTCCCACTGATCGCGCGGGATGAAATGGTGCCACGCCTCTTCCAGCTTCAACGTCGAACGGCTCGGCGCCTCGCGCGGAAACTTCAGGCGTGGAATGCCCATCGGCCACATGGCCGAGTTGTTCGACTCGGCCAGGCCCATGAACACTTCGCGACCACTCTTGAACGTCAGCAACAAACGCGGCTTGTTCGCGTCTTCCACCAGTTTGCCGGCCGCCATCAGCGCCTTGCGCAGGTGCACTTCGAATTTCTTGCAGAAGTTCGACAGCTCTTTGCCGTCGTTGGTGTCGACCATTTCCAGCCACAGGCTGCCGCACAGCGGGAAGTCGGCCATGTGCGCAAGAATCACGCTGATACGGTCGGTTTCCGGCAGGTCGATGAAAATCCCCCGCGCCCATTGGCGCGGGAAGATCAGATCGGCGAAACGCTGACCGCGCATCAGGCGCTCGGCGCCGTCTTCTTCGGTGCAGATGAATTCGGCGCAGGCGCTGGCGGTTTTTGCCTTGGCATAACCGGCCACGTTCAGCCGTGCGGCGTGTTCGGAAATCTCGGAACAGACTTCGCCTTCGAAGCCCGGCCGGCAATGCATAAAGAGGGTGTTCATTCTTACTCCTGGGCAGTTGGCGAAGAATTCAGCCACTGCGCGATGCCCAGACTTGCGTTGAAGCAAAGCCTGTCACGAAAACCGGCGCATGATAGCCGAGTTCGGAACCTCGGACTTGCCCATAGAGTCCGGTTATTAGCTTTAACGTTCAAACGGGGCTAGGTTGAAAGCTCTGTCCGTCCCCTCAGTCCGTAGCCGTGCGGACTTTAAGGAGTGATCGTAATGCCGTCCCTCGATAGCCTGAAAACCCTTAAAACCCTGCAAGTCGACGACAAGACCTACCATTACTTCAGTCTGCCCGATGCCGCCAAAAGCCTCGGTGATCTCGACAAGCTACCGATGTCGTTGAAAGTGCTGCTGGAAAACCTGCTGCGCTGGGAAGACGAAAAAACCGTGACCGGCGCCGACCTGCGAGCGATTGCCGCCTGGCTCAAGGAGCGCCGCTCCGACCGCGAGATCCAGTACCGCCCCGCCCGCGTCTTGATGCAAGACTTTACCGGCGTTCCCGCCGTGGTCGACCTGGCCGCCATGCGCGCCGCCATGGCCAAGGCCGGCGGCGACCCGCAGCGGATCAATCCACTGTCGCCGGTGGACCTGGTGATCGACCACTCGGTGATGGTCGACAAGTTCGGCAGCGCCAGCGCCTTCGAACAGAACGTCGACATTGAAATGCAGCGCAACGGCGAGCGTTACGCCTTTCTGCGCTGGGGCCAGAGCGCCTTCGACAACTTCAGCGTGGTGCCGCCGGGCACCGGGATTTGCCATCAGGTGAACCTCGAATACCTCGGCCGCACGGTCTGGACCAAGGATGAAGACGGCCGCACCTACGCGTTCCCCGACACGCTGGTCGGCACCGATTCCCACACCACCATGATCAACGGCCTCGGCGTGCTCGGCTGGGGTGTCGGCGGGATCGAAGCGGAAGCGGCGATGCTCGGCCAACCGGTGTCGATGCTGATCCCGGAAGTGATCGGCTTCAAACTCACCGGCAAATTGAAGGAAGGCATCACCGCCACCGACCTGGTGCTGACCGTGACCCAGATGCTGCGCAAGAAAGGTGTGGTCGGCAAATTCGTCGAGTTCTACGGCGACGGCCTTGCCGACCTGCCGCTGGCCGACCGCGCGACCATCGCCAACATGGCCCCGGAATACGGCGCCACCTGCGGCTTTTTCCCGGTGGATGACATCACTCTGGATTATCTGCGCCTGTCCGGTCGTCCACTTGAAACGGTGAAACTGGTCGAGGCCTACAGCAAGGCGCAAGGCCTGTGGCGCCAGTCGGGCAAGGAACCGGTGTTCACCGACAGCCTGGCGCTGGACATGCGCAGCGTCGAAGCCAGCCTCGCCGGGCCGAAACGCCCACAGGACAGGGTGTCGTTGCCGAACGTCGCGCAAGCATTCAGTGACTTCACCGACCTGCAATTCAAACCTGCCAGCAAGGAAGAAGGTCGCCTCGAAAGTGAAGGCGGCGGTGGCGTTGCGGTGGGCAATGCCGACTTGGCCGGTGAAGCCGACTACGATTTTGAAGGTCAAACCTATCGCTTGAAAAACGGCGCGGTGGTCATCGCCGCAATCACCTCCTGCACCAACACCTCCAACCCGAGCGTAATGATGGCCGCCGGCCTGGTGGCGAAGAAAGCCGTGGAAAAAGGCCTCAAGCGCAAGCCGTGGGTGAAAAGCTCGCTCGCTCCCGGTTCCAAAGTGGTGACCGACTACTACAAGGCTGCCGGGCTGACGCAATACCTGGATCAACTCGGTTTCGACCTGGTCGGTTATGGCTGCACCACCTGCATCGGCAACTCCGGGCCGCTGCCGGAGCCGATCGAAAAAGCCATCCAGAAAGCCGACCTGACCGTCGCTTCGGTGCTGTCGGGCAACCGCAACTTCGAAGGCCGCGTGCATCCACTGGTGAAAACCAACTGGCTGGCCTCGCCGCCGCTGGTCGTCGCGTTTGCGCTGGCCGGCACGGTGCGCATTGATATCAGCAGTGAGCCATTGGGTGACGACAAGGACGGCAACCCGGTTTACTTGCGGGACATCTGGCCAAGCACCCAAGAAATCGCCGACGCGGTGAATCAGGTCAACACCGCGATGTTCCACAAGGAATACGCCGAAGTGTTTGCCGGCGATGAGCAATGGCAGGCGATTGAAGTGCCTCAAGCGGCGACTTATGTCTGGCAGAACGATTCGACTTACATCCAGCACCCACCGTTTTTCGACGACATCGGCGGACCGCCGCCCGTGGTCAAGGACGTCGCGGGCGCACGGGTCCTTGCGCTGCTCGGCGACTCGGTGACCACCGACCACATCTCCCCCGCCGGCAACATCAAGACCGAGAGCCCCGCCGGCCATTACCTGCGCGATAAAGGTGTGGAGCCGCGGGATTTCAACTCCTACGGTTCCCGTCGCGGCAACCATGAAGTGATGATGCGCGGCACCTTTGCCAACATCCGCATTCGCAACGAGATGCTCGGCGGCGAGGAAGGCGGCAATACGATTTACATTCCTACCGGGGAAAAACTGGCGATCTACGACGCGGCCATGCGTTACCAAGCCTCGGGCACGCCGCTGGTGGTGATTGCCGGGCAAGAATACGGCACCGGTTCGAGCCGCGACTGGGCGGCCAAGGGCACCAATCTGTTGGGCGTGAAAGCGGTCATCGCCGAAAGCTTCGAGCGGATTCACCGATCCAATCTGGTCGGCATGGGCGTGTTGCCCTTGCAGTTCAAGCTGGATCAGAACCGCAAGAGCCTCAATCTGACTGGCAAGGAGACCCTGGACATTCAGGGCCTGAGCGGCGTCGAGCTGACGCCGCGAATGAACCTGACGCTGATCATCACCCGTGAAAACGGCAGCCGCGAGAAGATCGAGGTGTTGTGCCGGATCGATACGCTGAATGAAGTCGAGTACTTCAAGTCAGGGGGGATTTTGCATTACGTGTTGCGGCAGTTGATTGCGTCGTAAGTGTTTGCAGAAAAAGACACCGCCTTCGGGCGGTGTTTTTGTTTGCGGACACGCCTCTATAATCGCCGCGCTTTTATAGCCCCACACAAGACCACTGTGGGAGCGAGCCTGCTCGCGATGGGGCCGTAACATCCAATATCAGTGCCGCCTGACACTCCGCCATCGCGAGCAAGCTTGCTCCTACAGTGGACCGAGGCGCCCCGCAGAATTTCGAACACAAGGACTTCAGATGTTTGCTTTGCCATGGACCTTCCTGGCCCTGCTCTCCCTCGGTTATGCCATGGCGCTGTCCTACGGCCATCTCGGCTGGCTGGCGCTTATCTCGGTCGCATTGCTACTGATCGCCGGTTTCGCCGTGCGTCAGCAACAGGTCCGGATCGGCCATTACCTCGGTCACGGCCTGTTTATTTTCATGGCGCTGGCACTGGCGATGCACTGGCTCCCCGGCTTCTACAACGGTCGAGGTATCAATCCGCATCGTATTACCGACGATGCCGTACCGTTTGTGCTGTACCTGAATCTGGACAAACCGCTGATTGGTTTCTGGCTGTTGCTGGTCTGCCCGTGGATTGTCGGCCGGCATTCGCTGCGGCTTTCCATTCCCGCCGCGCTGCTGGGGCTGACACTGAGCAGCGTGCTGGCATTGGGTGGCGCGCTGCTGTTGGGTGTGATCAGTTGGGCCCCCAAATGGCCTGATCAGGCCTGGTTGTGGCTGTTCAACAACCTGTTGCTGGTGACGCTGGTGGAAGAAGCGCTGTTTCGCGGCTACCTTCAGGGCGGCCTCAGCCGGTACTTTAAACACCTGCCTTATGGTGAAAACCTGGCGCTGCTGCTCGCCTCGCTGTTATTTGGCCTGGTGCATGCGGGTGCTGGCTGGCAATGGGTGTTGCTGGCGAGTCTGGCAGGTGTCGGCTATGGTCTGGCCTACCGTTTCGGCGGGTTAGGTGCGGCCATTGCCACGCATTTCGGTTTGAACCTGCTGCATTTCAGCCTGTTCACCTATCCGATGCTGGCGGACTGACGCAACGGTCGTTTTGCGACGCGCCGCTGATTATTGAAAAAATATTCTTCAATAAATCCCTGACGGTGCCGACAACCTCTCAAAGCCTTGCGGATTGAAAAAAGCCATGCGTAACAACCAGCCCATTACACAACGCGAACGGACCTTCCCGGCTCAGCAACGGTTGATCTCCACCACCGATGCCAAGGGCGTGATCACCTACTGCAACGACGCTTTCGTCGAAATCAGTGGGTATTCCCGCGAGGAACTGATCCGTGCACCGCATAACCTGGTTCGTCACCCCGACGTACCGGCCGCGGTGTTCGCGCACATGTGGGGCACATTGAAACAAGGCTTGCCATGGATGGGCATTGTCAAGAATCGCTGCAAGACCGGTGACCACTACTGGGTTAACGCCTACGTCACACCGGTGTTCGATGGCAACCAGGTGATCGGTTACGAGTCGGTGCGGGTCAAACCCACCGCCGAGCAGATCCAGCGTGCCGAAGCGCTCTACCAACGCATCAACCAGGGCAAGTCAGCGATTCCTTCCACCGATAAATGGCTGCCGGTCCTGCAGGACTGGTTGCCGTTCATTCTGGTCAGCCAGCTGAGCTTCATGATCGGTGCCACGCTCAACTCCCAATGGGGTTTCGCCTTGGCCGCCGGTCTTTCGGTGCCACTGGGCCTGCTGGGGTTGAGCTGGCAACAGCGCGGCCTCAAGCGCTTGCTGCGCCTGGCCGAGCAGACCACCTCCGACCCGCTGATCGCACAGATGTACACCGACAGCCGTGGTGCCCAGGCGCGTCTGGAGATGTCGATCCTCAGCCAGGAAGCCCGCCTGAAAACCTGCCTGACCCGTCTGCAGGACACCGCCGAGCACCTGAGCGACCAGGCGAAACAGTCCGACACCCTGGCTCACAGCAGCTCCACCGGCCTGGAACGTCAGCGCGTCGAAACCGAGCAGGTGGCCACCGCCGTCAATCAGATGGCCGCCACCACCCAGGAAGTCGCCAGCCACGTGCAACGCACGGCGGACGCGACTCAGGAAGCCAATCGCCTGACCGGGCGCGGCCGTGACATCGCCGGGGAAACCCGCGAAGCCATTCAGCGCCTGTCGGAGGTGGTCGGCGAAACCGGTCTGACCGTGACGCAACTGGCCAAGGACAGCGATGAAATCGGCGGCGTGGTCGACGTGATCAAAGGCATCGCCGACCAGACCAACCTGCTGGCGTTGAACGCCGCCATCGAAGCGGCGCGTGCCGGCGAGATGGGTCGCGGCTTTGCGGTGGTTGCCGACGAAGTTCGCCAATTGGCGCAGCGCACCAGCGAATCCACCGGGCAGATTCACGCCCTGATCGCCAAGCTCCAGCAAACCGCCAGCACCGCCGTGCAAACCATGGAATCCGGGCATCGCCAGGCGGAAGAAGGTGTGGCGCGGGTACTCGAAGCGGATCAGGCACTGGTCGGGATCAGCGAAGCGGTGGCACACATCACCGACATGACCACCCAGATTGCGGCCGCGACCGAAGAGCAAAGCTCGGTGGCCGAAGAAATCAGCCGCAACATCAGCAACATCTCGCAACTGGCCGACCAGACGTCGGAACAGGCGCAACACTCGGCGTTGTTGAGTGAAGAGCTGACCAAGACCGCGAATACCCAGTATTCGTTGGTGGAGCGGTTTAACCGCTGATTGATGCTGGAAAGACAAAAACCCGGACGGTGAAAGCCTCCGGGTTTTTTATTGCCTGATGAAAGTCAAAAATCGACAGCGCGCATTTGGCCGCCACTGCGCGAAACTCAGCTGAAAGTACGCACCCAACTGTCAGTTATGACAGTAGACACGCCAGTACGGTGGGGTAGCATTTAAATGCCGTTACACCCGGCATTTACTTCCTTCGACTTTAAACTGAAAAGGATTTTTTCGATGAGTGCTTTTCCTATTTTTTTCCCGGACGACCATAAAAGTCAGGCAGCTGGTGACGATTTTCACTGGAGCTTCACAGGGGAACCGATCAACGCTGAATTTACTTTATTTAGGGCGTTTCTTGGCGGACCTGGTATCGACAATTGGGTTTTCTACGGCTCTACCGGCTCGACTGAAGACGGTACGTTCTTCGCGCTTCAATTCTTAGTGCCTTATGAGGGTGAAGACCTGCTAGAGAAAACCTACAAGATTGGGGATGGGCAGCAGCTTACCGTATTCCATTTCCATTCAGTTCCCCCCGCACCTAACTTCACATCCACCCTGGCAGAGAAGGCGGAACTTACTATCAGGCTCGATCCAGTCAAGGGGACAGTGCATGGCGATTTCAATGCAAATTTTGATAGAGGGGGCTATCGAATGAATCCGATAGGCACATTCGATTTGAAAAGAGCCGACCAATAACACATGAAGCAGGAAGGCAAAAGTGCCGATCCAAGAACGATGGCTCTCATGACCTCTTCGTGATCAGGCTCCTCGCACGTTTTTGTTGAGCACACATGTGTGTGTGTGTGCGTGGCAAAACTTCAGAGCACCTGCTCGCGATGAGGTCATTTCTGTAAGGAATGACCTCGCTGAAGAAACTCAGCCACCCTCCCCGCCGCAGCCGCCAAATGCTGCTCATGCGTAAACCCCGAAGCCTTCAACGGCTTCAAATCATGATCCCCCGCCACCAGCCAGAACACTTCGATGCTCGGCGCCAACGCATAAGCCTCGACCGCCTCACGACTCCCCAACGCATCGCGCTCGCCCTGGACAATCAGCGTCCGGGTCTTCAGCGCAGCCAGATGCTCGACCCGTGGCTTCTCCGGCTTGCCTACGGCATAAAACGGATAGCCGAGGCACACCAACGCATCGGCTTCGAGCTCATCGGCCAAAAGACTCGCCATCCGTCCGCCCATGGACTTGCCGCCAATGGCCAGGCGGCCAGTGACATGGCGTCGCACCACGGCGTACACCTCACGCCAGCACTCCAGCAGTTTCGGTGCCGGGTTCGGGGGACGCTTGCCGCCATCGACACGCCGTTGCGCCATGTAGGGGAACTCGAAGCGCAGCACGTTGACGCCCTGCGCAGCAAGGCGCGCGGCCATGTCGTTCATCCAGGCGCTGTCCATCGGTGCCCCGGCGCCATGCGCAAGAATCAGCGTCACAGGCTCACCCGAAACCGTTGAAGCGGCCTCGTTCCACAGCCATCCATGCTCCCGCACACACTGCGCCCATTGATCCCCGTCAATACTGGCCTTGTGCTCTTTGTCCATGCTTGCCTCGCTTTTAGTCTGCCTATAACTCCAGGCGAAGGGAGCGTCTGCCTTGCGCGAACGCCCTTTCGGCTGAACCGTGGATGGGGAACCATGAACACTTCTATCAGTACCGCCTACAACTACAAGGTGGTCCGCCAATTCGCCATTATGACGGTGGTGTGGGGCATCGTCGGCATGGGGCTCGGGGTTTTTCTCGCGGCTCAATTGGTCTGGCCCGAACTCAACTTCAATTTGCCGTGGACCAGTTTCGGCCGCTTGCGCCCGCTGCACACCAACGCGGTGATCTTCGCGTTCGGCGGTTGCGCCCTGTTCGCCAGTTCGTTCTATTCGGTGCAACGCACCTGCCAGACGCAACTGTTTGCGCCGAAAATCGCCGCGTTCTGCTTCTGGGGCTGGCAACTGGTGATTCTGCTGGCGGCGATCAGCCTGCCGCTGGGTTACACCAGTTCCAAGGAATACGCCGAGCTGGAATGGCCGATCGACATCCTGATCACCATCGTCTGGGTCGCCTACGCCATCGTGTTTTTCGGCACGCTGGCCAAGCGCAAGACCAAGCACATCTATGTGGGCAACTGGTTCTTCGGTGGTTTCATCATCACCGTGGCGATTTTGCACATCGTCAACAACCTTGAGCTGCCGGTGAGTTTCACCAAGTCCTACTCGCTGTACGCCGGTGCGACCGATGCCATGGTGCAGTGGTGGTACGGCCACAACGCCGTAGGCTTTTTCCTCACCGCCGGTTTCCTCGGGATGATGTACTACTTCGTGCCGAAACAGGCCGAGCGTCCGGTGTATTCCTATCGCCTGTCGATCGTGCACTTCTGGGCGCTGATCACCCTGTACATCTGGGCCGGCCCGCACCACTTGCACTACACCGCGCTGCCGGACTGGGCGCAGTCGCTGGGCATGGTGATGTCGCTGATTCTGCTGGCGCCAAGCTGGGGCGGCATGATCAACGGGATGATGACGCTCTCGGGCGCCTGGCATAAGTTGCGCAGCGACCCGATCCTGCGCTTCCTCGTGGTCTCCCTGGCGTTCTACGGCATGTCGACCTTCGAAGGGCCGATGATGGCGATCAAGACCGTGAACGCCCTCTCCCACTACACCGACTGGACCATCGGCCACGTACACGCCGGCGCACTCGGCTGGGTGGCGATGATTTCCATCGGCGCGCTGTACCACATGATCCCGAAAATCTTCGGTCGCCCGCAGATGCACAGCATCGGCCTGATCAACGCGCACTTCTGGCTCGCCACCATCGGCACCGTGCTGTACATCGCCTCGATGTGGGTCAACGGCATCGCCCAGGGCCTGATGTGGCGCGCAGTCAACGAAGACGGCACGCTGACCTACTCCTTCGTCGAAACCCTGGTGGCCAGCCACCCAGGCTTCATCGTGCGACTGGTGGGCGGTGCGATCTTCCTCAGCGGCATGTTCCTGATGGCTTACAACACCTGGCGCACCGTGCGGGCCTCGCAGCCTGCCGAAGTCGCCGCTGCCGCGCAGATGGCCTGAGGAGTCCGAGATGAAACACGAAACAATCGAAAAAAACGTCGGCCTGCTGATGCTGCTGATGGTCCTGGCCGTGAGCATCGGCGGCCTGACGCAGATCGTCCCGCTGTTCTTCCAGGACGTGACCAATAAACCGGTGGAAGGCATGAAGCCC
The DNA here is from genome assembly GCF_019956155.1 of Pseudomonas sp. BF-RE-22. Classification (NCBI taxonomy): domain Bacteria; kingdom Pseudomonadati; phylum Pseudomonadota; class Gammaproteobacteria; order Pseudomonadales; family Pseudomonadaceae; genus Pseudomonas; species Pseudomonas sp. BF-RE-22. Next base: position 126,752 of record NZ_JAHBDD010000044.1, on the reverse strand, counting down.
TACACCGCGCTGCAACTGGAAGGTCGCGACATTTACATCCGCGAAGGCTGCGTCGGTTGCCACTCGCAGATGATCCGGCCGTTTCGTGCCGAGACCGAGCGCTACGGTCACTACTCGGTGGCCGGGGAAAGCGTCTGGGATCACCCGTTCCTGTGGGGTTCCAAGCGTACCGGTCCGGACCTGGCCCGTGTCGGCGGCCGCTACTCCGAAGACTGGCACCGCGCGCACTTGTACAACCCGCGCAACGTGGTGCCGGAATCGAAGATGCCGGCCTATCCATGGCTGGTGGCCAATCAGCTCGACAGCAGCCACACCGAAACCAAGATCAAGGCGATGCGCACCCTCGGCGTGCCGTACACCGATGCCGACATCGCAGGCTCGGTCGAATCGCTCAAGGGCAAGACCGAAATGGACGCGCTGGTCGCCTACCTGCAAGTGCTCGGCACTGCCATCAAGAGCAAGAGGTGAGCCATGCCCTTTGAAATAATGAGCGTAATGAGCAGTGGATTGATTCGCGGCCTGGGCACGGTCGTGGTGTTCGTGGCCTTTGTCGGCCTGACGTTGTGGGTGTTCAACAGCAAGCGCAATCCGGAGTTCGCCGAAGCACGTTTGCTGCCGTTCGCCGATGAGCCACAAGCCGATAGCACCCAAGAACCTGAAGCAAGGAGTACCCGGTCATGACCACTTTCTGGAGTACGTGGATCTGCGTACTGACCATCGGCAGCCTGATCGGCCTGACCTGGCTGCTGATCGGCACCCGCAAGGGCGAAACCAAGGGCAGCGTCGACCAGACCATGGGCCACAGCTTCGACGGCATCGAGGAGTACGACAATCCGCTGCCGCAGTGGTGGTTCATGCTGTTCGCCGGCACGCTGGTGTTCGCCGTGGGCTACCTGATTCTTTACCCGGGCCTGGGCAACTGGAAAGGCATCCTGCCGGGTTACGAGAACGGCTGGACCGGCGTTCACGAATGGGAAAAGGAGATGAACAAGGCCGACGCGAAGTTCGGACCGATCTTCGCCAAATTCGCCGCCATGCCGGTGGAAGAAGTGGCCAAGGACCCGCAAGCGCTGAAAATGGGCGGTCGCCTGTTCGCCTCGAACTGCTCGGTGTGTCACGGCTCGGATGCCAAGGGCGCTTTCGGCTTCCCGAACCTGGCCGACAGCAACTGGCGCTGGGGCGGTGACGCCGAGATGATCAAGACCACGATCATGGGTGGACGCATGGCGGCGATGCCGGCCTGGGGTGAAATCCTCGGTGAAGCCGGCGTGAAAAACGTTGCCGCGTATGTGCGTCATGAACTGGCCGGCCTGCCATTGCCGGCTGGCGACACCGCCGACCTGCAAGCCGGACAGCAAGCATTCAGCACCACCTGCGTAGCCTGTCATGGGGCAAACGGCAAGGGCACTGAAGCCATGGGTGCGCCGAACCTGACGCAACCGGCCGGTTTTATCTACGGTACAAGCCTGGCGCAACTGCAACAAACGATCCGCCATGGCCGCCAGGGCCATATGCCGGCGCAGAACGAACTGCTCGGCAACGACAAAGTGCAACTGCTGGCCGCTTATGTGTACAGCCTGTCCCACGGTCTGAATACAGAGCGTTTGCAGGCCGAAGGCAAAAGCGAATAATTCTTGACCGCTCTGCTGCCGCATTCTTCTCGGATGCGGCAGTTCCCTGCCCCTTTGCGACCCATTGTCGCACCCCTCCGTTAGTCCGCCTTTCGGTTCACCAGATTCGGGTCTAAGCTTGCCCCGATGCGGACTGGCTTGAGCCGGTTCCAGGTCGACCCGACCCGATGTGTTCGACGAATCAGCTCGATGACAAGCCGCAAAGGCTGGTAGATACCGGCTGTCGTGCCAATTGCCATCGGTCACCCGATCGTTGCGTTTGAACACACCCCGTTACAACTGACCTGACCCTCTCATCATTTTCGTTCGCTGCGACATTTTGTCCGAGGGCGATTTTGTCCTTACGCGGCGCATGGAAAGGCCGCAGAATCAGCTTTTGAAAGCATTGACCCAGGTCATGGCGCGTTGCAATGACCCCCTGCTTTCTCCATACTTGCGGCCGATTTTTACTCCTAATAAAACACCCAAACCGTGGAACCTTAGAATGAGCACAGCAATCAGTCCGACTGCTTATAACTATAAGGTAGTCCGCCAGTTCGCCATCATGACGGTGGTCTGGGGGATCCTTGGCATGGGGCTCGGTGTCTTCATCGCCTCGCAACTGGTCTGGCCGGAGTTGAACTTCGGTCTGCCGTGGACGAGCTTTGGACGCCTGCGCCCGTTGCACACTAACCTGGTGATTTTCGCCTTTGGTGGTTGTGCACTGTTTGCCACTTCTTATTACGTCGTGCAGCGAACCTGCCAAACGCGACTGATTTCCGACAGCCTCGCGGCCTTCACCTTCTGGGGTTGGCAAGCGGTGATCGTCGGCGCCATCGTTACCTTGCCGCTGGGTTACACCACCACCAAGGAATACGCTGAGCTGGAATGGCCCCTGGCTATTCTGCTGGCCATCGTCTGGGTCACCTACGGTCTGGTGTTCTTCGGCACCATCACCAAGCGCAAGACCAAGCACATCTATGTGGGCAACTGGTTCTACGGTGCCTTCATCGTCGTGACGGCGATGCTGCACATCGTCAACCACGCCTCGCTGCCGGTCAGTTTCTTCAAGTCCTACTCGGCCTACGCCGGTGCGACGGATGCGATGATCCAGTGGTGGTACGGCCACAACGCCGTAGGTTTCTTCCTGACCACCGGCTTCCTCGGGATGATGTACTACTTCGTTCCGAAGCAGGCCGAGCGTCCGATCTACTCCTATCGCCTGTCCATCGTGCACTTCTGGGCGCTGATCACCCTGTACATCTGGGCCGGTCCGCACCACCTGCACTACACCGCGCTGCCGGACTGGGCGCAGTCGTTGGGCATGGCCATGTCGATCATTCTGCTGGCACCAAGCTGGGGCGGCATGATCAACGGCATGATGACCCTGTCGGGCGCCTGGCATAAGCTGCGCACCGACCCGATCCTGCGTTTCCTCGTGGTATCGCTGGCGTTCTACGGCATGTCGACCTTCGAAGGTCCGATGATGGCGATCAAGACCGTCAACTCGCTGTCGCACTACACCGACTGGACCATCGGCCACGTACACGCCGGCGCTCTTGGCTGGGTAGCGATGATCTCGATCGGCGCGATCTACCACATGATCCCGAAACTGTTCGGTCGCGCGCAGATGCACAGCATCGGCCTGATCAACGCACACTTCTGGCTCGCGACCATCGGTACCGTGCTGTACATCGCTTCGATGTGGGTCAACGGCATCACCCAGGGTCTGATGTGGCGTGCAATCAACGACGACGGCACCCTCACCTACTCGTTCGTCGAAGCGCTGCAAGCCAGCCACCCGGGCTTCATCGTTCGCGCATTGGGCGGCGCATTCTTCGCCACCGGCATGCTGCTCATGGCCTACAACGTATGGCGTACCGTACGTGCCTCGAACCCGGCCGAAGCTGAAGCCGCCGAACAGATTGCTGTAGTTGGAGCTCACTGATGAAGCATGAAGCAGTCGAGAAGAATATTGGCCTGCTGGCCTTCTTCATGGTCATCGCCGTCAGCATCGGCGGCCTGACCCAGATCGTTCCGCTGTTTTTCCAGGACGTCACCAACAAGCCGGTCGAAGGCATGAAGCCTCGTACCGCCCTTGAACTGGAAGGCCGCGACATCTACATCGCCAACGGTTGTGTCAGCTGCCACTCGCAGATGATCCGCCCGTTCCGTGCTGAAACCGAACGCTACGGCCACTACTCGGTTGCCGGTGAAAGCGTCTGGGACCACCCGTTCCTGTGGGGTTCCAAGCGTACCGGTCCGGACCTGGCCCGTGTCGGCGGTCGTTACTCCGATGACTGGCAGCGTGCGCATTTGTACAACCCGCGCAACGTAGTGCCCGAGTCGAAAATGCCGGCCTACCCGTTCCTCGTGGAAAACAAGCTCGACGGCAAAGACACCGCCAAGAAAATGGAAGTCTTGCGCACGCTCGGCGTCCCTTACACCGACGAAGACATCGCCGGTGCCAAGGATGCTGTGAAGGGCAAAACCGAAATGGACGCGCTGGTGGCCTATCTGCAAGGCCTGGGCACCATCATCAAAAGCAAACGGTGATTTAGATGGATATCGGGATGATTCGTGGCCTGGGCACCGTTGTTGTGATGGTGGCCTTCATCGGTCTGGCGCTGTGGGTGTTCAGCCCCAAGCGCAAGTCGGAGTTTGAAGACGCGACCTTGCTGCCTTTCGCGGATGATCCCGAAGCCATCAAGCACGTCGAGCAAGCTTCTAGGAGTAACAAAGAATGACTACGTTCTGGAGTCTGTACGTCACAGTCCTCAGTCTCGGCACCATCTTCGCCCTGACCTGGCTGTTGCTGTCCACCCGCAAGGGCCAGCGCAGCGAAGCCACCGAAGAAACGGTTGGCCACTCCTTCGACGGGATCGAGGAGTACGACAACCCGCTGCCGAAATGGTGGTTCATGCTGTTCGTGGGCACCATCATTTTCGCCCTGGGTTACCTGGTGCTGTACCCGGGCCTGGGCAACTGGAAAGGCCTGCTGCCAGGTTACAACTACCTGGATAACGAGAAGCAGACCGCGTTCGCCAACGGCCAGAGCGGCTGGACCGGCGTTCACGAGTGGGAAAAGGAAATGGCCAAGTCGGACGCCAAGTTCGGCCCGATCTTCGCCAAATTCGCTTCCATGCCGATCGAAGAAGTCGCCAAGGACCCGCAAGCCCTGAAGATGGGTGGCCGCCTGTTCGCCTCCAACTGCTCGGTTTGCCACGGCTCCGACGCCAAAGGCGCTTATGGCTTCCCGAACCTGACCGACGCCGACTGGCGTTGGGGTGGCGAAGCACAAACCATCAAGGCCACCATCATGGGCGGTCGTCACGCGGTCATGCCGGCATGGGCTGAAGTGATCGGCGAGCAAGGCGTTGCGGACGTTGCTGCGTTCGTCCTGACCAGCCTCGATGGCCGCAAGCTGCCGGAAGGCACCAAGGCTGACCCGGCTGCCGGGCAGAAACTGTTCGCCGCCAACTGCGTGGCGTGCCACGGTCCGGCCGGCAAAGGGACGCCAGCGATGGGCGCACCTGACCTGACCCACCCGGGCGCGTTCATCTACGGTTCGAGCTTCGCTCAACTGCAGCAGACCATCCGTTACGGCCGTCAGGGCCAGATGCCTGCGCAAGAACAGCTGCAAGGCAACGACAAGGTTCACCTGCTGGCCGCTTACGTCTACAGCTTGTCTCACGGCGAGAAAGCTCCGGCGGCGGATGCCCAGTAAGGCAAACGCTTGATGCAAAAAAACGGCCCCGCCAGTGATCTGGCGGGGCCTTTTTTATGGGCGACTGACCCAAACCGATTCCACCGGCACCGTCGCGATCAGCTCACGTTTTTGCCACTGGTTGTTGTCGACCGCATAGACGTGCATTTTTTTGCGATCCTCGGAAAAACTGGCGATCAGATAGGTCTGCTGGGATGCACTGCCGCTGATGAAGCCGGGCACGCTGCCCGTGTACCACATGGAGCCGCTGTTCCTATGGAGATGACCGGCGAATATTGCAGTCACTTCATACCTCTCGATCATATCCCTGAAGCGTTTTTCCTGGCTCCAGTCACCCATAAACTCACTGGGTTTGTGCATGTTCAACAGAATTATTTTCCCCTGCGCGCGTGCCTGCTGAAGGTCACGTTCAAGCCAATCGAGTGCCGGGGTAATTTCAAAAACCGTCGGACTGAAAAAAGTCCCCGAAGAGAAGGTCACCGAGTAAGTTGGCTCGTTATGTAACTGCACCAAGTGCACATCGCCATAATCCCTGGAGTACGCGAGACTGCCGTAATAAGTGGTGCTCGGCCATGAAGCCCGCGCCGCCAGATCCATACTGCCGACTTTCCCCCAATAGCGCTCCTTCAAACTTTCAATGCTTCCAGCGGCGCAATTATTCAGAAAACAATCATCCACGTTATTTTGATAGTCATGATTACCCAACCCGTAGTCATAATCCCCTTGAAGTTTCGCATCCAGCGTCTGCTGGACATAGGAACGCTCATCCGCATGACCGAAGGCAGTCATATCGCCATTGATCATCACGGGGACCGCCGCGCTCCCACCCTGTTGCCGCCTGAAGTCGGCAATACTGTCGTACTGCGTTTCGATCAGCCACCGGGAGCGCTCCCGCTTCTGCGAATCGGACTCCGGCAACTGGGCGTCAGTGTTATCGGTCCAGGGAAACTGCGGGTCCGAAGCGAACACAATATGCCGCGGCATTTCCGCCGACGACACAACAGGAACTACCCACACACCTACCAGCAACACCAACAACTGCCATCCTTTGCTTAATTCCATCTTGTCTTTTTCCCTAATACTTAATAGTGAGCACACTTACACAAGCTCAATTTAAAAAAATTACTTGCGACGAGCAAACTACAACAACACCCACCCAGACACCAACAAACAACATATTTGGAATCATGAAACATTAACTATAAAAACAAACGAACTTACCAGTTGAGCCCACCAACTTATTTAATCTAAATTCTGCCAAACCTTCAACGCAACCATCACATCAATGAAAATGGACTTCTATGAACTTTTATACATTACCGACCGCCCTGATATTGGCGCTCTCTGTAACGACCACCTTTTCCATGGCATCTGATTTCACACCGCAACATATCGTCTTTGCCTCGGACCCCAAGTTCCCTTCAAGTGAAAAGTCCGACAATGGCGAAAGTGAATCCACCTCAAGCAAAGAGGAGCGTTCACGCTGGCTGATCGATGCGCAGTACTCCAGCATCGCTGACTTGCGCAAACAATCGGGCGGCGCCTCCGCCGTTCCCGTCATGATCAACGGCAACATGACTGCGTCGGGACAACCCGGCGAACGCACCTACCTCAACGCGGTATTGCAGAACAAACTGAGCAACCTCTATGACTACGGCCTGGGCAATCACGACTACGACTTCAATGTCGCCAGTTGCGCAAGTTGCGCCGCTGGAAGCGTGGACGACCTCAAGGACCGGTACTGGGGAAAAGTCGCCAACATGGACCTCGCCGCGCGGGCTTCCGGCCTGACGAAAACCTGGTATGGCAGCCTGGCTTACTCCCGGGATTACGGTGATGTTCACGTGGTTCAGTTGCACAACGAACCCACTTACACCACCAACTTTTCCACCAGCTCGTTCTTCCAGACCACCGCCTATGAAATCACGGCATCCCTCGACTGGCTGGAACGCGATCTGCAGCGGGCACGGGCGCAAGGCAAAATCATTTTGCTGAACTTGCATCAGCCGTTTCACTGGCCGGTCAGGGAGACCGAGATTTTCCGGTTCACAAAGATGATCGAGGACTATGGCGTGACCGCTGTGTTTTCCGCGAATGCGAACAAGCAAAGCGGGAATTACGAGTCGAGCAACTACATCTACGGCGACATTCCCTTGTTCATGAGTGGCTCGGCGGTTCAGCAAAGCTGGTTGTATGCCACGTTCTCTGCCGACAGAACGCAAATGACGGTGAACGTCGTCGCGGGCAATGACTGGCGCAACCCCGTCGCGACTCACACTGTCCCGGTCAAGTAAGCGGCGATCGGCGCCAGGCATACAAGATGCTGGCGCCGATGAACAACCCCCAGCCGGCTATACTCCACAAGTCAATTGACCTGAATCATGTTTTGTTACATCTGCTACACCATTCATGATTTTTCCCCAACGCGACCAAAGGTCGCACCCTTGATCTAGAGCTACAGGCGTATCATTGCGCCACTGCAACACCCCTTTTTGACCGCGGTCGGCATGTACTGACCGAGGCATTTTTCCACTGCCGTGGGATGCAACTGATGAGCAACCAGATTCCGGTACACGACGTTACCCCGCCTGCCAAGAACGCGAACAACAGCGTCGACCTCTACGCCTCTCGAGAAAAGATCTACACCCGCGCCTTCACTGGCCTGTTCCGTAACCTGCGGATGATGGGCGGCGCGTTTTTGTTTCTGTTGTATTTCGGCACGGTCTGGCTGAACTGGGCCGGTCATCAAGCCGTCTGGTGGAACCTGCCGGAGCGTAAATTCTTTATTTTTGGCGCAACGTTCTGGCCGCAGGATTTCATCCTGCTCTCGGGCATTCTGATTGTCAGCGCGTTCGGCCTGTTCTTCATTACCGTGTACGCCGGTCGCGTCTGGTGCGGTTATACCTGCCCGCAGAGCGTCTGGACGTGGATTTTCATGTGGTGCGAGAAGGTCACCGAAGGCGACCGCAACCAGCGCATCAAGCTCGACAAGGCGCCGATGAGCGCCAACAAGTTCCTGCGTAAATTCAGCAAGCATTCGATGTGGCTGCTGATCGGCTTCGCAACCGGCATGACCTTCGTCGGTTACTTCTCGCCGATCCGCGAACTGACCATCGAATTCTTCACTGGCGAAGCGGATGGCTGGTCGTATTTCTGGGTCGGTTTCTTCACCCTCGCCACTTACGGCAACGCCGGCTGGTTGCGCGAGCAGGTGTGCATCTACATGTGTCCGTATGCACGCTTCCAGAGCGTGATGTTCGACAAGGACACGCTGATCGTTTCCTACGATCCGCGTCGCGGTGAAAGCCGCGGGCCGCGCAAGAAAGGCATCGACTACAAGGCTCAGGGCCTGGGCGATTGCATCGACTGCACCATGTGCGTCCAGGTCTGCCCGACCGGCATCGACATCCGCGACGGCCTGCAAATCGAATGCATCGGTTGCGCTGCGTGCATCGATGCCTGCGACAGCATCATGGACAAGATGGATTACCCGCGCGGCCTGATCAGCTACACCACCGAGCACAACCTGTCCGGGCAAAAAACCCATAAACTGCGCCCGCGCCTGATCGGCTACGCCGCTGTATTGCTGGCGATGATGGCGTTGCTGGCGACGGCGTTCTTCATGCGTTCGCTGGTCGGTTTCGACGTCAGCAAAGACCGCGTGCTGTACCGCGAGAACGCCGAAGGCCGGATTGAAAACGTCTACAGCCTGAAGATCATGAACAAGGATCAGCGCGACCACACCTACGTGCTGGAAGCCGCCGGCCTGCCGGATCTCAAGCTGCAAGGCAAACGCGAGATCAAGGTCGCCGCCGGCGAAATTTTCAGCCAGCCGGTGGAACTGTCCATCGCGCCGGAAAAACTGCCATCGAGCACCAACGAGGTAAAATTCATCCTCAAGGATGCCGATGACGAGAGCATCCACGTTGAAGCCAAGAGCCGGTTCATCGGCCCACAAATTCGTTAAGAGAAGTGATCATGCCCGCAGCAAACGCCGCAAGTCCCTGGTACAAGCATCTTTGGCCGTGGATCATCATTGCCATCCTCGCCTGTTCGGTGACCTTGACCTTGTCCATGGTGACCATCGCGGTGAACAACCCGGATAACCTGGTCAACGACAACTACTACGAGGCCGGCAAAGGCATCAACCGCTCCCTCGACCGTGAACTGCTGGCGCAAACCCTGCTCCTGCGCGCCAGCGTGCACCTGGATGACGTGACCGGTGAAGTCGACCTGCGCCTGAGCGGCAACAGCCAACCGAAAACCCTCGAACTGAACCTGATCTCGCCGACCCAGCCGGAGAAGGATCGCAAGATCACCCTCGCTCAAAGCGAAACCGAACAGGGCCGCTACATCGGCCAGTTGAGCGACAAGGTTGAAGGTCGTCGTTTTGTCGAACTGCTGGGTACTCAGGACGACCACATCTGGCGTATGTTCGAAGAAGAGCTGGTCAGCCATGACAAGGATCTGCTGCTGGGTGACGAACCGCTGCAGGGCGCCGAAGACCTGAAAAAGTAAAGTCGCGCTTCGCGCATCGCCGGCAAGCCGGCTCCTACAGGATCGTGCGACCCATTGTAGGAGCTGGCTTGCCAGCGATGAGGCCCTTCCAGACGACATAGATCCAACATCATGACCACCCCAACCCCCTGCTACCACTGCGCCCTGCCCGTCCCGGCCGGCAGCCGCTTCACCGCGGCCGTCCTCGGTGAAACCCGCGAGTTCTGCTGCCCGGGTTGTCAGGCGGTGGCCGAAGCGATTGTCGCCGGTGGGCTGGAAAGCTATTACCAGCACCGCAGCGAAGCCTCGGCCAACCCCGAAGCGTTGCCGGTGCAGTTGGTGGATGAACTGGCGCTGTACGATCGCGCCGACGTGCAAAAACCCTTCGTGCGCCACGAAGGCGAACTCGCCGAGACCACGCTGCTGATGGAAGGCATCAGTTGCGCGGCCTGTGGCTGGCTGATCGAGAAACACCTGCGCGGCTTGCCGGCGGTGGCCGAAGCGCGCCTCAACCTGTCCAACCATCGCCTGCACGTACGCTGGGCCGATGCGCAATTGCCGCTGAGCCAGGTGCTCAGCGAGTTACGCCACATCGGTTACGCCGCCCATCCTTATCAAGCCGACCGCGCCAGCGAACAACTGGCCAGCGAAAACCGCCTGGCCCTGCGCCAACTCGGGGTTGCCGGGCTGCTGTGGTTCCAGGCGATGATGGCGACCATGGCCACCTGGCCGGAATTCAACATCGACCTCAGCCCCGAGCTGCACACCATCCTGCGCTGGGTCGCGCTGTTCCTCACCACGCCGATCGTGTTCTACAGCTGCGCGCCGTTCTTCAAAGGGGCGATGCGCGATTTACGTACCCGCCACCTGACCATGGACGTCTCGGTATCGCTGGCGATTGGCAGTGCCTACATCGCCGGGATCTGGACCTCGATCACCGGGGTCGGCGAATTGTATTTCGATGCCGTCGGCATGTTTGCGCTGTTCCTGCTGGCCGGGCGTTATCTGGAGCGTCGCGCCCGCGAACGCACCGCCGCCGCCACCGCACAGCTGGTCAATCTGCTGCCCGCCTCGTGTTTGCGCCTGAGCGCCGACGGCCAGAGCGAGCGGATCCTGCTCAGCGAACTGCGCGTCGGCGATCAGGTTCTGGTGCATCCCGGTGCGATCCTGCCGGCCGACGGCAAGATCCTCGACGGCCAGTCGAGCATCGACGAATCCCTGCTGACTGGCGAATACCTGCCACAGCCGCGCACGCTTGGTGACGCCGTCACCGCCGGCACCCTGAACGTCGAAGGCGCGCTGACCGTGGAAGTCCTCGCCCTCGGCCAGGACACCCGGCTGTCTGCCATCGTCCGCCTGCTGGACCGCGCCCAGGCCGAGAAGCCACGACTGGCGGAGATCGCCGACCGCGCCGCGCAATGGTTCCTGCTGCTGACGCTGATCGCATCCGCTTGCATTGGTCTGCTGTGGTGGGAGCTGGACTCATCGCGCGCCTTCTGGATTGTCCTGGCGATGCTCGTCGCGACCTGCCCGTGCGCCTTGTCCCTCGCCACACCGACCGCCCTCACCGCCGCCACTGGCACGCTGCACAAACTGGGTTTGTTGTTGACCCGCGGACATGTGCTGGAGGGCCTGAACCAGATCGACACGGTGATTTTCGACAAGACCGGCACCCTCACCGAAGGGCGCCTGGCGCTGCGCTCGATCCGCACCCTCGGCGCGCTCGACAGCGATCAATGCCTGGGCCTCGCCGCCGCCCTCGAAAACCGTTCCGAACACCCCATCGCCCGTGCGTTTGGCCGCGCGCCATTGGCCGCTGAAGAAGTCCACAGCACGCCGGGGCTGGGCCTGGAGGGCGTGGTCGGTGAGCAACGCCTGCGCATCGGCCAACCGGGTTTTGTCTGCGAACTCAGTGGCGCTGCCATCCCGTTGATGCCGAATGAAGCCGGCCAATGGCTGCTGCTCGGCGACAATGCCGGACCGCTGGCATGGTTCGTCCTCGACGACCGCTTGCGCAGCGATGCGCCCGCGTTGCTGGAAGCCTGCCGGGCGCGCGGCTGGCGCACATTGCTGCTGTCGGGTGACAGCTCGCCGATGGTCGCCAGCGTCGCCGCCGAGCTGGGCATCGACGAGGCCCGTGGCGGTTTGCGTCCGGACGACAAATTGCAGGTCCTGCAACAGTTGCACAAAGAAGGACGCAAGGTGTTGATGCTCGGTGACGGCGTGAATGACGTGCCGGTGCTGGCCGCCGCCGACATCAGCGTCGCCATGGGTTCGGCCACCGATCTGGCAAAAACCAGTGCGGATGCGGTGCTGTTGTCCAACCGCCTGGACGCGCTGGTGCAAGCCTTCAGCCTCGCTCGGCGCACCCGTCGGGTCATCATCGAGAACCTGTTGTGGGCCGGGCTGTACAATGGCCTCATGTTGCCGTTCGCCGCCCTCGGCTGGATTACGCCAGTGTGGGCGGCGGTCGGCATGTCCATCAGTTCGTTGACCGTGGTGCTGAACGCCCTGCGCCTGACTCGCCTGCCGAGCACGCCGGCCGCCAGCGCCACGCCAGAAACCCGCCCGCTGCCGGCCTGAGCCGCGCGGGCATGGAGCCTCACCATGCCAGCTCTCTACGTGATGATCCCGGCTGCACTGCTGATCGTCGCCATCGCGGTCTACATCTTCTTCTGGGCGGTCGACAGCGGTCAGTACGACGACCTCGACGGCCCGGCCCACAGCATCCTGTTCGACGACCAGGACCCGAACCACACCGCAGCGGTCGACGAGGCCAGCGGCCATCCGGCCAAACCGGACGACAAGGCGCCCCCGCATGTTTGAGCTGGCGCCACTGCTGGTGTCGGCGGTCATCCTGGGCCTGCTCGGCGGCGGGCATTGCCTGGGCATGTGCGGCGGTTTGATGGGCGCGTTGACCCTGGCGATTCCCAAGGAACAGCGCAGCCGCCGGTTTCGATTGCTGCTGGCCTACAACCTCGGGCGGATTCTCAGTTACGCAGCGGCCGGCCTGCTGATCGGCCTGGCGGGTTGGGCGGTGGCGAACAGCCCGGCGGCGATGTTCATGCGTATCCTCGCCGGATTGCTGCTGATCGCCATGGGGCTTTATCTCGCCGGATGGTGGAGCGGCCTGACCCGCATCGAAAGCCTCGGTCGCGGTCTGTGGCGGCATATCCAGCCTGTCGCGAACAAGCTGTTGCCAGTGTCGAGCCTGCCGCGAGCCTTGTTGCTCGGCGCGCTCTGGGGCTGGCTGCCGTGCGGGCTGGTTTACAGCACGTTGCTGTGGTCGGCGAGCCAGGGCAATGCGCTCGACAGTGCATTGCTGATGCTCGCGTTCGGCCTCGGCACCTGGCCGGTGTTGCTTGCCACGGGGCTGGCGGCCGAGCGGGTCACGGCGCTGTTGCGCAAACGGTACGTACGCATGACGGGTGGCTTGCTGGTGATGCTGTTTGGCATCTGGACCTTGCCGGGGCCGCATCAGCATTGGCTCATGGGGCATTGATCGGCGGCGCGGCCTTCGCGGGCAAGTCGAATCGTCGCACCGCTCGCTCCTACAGGGGAATGTAATTCAATGTAGGAGCGAGGCTTGCCCGCGAAAGGGCCCGCACCGACAACACAAATCCTGACCGTTGATGCAAATCAAGATGCCCCAACGCCGCACCCCATAGACTTGCCGACACTGCCAGCCTATCCGGGGGAATGCCCGCATGATGCTCGACGCCATTCGTTGGGATACCGATCTGATCCGCCGTTATGACCTGGCGGGACCGCGTTACACCTCCTACCCGACCGCCGTGCAGTTCGATGGTCATGTCGGCACCTTCGACCTGTTCCATGCGCTGCGCGAAAGCCGCAAGGCCCTGCGGCCTTTGTCGCTGTATGTGCACGTGCCGTTCTGCGCGAACATCTGCTACTACTGCGCCTGCAACAAAGTCATCACCAAGGATCGCGGCCGCGCCCTGCCCTACTTGCAGCGCCTGGAGCAGGAAATCCAGCTGATCGCCTGCCATCTCGACCCGGCGCAGAAGGTCGAGCAATTGCATTTCGGTGGCGGCACACCGACCTTTCTCAGTCATGACGAACTGCGTCAACTGATGGCCCAGTTGCGTAAAAGCTTCAATTTGCTGGAGGACGATTCCGGCGACTACGGCATCGAGATCGACCCGCGCGAAGCCGATTGGTCGACCATGGGCCTGCTGCGCGAACTGGGTTTCAACCGGGTCAGCATCGGCCTGCAAGACCTCGACCCGGCCGTGCAACGCGCGGTGAATCGCCTGCAAAGCCTGGAAGAAACCCGGGCGGTGATCGACGCCGCACGAACGCTGCAATTTCGCTCGATCAACATCGACCTGATCTACGGTTTGCCAAGGCAGACACCGGAGAACTTCGCCCGCACGGTCGACGAAGTGATCAACCTGCAACCGGACCGCCTGTCGGTGTTCAACTACGCGCACTTGCCGGAACGCTTCATGCCGCAACGGCGAATCAACAGCGACGAATTGCCGACACCGGCACAGAAGCTGGAAATGCTCCAGCGCACCATCGAACAACTGACCGCCGCCGGCTACCGTTACATCGGCATGGATCACTTCGCCCTGCCCGACGATGAGCTGGCAATTGCTCAAGAAGAATCAACCCTGCAACGCAACTTCCAGGGCTACACCACTCACGGCCATTGCGACCTGATCGGCCTCGGCGTCTCGGCCATCAGCCAGATTGGCGACTTGTACTGCCAGAACAGCAGCGACCTGAATCAGTACCAGAACGCCCTGGCCTCAGCACAACTGGCCACCAATCGCGGCCTGCTGTGCAATGCCGATGACCGCCTGCGGCGGGCGGTGATTCAACAATTGATTTGCAGTTTCAACCTGGAGTTCGCTGAGATCGAGAAGGCTTTCAACATCGATTTTCGCGGTTACTTCGGCGAATTGTGGCCGCAACTGCAACGCATGGCCGAAGACGGACTGATCGAACTGAACAATGAGCGGATCACCGTATTGCCGGCCGGACGATTGCTGGTGCGTTCGGTGTGCATGGTGTTCGACGCGTACCTGGAGCAACAGAATCGCCAGCGGTTTTCGCGGGTCATCTAACGCTCCAGCAGCAGGGAAGTCGTCTTCAGCACTTGCTCAGGGGTCAGGCTCGCCTGCGAGATGGCTTTGGACAGCACCATATTGGCCGTGATCAGCCCGCCATTGAGGGTGGTGATGGTCGCTTGCAGCGCGCCGAGCTTGGCCCTGCGTTCTTCGGCCGAAAGTCGCTTGTCTGCCATTACCGCTTGCATGCTCGCGACTTTCTCGGCGATCTGCTTCTGTATTCGGCGAATCATTTTCAGGATCTGTTGAATGTTTTCCGGCAACCCGCTTTCTTCAATGTCCTTGTTGTCACCGTGGGAACTGGCAGCCTTGGTCAAACCAGCGCCAGACAATGAGACTTTGATGCCTTCAGCCACGGGCGAAGTGCCCGGGCCAATGGCGATTGCCGAGTCTTCGCCGGCCAGGCCGTTTGCGGGCTCATGCAGTGTTTGCACACCACTGTTGCCGGGGTTGAGCACGCCGATGGTGGCCATGAAACGAGTACCTGCGCATGGGTTGATGCCAGTTTATCGGCCACCGACAGCGGCGCTTTACCATGGCGTGACAAATCGGCACAGCGCTGGCCTGAACGTCTTCCGGTGAGGTACCCTTACGTCTTATGTGTGCTTTCCCACAAGGATTTAAGAAATGTCCGAGCCAGTAAAACTGCGCGCTCATAACCAGGCCCATTGCAAGGACTGCAGCCTGGCTCCCCTCTGCTTGCCACTTTCTCTGAATCTGGAAGACATGGATGCGCTGGACGAAATCGTTAAACGTGGCCGCCCACTGAAGAAGGGCGAGTTCCTGTTCCGTCAGGGCGACGTTTTCGACTCCGTTTATGCAGTACGTTCTGGCGCCCTGAAAACCTTCAGTCTCAGCGATGGCGGTGAAGAACAACTCACCGGTTTCCATCTGCCGAGCGAGCTGGTTGGCCTGTCGGGCATGGACACCGAAAAGCATCCGGTCTCGGCGCAGGCGCTGGAAACCACCTCGGTTTGCGAAATTCCGTTCGAACGCCTCGACGAACTGGCGCTGCAACTGCCACAACTGCGCCGTCAGTTGATGCGCGTGATGAGCCGTGAAATCCGCGATGATCAACAGATGATGTTGCTGCTGTCGAAAAAAACCGCTGACGAGCGCATCGCCACCTTCCTGGTCAACCTGTCGGCACGCTTCCGCGCTCGCGGCTTCTCGGCCAATCAGTTTCGCCTGAGCATGTCGCGCAATGAAATCGGCAACTACCTGGGCCTGGCGGTGGAAACCGTGTCGCGGGTGTTTACGCGCTTCCAGCAGAACGAGCTGATCGCCGCCGAAGGCAAGGAAATCCACATCCTCGACCCGATCCAGCTCTGCGCCCTCGCCGGCGGTTCGATCGAAGGCTGATTACGACCACGGCGGCTGAGCGAAACGGTTCAGCCGCCGTTATACTGCGACGTTTGCAGCCTGCCAGGACACCTAGACAATGGTCTTCGACTCCTTCGACATCAAATCCCTGATCCGCCCGGTGATCGACTTCCCGAAACCGGGCGTCATTTTTCGCGACATCACCCCGCTGTTCCAGTCGCCCACGGCTCTGCGCCTGGTGATGGACAGCTTTGCCCACCGTTACGTCGAGGCTGATTTCACCCACATCGGCGCCATGGATGCCCGTGGTTTCCTGATCGGTTCGGTGCTGGCCTATCAGTTGAACAAGCCGCTGGTGCTGTTCCGCAAGCAAGGCAAACTGCCGGCGGATGTGCTGGCCGAAGGTTATGCGACCGAGTACGGCGAAGCCTTCCTCGAAGTCCACGCCGACAGCTTGTGTGAAGGCGACTCGGTGGTGATGTTCGATGATTTGATCGCCACCGGCGGCACGCTGATTGCGGCGGCGAACCTGATTCGACGCATGGGCGCGCGGGTGCATGAAGCGGCGGCGATTATTGATCTGCCGGAGTTGGGTGGGTCGCAACGCCTGGAAGACATGGGGATTCCGACGTTTTGCCTGACGCAGTTTGCCCTGAGCGATAAATAAGCGGCGTCTGTACCGGCCTATTCGCGGGCAAGCCTCGCTCCTACAAGGGAACGCATAATCCTGTAGGAGCGAGGCTTGCCCGCGAAGGCGTCAGCAGCAACACCACAACACTCAAAACCCCATCTGCTTACTGATAATCTCGTTCATCACTTCCCGCGTCCCGCCACCAATCGACAAAATCCGGTTATCCCGGTACAGCCGCTCCACCAGGCTTTCACGCATATAACCCAAGCCCCCCAGAATCTGCACCGCATCCGTGGTAATCCGATCCGCCGTGTCCGTCGCGAAATTCTTCGCCATGGAAATCTCCTTGATCACACTCTGCCCCGCCGCCATTTTCGCCGCCTGGCGGTAGGTGAACTCCCGTGACACTTCCAGCGCCGTAGCCATTTCGGCGAGGCGATGCTTGAGCACCTGAAACTTGCCAATGGGCTTGCCGAACGCTTCACGCTGTCGGGCCCATTTCAGGCTTTCCTCCAGCGCCAGTTGCGCGGTCATGTTGGCCATCAGCGCCAACGCCAGGCGTTCGCTCTGGAAGTTGCCCATGATGCAAGCGAAGCCCATGTTCTCCGCGCCGATCAGATGGCCTACAGGTACGCGGCAATCATCGAAGAACAATTCAGCGGTGTCCGACGCCCACCAGCCCATTTTCTTCAACTGACGGCCTACGGTGAACCCTGGTGTGCCCTTCTCGATCAGCAAAAGGCTGATGCCACCAAAACCGGGCGCACCGGTGCGCACCGCGACGGTGTAGTAATCCGCACGCACGCCACTGGTGATAAAGGTTTTGCTGCCACTGACCCGGTAGACGTCGCCGTCACGCACGGCGCGGGTTTGCAGGTTGGCCACGTCGGAGCCACCGCTGGGCTCGGTGACGGCCAGGGCGCTGATCTTCTCGCCAGCCAGCACGGCCGGCACGATGCGATCGCGAACGTCCGGCCTGGCCCATTTGAGAATGGGCGGCAGACCGATGTCCAGCGAACCCAACCCGGCGACCAGACCGCCAGAACCGCAGCGCATCAACTCTTCGCTGGCGGCGATCTTGGCGAACAGATCACCTTCATGGCTGCCGCCCAGGGTTTCGGGGTAACCGATGCCCAGGATCCCCGCTGCACCGGCCTTGAGGTAGAGTTCGCGGGGAAAGCTTTCGGCTTCTTCCCACTGGTCGATGTCCGGAAGAATCTCGCGCTCGACGAAACGTCTGACGCTGTCGCGGACCAATTGGTGGCTGGGGTCGAAGTATTCCTGGAAGGCAGGCATCGGCGAACTCCATGGAAGGGTTCAGCGACGTTAACCGAGCGCTTGCTTGGTTTTCAACAGGATTGTGTGAATCAGATGGACCGAGGCGCTCCCTTCGCGGGCAAGCCTCGCTCCTACAGGGGATCACATTTCCCTGTAGGAGCGAGGCTTGCCCGCGAAGGCGTCAGCCCAAACACCAAAAATTACAAAGCAATCGGCTTACGCCCCGCAAACGAATGCGCCAACGTCCCGCCATCCACCAGCTCCAGCTCGCCACCCAACGGCACGCCGTGGGCAATGCGCGAGGCGATCAGGCCTTTGTTGCTGAGCAACTGGGCGATGTAGTGCGCCGTGGCTTCACCCTCGACCGTCGGGTTGGTCGCCAGGATGACTTCGGTAAAAGTGCCCGCTTCTTCGATCCGCGCCATCAATTGCGGAATCCCGATGGCTTCCGGCCCCAGCCCGTCGAGCGGCGACAGGTGGCCCTTGAGCACAAAGTAACGACCGCGGAAACCGGTCTGCTCCACCGCGTAGACGTCCATCGGCCCTTCCACCACGCACAGCAAGGTGTCGTCGCGGCGGTTATCGGCGCATTGCGGGCACAGGTCGTCTTCGGTCAGCGTGCGGCACAACCGGCAATGCCCCACCCCTTCCATCGCCTGGCTGAGTGCCAGGGCCAGTCGCGAGCCACCGCTGCGATCACGCTCGAGCAGCTGCAACGCCATGCGTTGGGCAGTTTTCTGACCCACACCTGGCAAAATTCGCAGGGCATCGATCAGTTGGCGAATCAAAGGGCTGAAGCTCATGGGGAAACGTCCGACAAAACAACGAGACGCGGTTTATACCCGCGCCTCTCTTTAGCGTCAAATACTCAGTCCTGCGCGACGCGCACCACCAGTTTGCCGAAGTTGCGTCCCTCCAGCAGGCCGATGAACGCCTCGGGTGCATTCTCAAGACCCTCGACCACATCTTCGCGGAATTTCACCTTGCCGTCGCGCACCCACGGCGCCATGGCGCTGACGAATTCCGGCTGACGATCACCGTAGTCGTCGAACACGATGAAGCCCTGAATCCGCACGCGCTTGGTCAGCAAGGTGCGCTGCAACTGTGGCAGGCGATCCGGACCGGTCGGCGCCTCGCTGGCGTTGTAGGAAGCGATCAGGCCGCACAGTGGAATCCGCGCCTTGGGGTTGAGCAACGGCACCACCGCGTCGAATACCTTGCCGCCGACGTTCTCGTAATAAATGTCGATGCCCTGGGGACACGCCTGAGCCAGCTCACCGGCGAAGTCGGGACTCTTGTGGTCGATGCAGGCGTCGAAACCCAACTCATCCACCACATAGCGGCACTTGTCCGCGCCACCGGCCACGCCGACCACACGCAGGCCTTTGATCTTCGCCACTTGCCCGACCACTGAACCCACCGCACCTGACGCCGCCGCGACCACAAGGGTTTCTCCGGAGGCTGGCTGGCCGATGTCCATCAAGCCCATGTAGGCAGTCATGCCCGGCATGCCGAGCACACCCAGCGCCATCGACGGGCTCGGCAGCCCGGACGGCACCGGAATGATATTGCGACCGTCGCTGATGCTGTGGCTCTGCCACCCGGTAGCGCCAACGACCAGGTCACCTTGCTGAAATTTCGGATTCAGCGAGCGCTCGACACGGCTGACGGCGCCACCGGTCATCACTTCGTCGATTGCCACCGGCGCCGCGTAGGACGGCGCGTCACTCATGCGGCCGCGCATGTAGGGATCCAGCGACAGGTACAGGGTTTTGAGCAATATCTGGCCATCCGCCAGGTCCGGCAGTGCTTCCCGCTCCAGGCGAAAATTCTCCGGCGTCGGTGCGCCCACCGGGCGGGACGCCAGGACGATACGTTGGTTGAGGGTCAATGCTTGTGGCATGTGAGCGTCTCCTTTGATCGATGAATTTGGCGGTATAGGGAAGCAGACCTTTGTGGCGGTCGGGTGTTCGATGTTTCTGTCGGGGACCGCGTCGCTTTCTTCGCGGGCAAGCCTCGCTCCTACAGGTATTGCATAGCACTTGTAGGAGCGAGGCTTGCCCGCGAAGGCAGCGTATCAGGCGCCGCATGACCAACAGACAGAAACAAAAATGCCAGGCGCAATGCCTGGCATTTTTTTGTAGCTCATCCGACGCGCTTTGGCGAATCAGAACGGCAGCTTCATCCCCGGTGGCAGTTGCATGCCAGCGGTCATGCCGGACATTTTGTCCTGGCTGTTGGCTTCGATCTTGCGCACGGCGTCGTTGACGGCGGCGGCGAATACGGCCTCCAGCATCTCTTTGTCGTCTTCACTCAGGCCTTCGACCAGGCTCGGATCGATGGTCACGCGCTTGACGTCGTGACGACCGGTCATCACCACGGTGACCATATCGCCACCCGCCTTGCCGGTGACTTCGGCGTTGGCCAGCTCTTCCTGCATCTTGGCCATTTTTTCCTGCATCTGCTGCGCCTGCTTCATCAGGCCGGCCATGCCACCTTTCATCATGGGAATCACCTCAAAGTACTTGGATAAAAACAGCGCCCGGCCCTTTCGGCCGAACGCCTTCAGTTATTAGCCCTGACTGACCAGGGCTTCGACAGGTTCAATAGTATCGTTACGGACCACCGCACCGAACTGCTGCATCATTTGCTGGATGAACGGATCACCGTGGATCGATTCTTCCGCTTCGCGCTGACGGTTGGCACGACGCCGGGATGCAGCCTGGGCCGGGGTCTCCTGCTCGGGCTTGATCAGCTCCATGCTCAGGGTCAGCGTGCGCCCGTGAAACTGGTTCAGCGCATCGTTGAGACGACGTTGCTGGGTCGCGTTGAACAAGGCGCTATGGGCCGGGTCCAGGTGCATCAGCCAGTGGTCACCTTCCACGGAGATCAGCGTGCAGTTGGCGGCGATGCTCCCGGTCATGCCGGAAATCGGCAGTTTCGGGAACAGTTCCAGCCATTGCAGGGCCAGACCGGTGGCGGGCATCGCGGCCGGCTCAGGCTCGGGTTCCGGCGCGGGTTCGGCGGCGTGTTCACTCGCCAGTTCGTCGAGATAGCTGTACGCCGAATCCATGTCCGGTTCGATGTAGTCCTCGTCCAGCGGCGGCTCGTCGTCGGGGTCGATGCCCCGTGTCGCGGCGTCGACGTCGGCCACGGAAGGTTCCGGGATCGGCGCAGCGGCCCATTCCGGCGCGTCTGGCACAACGCTGTCAGGCGTCGGCAACGGCATCGGGGGCAATTCGGGTTGTTCAGCGGCGGTTTCCAGCACCGGCTCGACGGCTGGCTGCTGGACGACTTCGGGCTCTACCGGATCATTCCACGGCAGGTCGACGACGGCTTCAACCGCTACCGGCTCAACAACGGGCTCCGGCACGATGACCGGTTCCGGCACGACAACGGCCGCAACCGGCTCAGGCTCGGGAGCAACCACCGGCGCGACCGGCGCGGCAACAACCGGTGCAACTGCCGCAGCGACTACCGGCGCAACAACCGGCGCGGCAGCCACTGAGTTTGCGGAATCAACTGTGGCCTGGCTGATCCCCACTGGCTTTAGCGGTTGCCTCGGCGCATCCGCGGTGTCTGCCGGGCGGAACGCGAGCATCCGCAGCAAGACCATTTCGAAGCCGCCGCGCGGGTCCGGCGCCAGCGGTAAATCGCGGCGGCCGATCAGGCCCATCTGGTAATAAAACTGCACGTCTTCGGCCGGCAAGGCCTGGGCCAGCGCCAGCACCCGATCACGGTCGCCGTGACCGTTGTCGACGCCTTCAGGCAAGGCCTGGGCGATGGCGACACGGTGCAGCACGTTGAGAATTTCCGAGAGCACGCCGTTCCAGTCCGGACCCTGTTCCGCCAGATGGCGGACGGCTTCGAGCAACGCCTTGGCGTCGCCTTCGATCAGCGAGTGCAGAACGTCATAGACCTGACCGTGATCGAGCGTGCCAAGCATCGCCCGTACATCGGCGGCCATGACCCGACCTTCACCGAAGGCAATCGCCTGATCGGTCAGGCTCATGGCATCGCGCATCGAACCGTCGGCGGCACGGCCCAGCAGCCACAGCGCGTCGTCTTCGAACGGTACGTTTTCGACGCCCAGCACGTGGGTCAAATGCTCGACCACCCGTTCAGGGGTCATGTTCTTCAGCGAGAACTGCAGGCACCGCGAAAGAATCGTTGCAGGAAGTTTCTGCGGGTCGGTGGTCGCCAGGATGAACTTGACGTAGGGCGGCGGCTCTTCGAGGGTTTTCAACAGCGCATTAAAGGAATGGCTGGAGAGCATGTGCACTTCGTCGATCAGGTAGACCTTGAAGCGACCGCGGCTCGGGGCGTACTGCACGTTGTCGAGCAGCTCGCGGGTGTCCTCGACCTTGGTCCGGCTCGCGGCGTCGATCTCGATCAGGTCGACGAAACGGCCTTCATCGATCTCGCGGCACACCGAACACTCGCCACACGGCGTCGAAGTGATACCCGTTTCACAGTTCAGGCATTTGGCGATGATCCGCGCGATGGTGGTCTTGCCGACCCCGCGCGTGCCCGTAAAGAGGTAAGCGTGGTGCAGCCGCTGGCTGTCCAAGGCATTGATCAGAGCCTTGAGCACATGGGTCTGGCCGACCATTTCGCGGAACGAGCGCGGACGCCATTTACGTGCAAGAACCTGATAACTCATCGAAAACCATCGCCACTGGGAAGCAGAAGCGGCTAATGCTAGCGGAGCAAGGCCAAAATTGCATCCGGCGCGCTCGTCTAATCTGGCTAAGCTGCACTTGCGGTGATTTTTATCGGCTCGATTTTCATCGATAGCGGAGCGTTTATGCGGCTGGCCTTGGGGGCACTGCTGTTGATGAGTCTGAACGTCATGGCTGCCAACGCGCCGCTGCGCTTCGTGGTGCCCGACAGTTGGGCGATGCCGATGGTGCAGCTTTATCAAGGCCAGCCGACCCAGGGCATCCTGCATGACGTGATGGTCAGCCTCGCGACCCAGGTTGGCGTTCCGGCCGAGTTTC
The DNA here is from genome assembly GCF_019956155.1 of Pseudomonas sp. BF-RE-22. Lineage (NCBI taxonomy): Bacteria > Pseudomonadati > Pseudomonadota > Gammaproteobacteria > Pseudomonadales > Pseudomonadaceae > Pseudomonas > Pseudomonas sp. BF-RE-22. Next base: position 103,590 of record NZ_JAHBDD010000044.1, on the reverse strand, counting down.
ACGTACTGCCGCGGGCCCGGGTGCAAAATGCCATGGAGCACGGCGAGATCGATGTCCGCTGCTACGCCGCGCAAACGTGGTCGCCAAACCAGTCCGGGGACTACATCTGGAGCATTCCGCTCTGGACCCAGCCGGACGTGCTGATCAGCCGGCACGAGTTGCAGGCCTCAATCGATCCGGCGAATTTGCCGCAACAATCCATCGGCACAGTGCTCGGCTACAGTTACCCCACCCTGCAACCGCTGTTCGACGCCGGGCGCCTGCTTCGCGAGGACGCGCGCAATCAGGAACAGGTCCTGGAAAAACTCATGGCCGGACGCTACCGCTATGCCGTGAGCAACCAATGGACGCTGGACTGGTTCAATCAGCGCCTGCTGCCTGAGCAGCAACTGCAAGGCGTTGCGGTGCTGCAAGTGCAGAGTGTCGGTTGTTACGTGCGCAACGACCCGAAAGTGCCCGTGCAACGCATCCTGCGCACGCTGCTGAGAATGAAAATGTCCGGGGAGATCGATGACATCATCCGCCTCTATGTCGGCAAACCCTGAACCTGTGGGAGTGAGCCTGCTCGCGATTGCGTACTTTCAGCCAGCACTTGCGTGATAGACACACCGTCATCGCGAGCAGGCTCGCTCCCACATTTGATCTTCATAGGTCTGACAGCCTCAGGCTGTTTGATCGAGCGCTCGCCACTGCGCTGGCGCGACAAAACCTTCAACCCAGCCCGGCACATCATCCGCCGGCATCGGCCGGGCAATGAAATAGCCCTGGGCAACGTCGCACCCCAACTGCATCAACAGCTCGCCATGCTCGATACTTTCCAGCCCTTCGGCGATCACTTGTCGGCCAAACGCGCGGGCCAGGCCAATCACTGCGGTGGTGAGGGCCAGGTCGTCGCGATCATGCAGAATGTCGCGGATAAACGACTTGTCGATCTTGATGGTCTGGGTGCGCAAGCGCTTGAGGTAGTTCAAGGACGAATAACCGGTGCCGAAGTCGCCCAGTGAAAACTGCACGCCGAGCGCCTGACAGGCCTGCAGACAGGCGCTGACATGCTGGATGTTTTCTATCGCCACCGACTCGACGATTTCCAGATCCAGCATCTGCGGCGCGACCCGGGCATGCCGGGCGAGCACCTGTCTGAGCCGGTCGACGAAATCCGCTCGCTGGAAATGCCGGGCGGCGATGTTGACGCTGATCGGCCAGCCCTGCCCCGCTTGCTGCCAACGGTCCAACTGCATCAACACCTGATCCATCACCCATTCACCGATATCGATGATCAGGTCCGTCTCCTCCACCATCGGCAAAAACTCTCGGGCCGGCACCATGCCATTTTGCGGATGCTCCCAACGCAAGAGCGCCTCGAAGCCGACGACGACACCACGACGCATGTTCACTTTTGGCTGGAAATGCACACGCAGCTCGCCGGCGGCCAACGCCTGCCGAACCCGTTCGACGGTCTGGTGAGTGGCCTTGACCTCTCGATCCCGGAACACGTCGAACAAATGAAAGCGATTGCGCCCGCTCTGCTTGGCCACGTACATCGCCTGATCGGCGTGACGCAGCAAGGTTTCGGCATCTTGATTGTCATCGGGGAACAGGGTGACGCCGATGCTGGCAAATACATTCAGGGTCTTGCCCCGCAGCTGGTACGGCGCCGAAATCGCACCCAGCACACGGTTCAGCGCCGCGCGCAGCTCCGGCACATCACGCACATAGCGCAACACCAGCACGAACTCGTCACCGGCCAGCCGCGCCACCACATCCTCGCCGCGAACAATGTCGCGCAAACGCTTGGCCACCTCCACCAGCAACAGATCGCCACTGGCATGCCCGTAACCGTCGTTGACCGCCTTGAAGCCGTCGAGGTCGAGCATGCACACCGCCAGCGGGATGTTTTCCTCACGCGAGAACGCCAGCGCCTGATCCAGCAGGTCCGAGAGAAACGCGCGATTGGGCAGCCCGGTCAGCACGTCATGGCCGACCCGCCATTGCAGGGAATGCAGCAGTTGGCGCTTTTCGCTGATGTCGAAACGGATCGCCAGGTAACGATGAATCCGCCCGGTGGCGTCATCCAGCAGCGGCACCAGCGTACTTTCGACCCAATACAGACTGCCATTCTTGGCGCGATTGCAGATCTCGCCCTTCCAGACATTGCCCAGCGCAATGGTGCGCCACATGCCGGCGAAGAAATCAGCGGAGTGCAGGCCGGAATTGAGCAGGCGATGGTTCTGCCCGAGCAGTTCTTCGCGGCTGTAACCGGAGACGGCGCAGAACTGATCGTTGACGTAGGTAATCCGGCCGGTCAGATCGGTCTCGGAAAAAATTGCGGCGGCGTCCACGGCCCTGCGGTATTTCTCATCCATGAGTCAGGCTCACTGTCGCTAGCGGTGGTACCGCTCGACCAGCGCAAAATGCCCGGAAGAGATGTTTTGATTCGTACTGCGCAGAGCCACGTGATCACTCCAGGAACAGCGATTGATGGCCCTTTGGCCGCCGAAGATCAACTAGGCTCAAAGACCCGGACAAAGGGCAGCAACAACGATTTCGATAACATTTTGCAAGGCTTCAGGGAGGCTTCGGCACTCCACTTATTGTTCAAGGGAGCACCGTACTGGCTCTTTCGCATCAGCCAAACTTACGCAAACAGGTCACAAAATACCCTTTGGAGGAGGCAATTCTACGAAATGCATCACATTTTGCAAAGCAAGGTGATGGATCATGCAGTTGTCTAATGCAAAAATCTATCGTTAAGTTCTTGATTCTAAATGGGAATTGAGCGATGCAAATTTCAAGTTTGGGTTCAGCCATTCGGCGTTACCGCAAGGTCGCGGGGCTTACTCAGGCTGAACTCGGCGAAAAAACCGGTTTTGACCCGAAAACCATCAGCCGTTTTGAAACCGGCACCTACACCCCCAGCGTGGAAGCCCTGTTCCTGCTTGCCGGCGTGCTGGGGGTGAAACTGAAAGCCTTCTTCGCAGATTTGGGCGATGAGGATGAACAGCGGGCGTACCTGTTCGGAGTCATCCACAAAGCCACCCCGAAGGATCTGGGAAAGCTGATTGCAGCGGTTGACCAGGCCATGTCCAAGCCTTAGTGGCAGAAATGAAAAAAGGAGGCCGACTTGTCGTGATTCGACAGGTCGGCCTCCTTTTTTGCGCCTGTTTTCAAAACGGAAACGACGAAAAATCCGCCCTGGACGAAATCCATGGCAGAGCAACAAGACGGTATTTTTTGATGAAAAACGCGAGAGAAGGCTCGCGGTGCGTTATGGAGGCAACCCCACCAGCCACACCCCGGCACACAATGTTCCCGCTGTGGCTGCTTCCTTCCGGATCTGACCAGGTTCACGGGTAATCGTTGCGGGGGGACCGATGGGGTCACCATAACGACGCTCACCTGACGGCGAGCCGCGCCATTGTACCTATCTGAGGCGAAGTTACAACCGTTCGGGCGGATTAAAAAATATGAGCGGCTTCAAGGACATGCGCAGTCCTGAAAAGAGCGCAGGCGCCTACAGGTCCTGCACCACTTCATCCGCCCTGCCGCCCTCCTGCTGGATCACCAGATGAATGAAGTGCAACTTGGCAATCACCGCCGGCGGCAATACGAACGGGTAGAAATCCGGCTGGCCCATGCTGCGCGACAGTTCGTTGAGCATGCCGGCGAGTTCGATCCACGCATTGACGAATGACAGGAACGCCGCGCCGCCGGGATGCTGCGGATCATAGAGGGTGCTGGACGGGAATGGCTGGTAGTCGAAATCCATTTCCCGCGCACTCATGCCGAAGCCGAGGGCGGTGTCCACCGCGTCCATCATGTGCAGGTAATGCGCCCAGGTTTCGGCCCAGTCTTCCCAGGGATGCATGGTGGCGTAGGCGCTGACGAAATGTTGCTGCCAGTCGAGCGGCGCGCCTTGCTGGTAATGCCGGTCGAGCGCCTCGGCGTAACTCGCGCGCTCGTCGCCGAACACGTCACGAAACGGTTCCAGCCACTGGCTGCTGGCGATCAGCCGGTCCCAATAATAATGCCCGACCTCATGACGAAAGTGCCCGAGCAACGTGCGATACGGTTCGTGCATCTGCACCCGCACCTGCTCGCGGTGCGCGTCGTCGGCTTCTTTGATATCGAGGGTGATCAGGCCGTTGGCATGGCCCGTGGTCGGCGGCTTGCCTTCGAGGTCGACGCCGATGAAATCGAAGGCCAGCCCGCTCTCTTCGTCCACGGTTTTGGGGATGACCTGCAAACCCAGGCTGACCAGTTGCGCGACCAGCCGACGCTTGGCGATTTCGACCTTGCGCCAGCGATCGTGATTCTCGGGAAGCGATAAATCAGGAATGGTGTGATTCAGGCTACAGGCGATGCACAAGGTTTCGTGATCATTGGCCGGCAATAGCCAGTTGCAGGCGGCCGGGGTGTCGAGATTGGCGCAGCGCCGGAAGATACCCGCGCCGGGATCGGCATCGAGAATCCAGGTATCGGCCTGCGAAGCGGGCTGTAACGATGATAAGCGACTCTGCTCAGGCTGATAGCCCAAGGCCGCTAAACAGGCCAGGCACTGGCTGTTGCGAAAGAACAGCGACTGCCCGCAGCGACAATGCCAGACCTTGCTGTTGCGCGAGCTTTCGCCAATGAAAGGCGCGGCGATGCGTGAGCTGAGCTGTTCGAAGAAGCGGTGCATGGCGATCTCTCCCTGGGCTTGCCAAGACTAGATCATGATTGGTTACCGATCGTTCCCGGATTTTGCGTGATGGCGAATATCGCCTTCGCGAGCAGGCTCACTCCTACAGGTAACCGCGTTCTTCCAGTAGGAATGCGGTCAAATGTGGGAGCGAGCCTGCTCGCGATTGGCATCACACAGAAATACCGTGGTTGCTCAAAAACGCGACAAACGCCTCTTCATCCAGCACCTTCAACCCCAGCTCATTGGCCTTGGCCAACTTCGAACCAGCCCCCGGCCCGGCCACCACGCAATGGGTCTTGGCCGACACCGAACCGGCCACTTTGGCGCCGAGGCTTTCGAGCTTGTCCTTGGCAACATCGCGGCTCATCAATTCCAGCGAGCCGGTCAGCACCCAGGTCTGCCCTGCCAGCGGCAAGCCTTCGACGACCTTCTTCTCGCTCTGCCAATGCATGCCGAAATCGCGCAGCTGCTTTTCAGCAGCTTCAGCGATCTGACGATTTTCGGCGATGGCAAAGAACTCGCGAACCGAATTGGCCTGTTTCTCTGGCAAGGCCTGGCGCATGTCCAGCCAGTCAGCAGAAAACACACCCTCCAGCGAACCGAATTTTTCCGCCAGCTTCTGCGCCCCGCCCGGCCCGACCGAAGGAATGTGCAGCTTATCGAGGAAACCGCCCAGCGTGGTGCTTGCCGCAAACTCGGCGCCCAACTCGCCCTGATCCTGAATCTGCAGGCCATGCTTGAGCAGTTCGGCGATCACCTGCTGGTTATGCGCATCTTCGAAGAAGCTGTGAATTTCGTGAGCCACTTCCAGGCCGACATCCGGCAAGTACGTGAGCACTTGCGGCAACGCCTGCTGAACCCGCTCCAGCGAGCCGAGGGAGCGTGCCAGCACCTTGGCCGTCTCTTCGCCGACATCGGGAATGCCGAGGGCGTAGATGAAGCGCGCCAGGCCCGGCTTTTTGCTGTCTTCGATGGCGCTGAGCAGGTTCTTGCTCGACAGCTCGGCAAAGCCTTCGAGATCGACGATTTGCTCGAACGTCAGGGCGTACAGATCGGCCGGCGAACTCACCAGGCCTTCGTCCACCAACTGCTCGACGCTCTTCTCGCCCAAACCTTCGATGTCCATCGCTCGACGGGAAACGAAGTGAATGATCGCCTGCTTGAGTTGCGCACCGCAGGCCAGGCGACCGACACAGCGATACACCGCGCCCTCGCTGATGGTCTCGCGCCCCTTGCTGCGCTTGACCAATTGTGTGCGTTCGACATGCGAACCGCACACCGGGCACTGTTCAGGAATCTGCACTGGCCGTGCGTTTTCCGGGCGGCGCTCCATGACCACTTGCACCACCTGCGGAATCACGTCGCCCGCGCGGCGGATGATCACGGTGTCGCCGATCATCAGCCCCAGACGCGCCACTTCGTCCATGTTGTGCAGCGTCGCGTTGGCCACGGTGACGCCCGCCACCTTGACCGGTTTCAAGCGCGCCACCGGCGTTACGGCACCGGTTCGCCCGACCTGGAATTCCACGTCGAGCAATTCGGTGAGTTCTTCCATCGCCGGGAATTTATGGGCAATCGCCCAGCGCGGTTCGCGGGCGCGGAAGCCCAATTCACGTTGGGAGGCGATGCTGTTGACCTTGAACACCACGCCGTCGATTTCATAGGCGAGGCTGTTGCGGCGCTCACCGATGTCGCGGTAGTAATCCAGGCATTCATCGATGCCGTGTGCCAGTTTCAGCTCGCGACTGATCGGCATGCCCCATGCCTGAAGCTGCTTCAGATTGCCGATGTGAGTGTCGGCAATCTCCGCCGAAACCTGGCCGATGCCGTAGCAGCAGAATTCCAGCGGACGGTTGGCAGTGATCTTCGAATCCAGCTGCCGCAAGCTGCCCGCCGCCGCGTTGCGCGGGTTGGCGAAGGTCTTGCCGCCGACTTCCAGCTGCGTGGCGTTGAGCCGTTCGAAACCGGCCTTGGACATGAACACTTCGCCGCGTACTTCCAGGGTCGCCGGCCAGCCGGTGCCTTGCAGTTTGAGCGGAATATTACGCACGGTGCGTACGTTGACACTGATGTCTTCACCGGTGGTGCCGTCACCGCGCGTTGCGCCGCGCACCAGCACACCGTCCAGATAAAGCAGGCTGACCGCCAGGCCATCGAGCTTCGGTTCGCAGCTGTACTCCACCGCCGCCCCGCCGCCAAACAAGTCGCCGGCTGGCAGGTCGAGGCCTTCAGTCACCCGACGATCGAACTCGCGCATGTCGGTTTCTTCGAAGGCGTTGCCGAGGCTGAGCATCGGCACTTCGTGACGCACCTGGGTGAACGCCGACAGCGCCGCGCTGCCGACGCGCTGGGTTGGCGAGTCGCTGGTGATGAGGTCAGGGTTGGCTGCTTCGAGGGCCTTGAGCTCATGGAACAACCGGTCGTACTCGGCGTCCGGAATGCTCGGCTCGTCCATCACGTGGTAGCGATAGTTGTGCTGATCCAGCTCAGCGCGCAGCTCTAGAATGCGGGTTTTGGCGGCGGTCATGGGTGTTCTCTCATAAAGCAAAAGAGCAGCCGAGGCTGCTCAATCTGTGGTGCGGCGTAGATTCAATGTAGGAGCCGGCTTGCTGGCGATGGTGTGTCAGTAGACATAGATGTATCTGATCCACCATCGCCAGCAAGCCGGCTCCTACAAAGTGCGGGAGTCGCGTCATGAACGCCCGCACATTGCCAATATCAGCGCTTCTGGGTCAGGGCGCGGCGTTCGAATTCGACGATGCGCTGACGGTAATGCTCGATCGTCTGGGCGGTCAGTACGCTGCGCTGGTCGTCTTTCAGTTCGCCGTTCAGCTCCTGGGACAGTTTGCGCGCCGCAGCCACCATCACGTCGAAGGCCTGCTTCGGATGACGCGGGCCTGGCAGGCCGAGGAAGAAGCTCACGGCCGGTGTGCTGAAGTGGTCGATGTCGTCCAGATCGAAGACGCCCGGCTTGACCGCATTGGCCATGGAGAACAGGACTTCGCCGTTGCCAGCCATGCTTTCGTGACGGTGGAAAATGTCCATCTCGCCGAAGCGCAGACCGCTTTCGAGGATGTTCTGCAACAGCGCCGGGCCTTTGAAGCCAGCAGCGTCGCGGCAGATCACGCTGATCACCAGCACTTCTTCGGCTTGCGGTTGTTCTTTGTCGCTGACCGAAGGCGAAGACTTGGCGTCAACCGGGAAATCGTCGTCACGGCTGCTGAAGCTCGGGCCGCCGTCCAGGTCCAGGCTGAGGTTCATATCGCCTTGCGACGGCTCGCCATGGCCACGCTTGCCGCGCTTGGAACCCGACTCACGGGGCTCACGGGCAGGCATGCTCACCGACGGCAGATCGTGCTCGTCCAGTTGCGGTTCTTTGTGGGTATCCAGAACGCGCGGCGGGCCCAACAGCTCGGCGCTGGTGTCCTCGTCCGGCAAATTGGACAGACTTCGATCAAGACGGAACTTCAATTTTCCCTTGCCGCCGCGCATACGGCGCCAGCCATCGAAAAGAATACCGGCAATGACAATAATGCCGATGACGATCAGCCACTCGCGCAGACCGATTTCCATGTAATCCCGTGCCTCTATAAAAAATGCTGAAAAATAAGGGGTTTACAACTCGTAAACCGCTTTAAAACGTGGCGCCAACTCTATGTTCTGACAGGCGTTTTGCCCACGTATACGAAAAATTGACATTAAACTAGCACGACCAAAGGCAACTTTACACCGTCTGTCACAATGGCTTGCGCGAATATGTCGATTAGCCAGCAAGTAGAGGAAGGTAAATAAGTCCTACGGACAAAAAATACTCAACCTACAGACGCCGACTCAGGCATCCACCATCGCCATCGCCTCCTCGACATCCACTGCCACCAGACGCGAGCAACCCGGTTCGTGCATCGTCACCCCCATCAATTGATCGGCCATTTCCATGGCGATCTTGTTGTGGGTGATATAGATGAACTGCACCGTCTGCGACATCTCTTTCACCAGCCGGGCGTAGCGTCCAACGTTAGCGTCATCCAGCGGCGCGTCAACTTCATCGAGCATGCAGAACGGCGCCGGATTCAACTTGAAGATCGCAAAAACCAGGGCCAATGCGGTCAGGGCTTTTTCGCCACCGGAGAGCAAATGGATGGTGCTGTTCTTCTTTCCGGGCGGCTGCGCCATGATCGTCACCCCTGTATCGAGTAGATCTTCGCCCGTCAGTTCCAAATACGCGCGCCCTCCACCGAAAACTTTTGGGAAAAGCGCCTGTAAACCGCCATTGATCTGATCAAAGGTATCCTTGAAGCGGTTGCGGGTTTCCTTGTCGATCTTGCGGATCACGTTCTCGAGGGTGTCCAGCGCTTCGACCAGATCGTCGTTCTGCGCATCCAGATAACGTTTACGCTCGGATTGTTGCTGATATTCGTCGATGGCCGCGAGGTTGATCGCGCCGAGGCGCTGAATGCGTGCGGCAATGCGTTCGAGTTCCTCTTCGGCGTCCTTCTCGCTGGCTTCGGTGGTCAGCGTGGCGAGTACGCCGTGCAGGTCGTAACCGTCTTCCAGCAACTGATCTTCCAGGGTCTTGCGGCGCACGGTCAGGGCTTGCCATTCCATGCGCTGGGTTTCCATCTGGCCACGAATCAACTGCGATTGCTGCTCGGCCTGGTGGCGGCGTTTTTCGGCGTCACGCAATTCGCGGTCGGCGTCTTCGAGGGCAATCTGTGCGGTCTTGAGTTCTTCGTCGACGGTCATGCGCTTGTCGAGCAACTCTTCAAGCTTCAGACGCAGCTCTTCCAGCGGCGCCTCGCCCTCCTCCAGATTGAGGCTGAGCTGTTCGCGTTTTTCGGTCAGGCGCTCGGACTGCATTTCCAGCCGTTCCAGCGCCTGACGCGTCGAGTCGTGTTGCGCCTTGAGCGAACCCAGGCGCACCGCCAATTGATGCGCGTGATCCTTGTGCTGCCGGGCTTCCTGACGCACGCGATCAAGGCGCTCGCGCAGGCTGTCGCGCTGGGCCAGCAGCAGCTCACGCTGCTCGGTGTCCAGTGCCATGGCGTCGAGAGCTTCCTGCAATTGCAGGCGCGCTTCGCCGATGTTTTCGTGTTCCAACGCGCGCTGCTCGGCCAGCTCGGTGAGTTCTTCATCGAGCCGTGTACGGCGCAAGGTCAGTTGCTCGACCTTGGCTTTGCCGGCGGACAACTGGGCTTTCAATTCGCCTTGCTGACGCGCTTCGTCCTGCAGCAAACGGCGCAAATGTTCGCGACCGTTTTCCTGCTGTCGTTGCTGCGCCCGCAGATTCTGAAGTTGGGTTTCGAGGGTTTCGACCGTGGCTTCACGCTCTTCGCGCTCAACGCTCAAGCGCTGGATTTCCTGACCGCGAGCCAACACGCCACTTTCCGCTTCGCTGGCGCGGCGCACCCGTAAAAAGTGCCGGCCGACCCAGTAACCATCACGGCTGATCAGGCTCTGACCGGCGGTTAACTGACTGCGCATTGCCAAGGCCTGTTCGAGGTTTTCAACCGGCTTGACCTGCCCCAGCCACGGCGACAGATCGATCTGCGCCTCGACCTTGTCGAGCAAGCTGCCTGGCACGCGCACGCCATCGCTGGCGGGGCTGAGCAATCGCAAATCGCCTTGGGCAAAACCGGCCAGGTCGAAACCGCCGAAATCGTCCACCAGCACCGCTTGCAGATCGGCGCCGAGCACGGTTTCCACCGCCAGCTCCCAACCGGCTTCAACCTTGAGGCCTTCGGCCAGGCGTGGACGATCCGCCAGGTGTTGTTCGCGCAACCATTCAGCGGTGCCGGTGCCCGGATCGAGCGCGGCTTGCTGCAAGGCTTCAAGCGAAGCGAGACGGCCGTTGAGACGCTGCAAATCGCCCTGCGCCTGTTGCTGCGCCGACAACGCTTGCTGCAATTCCTGACGCAGTTGCTCAAGTCGCTCGACCTGCGCTTCTTCACTGGCCTGCAAGTCTTCGAGCGTGGCCTCGGAAGCGGCCAACTGCTCGCTGAGTTCCATGATCGCCGCGTCTTCCGGGTCCGCCGAAAGCAAGGCGCGTTCTTCGCCGAGACGCTTCTGTCGATCAGCCAAACGCTCCATGCTGGTTTCCAGCTGCTGGATGCGCGACTGCTGGACTTCGGACTGGCGACGCGGCTCGGCGGCGGTCAGGTTGAACGTGTCCCACTGCTCCTGCCAGCCGTGCATGGTGGTTTCGGATTCTTCCAGCGCGGCGGCGGCTTCTTCGGCGGCGGCGCTGGTGACTTCCTGCTCCGGCGTGAGCATGTCCAGCTCTTCGCCGAGGGTCAGCAGCAACGTGCGGTCGTGACCCAGGTGAGATTCGGTTTCCAGACGCGCGCGCTCGGCTTCTTTCAGATCGTCTTGCAGCTGACGCAAGCGCTGCTGGCCGTGCTGGATGCTCTGCTCGACCCGGGCGATGTCGCCACCGACCGAATAGAAACGCCCCTGCACCAGATTGAAGCACTCCGACAGGTCATGGTGCCCGTCGCGAAAGCGTTCGATGCTCGCGTCGGCGTTGCGCTGCTCGGCCACCAGCGCTTCGAACGTGACTTCCTGGGTGCCAATGATCGCTTCGCGCTGGCCGACCTGTTCGTTCAAGGCCTGCCAGCGCAGGGCCGACAGTTGCGCCTTGAGTTGACGCTCCTCGCCCTTGTATTCCTGATACTTCTTGGCCGCTTCCGCTTGGCGGTGCAGGCGTTCAAGCTGACGCGTCAGCTCTTCGCGCAGGTCCGTCAGGCGCTCCAGGTTTTCGTGGGTGCGACGAATGCGGTTTTCGGTCTCGCGCCGGCGCTCCTTGTACTTGGAGATGCCCGCCGCTTCTTCAATGAAGTTGCGCAAGTCTTCGGGCTTGGACTCGATCAGCTTGGAGATCATCCCCTGCTCGATGATCGAGTAGCTGCGCGGGCCCAGGCCGGTACCGAGGAAGATGTCGGTGATATCGCGGCGACGGCACTTGGTGCCGTTGAGGTAATAGGTGGTCTGGCTGTCGCGGGTCACTTTGCGGCGAATGGAAATTTCCGCATAGGCGGCGTATTCGCCAAGCAGGGTGCCGTCGGTGTTGTCGAACACCAGCTCGATGCTGGCCTGGCTCACCGGTTTGCGGCTGGTCGAACCGTTGAAGATGACGTCGGTCATCGACTCGCCGCGCAAGTTCTTGGCCGAGCTCTCGCCCATCACCCAGCGCACGGCGTCGATGATGTTCGATTTGCCGCAGCCATTGGGCCCGACCACCGCCGCCATGTTACTGGGGAAGTTCACCGTGGTCGGATCGACGAAGGATTTGAACCCCGCCAGCTTGATGCACTTGAGCCGCACGCTTAAGCGTCCGTCAGGGCAGAAATCACCAGATCGCAACTGCGCTGGCAATACGCGGTCAGCACGGTGCGAATCAGCGCATGGTCACGGGCGATCACGGCCGCGAGCAAGCGTTCGAACAGTTCCAGATACTCGCTCATCGAGGCCTTGCGCTGCTCCAGGGCAAGGAAATACGCACGGCTCATGGCCGGTTGCAGATTCTCGACGGTTTCCTGCAAGTACGGGTTGTTGGCAAACCCGTACGTGGCGCGCATCACATTGAAACTGTCGTCGACGAAGGCATGGATGTCCTGGCGCTCGTAGCTCGCGGTCAGGCGCTGCTGGATCTGCACGAACGGCGCCAGGTCGGCTTGGACTTGCCAGCCAGTGGCCACGGCATTGGCGAGCAGGATGTACATCTCGCCCATCAGCGCGCACAGGCTCTGCACCTTGTGGGCGGTGAGTTCGGTCACATGCGCGCCGCGTCGCGGCAGGATCGCGATCAGGTGGCGACGCTCGAGGATCAGCAAGGCTTCGCGGACCGAGCCGCGGCTGACATTGAGGGCCAGCGTGACCTTCTGTTCCTGGATGCGCTCCCCGGGCTTCATTTCGCCACGAATGATGCGTTCGGCGAGGTGGTGAGCAATTTGCTCGGCGAGGCTGTCCGGCGCCTTGAACGTCATGGGTGTCCTTCAAATTCTTCGATCTGTACAAGCGGCGCAGTGTAGCGCACATGAGGGGTCATGGCGGAGTGCCCACTCGGCGGTTTTTGGCACGAATCCCGCAAAAAGCAGGCTAACCCGCAAGGGTCAATAATGAAGGAACGAGTCGTTGATCGACAAAATGCTATTTCCTGACCTTTAAGTCAGAAAATCATTGACCGCAAAGTCAGACCTGATAAATTCGGTCCAAGTCGGTTAACAACAATAATGAGTCTGCGAGGCCTTCCGTGATCCAGTTTTTACTTAACCAGGAACTCCGTAGCGAGCACGCCCTGGACCCAAACCTGACCGTGCTCAATTATCTGCGCGACCATGTGGGCAAACCCGGCACCAAAGAAGGTTGCGCCAGCGGTGACTGTGGCGCGTGTACCGTGGTGGTCGGCGAGTTGCAAACGGATGACGATGGCCGCGAACACATTCGCTATCGCAGCCTCAACTCGTGCCTGACGTTTGTTTCGTCGCTGCATGGCAAGCAACTGATCAGCGTCGAAGACCTCAAGCACCAAGGCGAACTGCACAGCGTGCAGAAAGCCATGGTCGAATGCCACGGCTCGCAATGCGGCTTCTGCACCCCCGGTTTCGTGATGTCGCTGTTCGCGCTGCAAAAGAACAGCGAACAACCGGACTCGCATAAAGCGCACGAAGCACTGGCCGGCAACCTCTGCCGCTGCACCGGCTATCGGCCGATTCTGCAAGCTGCCGAGCAATCCTGCTGCGGCAAGCAACCCGATCAATTCGACGCTCGCGAAGCCGAGACCATTGCACGTCTGAAGGCCATCGCGCCGACCGATATCGGCGAACTCAACAGCGGCGACAAGCGCTGCCTGGTGCCGCTGACCGTCGCCGATCTGGCCGACCTCTACGACGCTTATCCACAGGCCCGGCTGCTGGCCGGCGGCACGGACCTGGCGCTGGAAGTCACGCAGTTCCACCGCACGCTGCCGGTGATGATTTACGTCGGCAACGTCGCCGAGATGAAGCGCATCGAACGCTTTGACGATCGCCTGGAAATCGGCGCCGCCACCGCCCTCTCCGATTGCTATGAAGCCTTGAACGCCGAGTACCCGGACTTCGGCGAATTGCTGCATCGTTTCGCTTCGTTGCAGATCCGCAACCAGGGCACCCTCGGCGGCAACATTGGCAACGCCTCGCCGATCGGTGACTCGCCACCACTGCTGATCGCCTTGGGCGCGCAGATTGTGCTGTGTAAGGGCGAAACCCGCCGCACCCTGGCCCTGGAAGATTACTTCATCGATTACCGCGTCACCGCGCGCCAGGAAAGCGAGTTCATCGAGAAGATCATCGTGCCCCGTGCCAGCGCCGAACAACTGTTCCGTGCGTACAAGGTTTCCAAGCGTCTGGACGATGACATTTCCGCCGTTTGCGCCGCCTTCAACATCCGCCTGGAAAACGGTGTGATCGCCGACGCACGCGTTGCCTTCGGTGGCATGGCTGCCATCCCCAAACGCGCCGCCAACTGCGAAGCCGTGTTACTCGGTTCACCGTTCAACAACGCCACCGTCGAACGCGCCTGCGCCGCACTGGCCGAAGATTTCACGCCGCTCTCGGACTTCCGCGCCAGCAAGGAATACCGCCTGCTCAGCGCGCAAAACCTGCTGCGCAAATACTTCATTGAACTGCAAACGCCGCACATCGAGACTCGGGTGACCGCTTATGTCTAATCATCACGCTGTAGAGAAGACCCAAGCCGAATTGGCTGAACTGTTCGCCAAGGACCTGACCACCGGCGTCGGCCGCAGCGTCAAGCACGACAGCGCCGCCAAGCATGTGTCCGGTGAGGCGCAGTACATCGACGACCGCCTGGAATTTCCGAACCAGCTGCACGTTTACGCACGGCTGTCGGACCGCGCCCACGCGAAAATCATCAGCATCGACACCAAGCCTTGCTACGCCTTCGAAGGCGTGCGCATCGCCATCACCCACGAAGACGTGCCGGGCCTGAAAGACATCGGCCCGCTGATGCCCGGTGATCCATTGCTGGCCATCGACACGGTGCAGTTCGTCGGTCAGGTCGTCATGGCCGTGGCCGCCCGCGACCTGGAGACCGCACGCAAAGCCGCCATGGCCGCAGTGATCGAATACGAAGACCTGGAACCGGTACTGGACGTGGTCGAGGCCTTTCGCAAAAAGCATTTCGTGCTGGACAGCCACACCCATGAACGCGGTGATTCAGCGGGCGCGTTGACGACAGCGAAAAATCGTATCCAGGGCACGCTGCACATTGGCGGCCAGGAGCACTTCTACCTCGAAACACAGATCTCGTCGGTGATGCCCACTGAAGACGGCGGGATGATTGTCTACTGCTCCACGCAAAACCCCACCGAAGTACAGAAACTGGTGGCGGAAGTGCTGGACGTGTCGATGAACAAAATCGTCGTCGACATGCGCCGCATGGGCGGTGGTTTTGGTGGCAAGGAAACCCAGGCAGCGAGCCCGGCCTGCCTGTGCGCGGTGATTGCGCACCTGACCGGCCAGCCAACCAAAATGCGCTTGCCGCGTGTCGAAGACATGCTGATGACCGGCAAGCGTCACCCGTTCTATGTCGAGTACGACGTGGGCTTTGACGACAGCGGGCGCCTGCACGGCATCCAGCTGGAACTGGCGGGTAACTGCGGCTGCTCGCCGGACCTGTCGAACTCGATTGTCGACCGTGCGATGTTCCACGCCGACAACTCGTACTACCTCGGCGATGCAACCATCAACGGTCACCGCTGCAAGACCAACACCGCGTCGAACACCGCTTACCGTGGCTTCGGCGGCCCGCAAGGCATGGTCGCCATCGAAGAAGTCATGGACGCGATTGCCCGGCATCTGGCCCTTGATCCGCTGGCGGTGCGCAAGGCCAACTACTACGGCAAGACCGAACGCAACGTCACCCATTACTACCAGACCGTCGAGCACAACATGCTCGAGGAAATGACCGCCGAACTGGAAGAAAGCAGCCAGTACGCCGAGCGCCGCGAAGCGATCCGCCGCTACAACGCCAACAGCCCGATCCTGAAAAAAGGCCTGGCGCTGACCCCGGTGAAATTCGGTATTTCCTTCACCGCCAGTTTCCTCAACCAGGCCGGTGCGCTGGTGCACGTCTACACCGACGGCAGCATCCACCTGAACCACGGTGGCACGGAAATGGGCCAGGGCTTGAACACCAAAGTCGCGCAGGTCGTGGCCGAAGTGTTCCAGGTGGAAATGGACCGCGTGCAGATCACCGCGACCAACACCGACAAGGTGCCGAACACCTCGCCGACCGCCGCCTCCAGCGGTGCCGACCTGAACGGTAAAGCCGCGCAAAACGCGGCGGAAATCATCAAGAAGCGCTTGGTGGAATTCGCCGCGCGGCAATACAAGGTCAGCGAAGAAGACGTGGAATTCCACAACGGTCACGTACGGGTTCGCGATCACATCCTGACGTTCGAAGCGCTGATTCAGCAGGCGTATTTCGCTCAGGTCTCGCTGTCGAGCACCGGCTTCTACAAGACCCCGAAAATCTTCTACGACCGCAGCCAGGCACGTGGTCGGCCGTTCTACTACTACGCGTTCGGCGCGGCGTGCTGCGAAGTGATCGTCGATACGCTGACCGGCGAGTACAAAATGCTGCGCACCGACATCCTCCACGACGTCGGCGCCTCGCTGAACCCGGCCATCGACATCGGTCAGGTCGAGGGCGGTTTCATCCAGGGCATGGGCTGGCTGACCATGGAAGAGCTGGTCTGGAATGCCAAGGGCAAACTGATGACCAACGGCCCGGCGAGCTACAAGATTCCGGCGGTCGCCGACATGCCGCTGGACCTGCGGGTGAAGCTGGTGGAAAACCGCAAGAACCCGGAAGACACGGTGTTCCATTCCAAGGCTGTGGGCGAGCCGCCGTTCATGCTCGGCATCGCGTCGTGGTGTGCGATCAAGGACGCCGTGGCGAGTCTGGGTGATTACAAACATCAACCGAAAATCGATGCGCCGGCGACGCCGGAGCGGGTGTTGTGGGGCTGTGAGCAGATGCGGCAGTTGAAGGCGGCGAAGGCCGTTGAAACCGAAACCGAGTTGGCTTCGCTCTAAGACCGAGGCGCGGCCAATCGCTAGCAGGCTAGCTCCCACAGGGGAATGCGATCAACTGTGGGAGCTAGCCTGCTAGCGATGAGGCCCGGATAGACAACACAGATGTCGAGGTGAAACATGTACAACTGGATCGACGCCCTCGCCGACCTGCAAAACCGCGGTGAACCCTGCGTGTTGGTGACCATCATCGAAGAGCTCGGCTCGACGCCGCGCAATGCCGGTTCGAAAATGGTCATCAGCGCCAGCCAGACCTTCGACACCATCGGTGGCGGGCATCTGGAATACAAGGCCATGCAGATCGGCCGCGAAATGCTCGCCAGCGGCAAACAGGACACGCACCTGGAGCGCTTCAGCCTCGGCGCCAGCCTCGGCCAGTGCTGCGGCGGCGTGACCGTGCTGCTGTTCGAACCGATGGGCCAGGTCCAGGCGCAGATCGCCGTGTTCGGCGCCGGCCATGTCGGTCGCGCACTGGTGCCGCTGCTCGCCAGCCTGCCCTGCCGGGTGCGCTGGATCGACTCGCGGGAAGATGAATTCCCTGAACAGATCCCCCACGGCGTGCGCAAAATCGTCGCCGAAGAGCCGGTGGATGAAATCGACGACCTGCCCGCCGGCAGCTACTGCATCGTCATGACCCACAACCACCAGCTCGACCTCGAACTCACCGCCGCGATCCTCAAGCGCAACGACTTCGCCTACTTCGGCCTGATCGGTTCGAAAACCAAACGGGTGAAGTTCGAACATCGCCTGCGCGACCGTGGTTTTGACAGCAGCGTGCTGCAACGCATGCGCTGCCCGATGGGCATCGGCGAAGTCAAAGGCAAATTGCCTGTGGAAATCGCCATCTCCATCGCCGGCGAAATCATCGCCACCTATAACGCGAATTTCGGCCAGCACACCGCCAGCGCCGGATCGTCGATTGCCAAACTGCTGCCTGCTTCACGCCGCAGCCAAGCCTCTAATTGAGAACGCCCATGCCTCTGACTCGCAAAGCCTACCGCGCCGCCATCCTGCACAGCATCGCCGACCCCGCTGAAGTGGGTATCGAAGCCTCGTACGAGTATTTCGAAGACGGTTTGCTGGTGGTCGATAACGGCCAGATCAGTGCCCTCGGTCACGCCAGCGAATTGCTGCCAACCCTGCCCGCCGATATCGAGATCACTCATTATCAGGACGCGCTGATCACCCCCGGTTTCATCGACACCCACATCCATTTGCCGCAAACCGGCATGGTCGGTGCCTACGGCGAGCAATTGCTGGACTGGCTCAACACTTACACCTTCCCGTGTGAAAGCCAGTTCGCCGACAAGACTCACGCCGACGAAGTCGCAGACATTTTCATCAAGGAACTGCTGCGCAACGGCACCACCACCGCGCTGGTGTTCGGCAGCGTGCACCCGCAATCGGTGAACTCGTTCTTTGAAGCGGCTGAACAGCTGGACCTGCGGATGATCGCCGGCAAGGTGATGATGGACCGCAACGCGCCGGACTACCTGACCGACACCGCCGAATCCAGCTACGTCGAAAGCAAGGCGCTGATCGAGCGCTGGCACGGCAAGGGTCGCTTGCACTACGCCGTCACGCCGCGTTTCGCCCCGACCAGCACCCCGGAACAACTGACCCTCGCCGGTCAGTTGCTGAGTGAATATCCGGACCTGTACATGCAGACCCACATCAGCGAAAACCTCAAGGAAATCGAGTGGGTCAAGGAACTGTTCCCGGAGCGCAAAGGCTACCTGGACGTCTACGATCACTACCAGTTGCTCGGCGAGCGCTCGGTCTTCGCCCACGGTGTGCACCTGTGCGATGACGAATGCGCGCGATTGGCAGAAACCGGCTCGGCCATCTCGTTCTGCCCGACTTCGAACTTCTTCCTCGGCAGCGGCCTGTTCAACCTGCCGATGGCCGAGAAGCACAAACTCAATGTCGGCATCGGCACCGATGTGGGCGGCGGCACCAGTTTCTCGCTGCTGCAAACGTTGAACGAGGCGTACAAGGTCATGCAGTTGCAAGGTGCGCGACTGAGCCCGTTCAAATCGTTGTACCTGGCGACGCTGGGCGGCGCACGGGCACTGCGGCTTGAGGACAAGATCGGCACACTGCAACCGGGCACCGACGCGGACTTCCTGGTGCTGGATTACAACGCCACGCCGTTGCTGAGCTACCGCTTGAAGCAGGCGAACAACATTGCCGAGACGTTGTTTGTGTTGATGACGCTGGGGGATGACCGGACGGTGTTGCAGACGTATGCGGCGGGGAATCAGGTGCATCAGCGCTAGGGTTTTTCGGGCATAAAAAAATCCCCCGCAATCGATGGTTGCGGGGGATTTTTATTGGCTTTGAGGTCGCCTTCGCGGGCAAGCCTCGCTCCTACAGGTACAGCGTAAACCCCGTAGGAGCGAGGCTTGCCCGCGAAGGCAGCGACGCGGTCTATCAGATTTTCGCCGGCGAACGCCCTGGCTTCTTGGTCTGCAACAAATGCGAGAACACCGCGTGCAAATCATCCGACGCGCTTTCTTCGTCAAGGTTGAGTTTGCTGTCGATGTGGTCCATGTGGTGCATCATCAGGTTCACCGCCAGCTCACCGTTGCGCGCTTCGATCGCGTCGATCAGTTGGGTGTGTTCGTCATAGGAACAGTGCGAACGGTTGCCGCTTTCGTACTGCGCGATGATCAACGAAGTCTGGGACACCAGGCTGCGCTGGAAGCTGATCAGCGGTGCATTCTTCGCCGCTTCGGCCAGTTTCAGGTGGAATTCGCCCGACAGACGAATGCCGGCACCGCGATCGCCACGGGAGAAGCTGTCGCGTTCGTCGTTGACCATCTGCCGCAACTCGGCGATTTGCTCGGAGGTGGCGTGCTGCACGGCCAGTTCAGTGATCGCACGTTCGACCAGACGGCGGGCGAGGAACACTTGGCGCGCTTCCTCGACACTCGGGCTGGCAACCACGGCGCCGCGATTCGGCCGCAACAGCACGACGCCTTCATGAGCCAGGCGCGACAGCGCGCGGCGAATGATGGTGCGACTGACCCCGAAAATTTCCCCCAGCGCTTCTTCGCTCAACTTGGTGCCGGGCGCCAGGCGCTGTTCGAGGATGGCCTCGAAGATATGCGCGTAGACAATATCGTCCTGGGTACCGCTGCGGCCGGCTTTGCCTGCTCGCGGTTGTTTCTTGAGGGGTTGCAACTGTTCGTTCATGGGCACTCGAGTCGGGAGAACTGCGGCGAATTGACCGTGACTGTAATACGGCACAGTGGGTCGCTGGCAAGTATCGCGTAAAAAACACCGCGATTGTACACAATGGATGGTGGCAACACGACTGTACGGCTGTTTGTCGCCTTTGCTGTATCGCAACGATTGCTTACGTTTGAGTTTAGGCTTATCCGCAGAATCCGCAGCGAATACGATCCCCTGTAGGAGCGAGGCTTGCCCGCGAAGGCGTCGTGTCAGTTGACATCAATGTTGAATGATATGACGCCTTCGCGGGCAAGCCTCGCTCCTACATTGGGGATTGCGTTGCTTTGGGTATTTTCGTACGTATTAAGGAACACCGTTGTCATGAACGACGCCACGCACACGCAGCTCCGCCCATTGGCGGACACGTCCCCTTCCGCCATCGTCGCCGGGTTCATCGCGATGATGACCGGCTACACCAGCTCCCTGGTGTTGATGTTCCAGGCCGGGCAAGCGGCAGGCCTGACCAGCGGGCAGATTTCGTCGTGGATCTGGGCGATTTCCATTGGCATGGCGGTGTGTTCGATTGGCCTGTCCCTGCGTTATCGCACGCCGATCACCATCGCGTGGTCGACACCCGGCGCGGCGTTGCTGATCACCAGCCTGGGCGGTGTGAGTTACGGCGAAGCCATTGGCGCCTACATGACCTGTGCGGTGCTGGTCACCGTGTGTGGCATGACCGGCAGCTTCGAACGCCTGGTGAAGAAGATTCCAGCCTCATTGGCCGCCGCGTTGCTGGCCGGGATTCTGTTCAAGATCGGCAGCGAAATTTTCGTCGCCGCCCAACATCGCACCGCGCTGGTGCTGGGGATGTTTTTCACCTACCTGGTGGTCAAGCGCCTGTCGCCGCGCTACGCGGTACTCGCTGCGCTGCTGATCGGTACGGCGCTGTCAGGGTTCATGGGGCTGCTGGATTTCAGCGTGTTTCACCTGGAAGTGGCGACGCCGGTCTGGACCACGCCGCACTTCTCCCTGGCCGCGACCATCAGCATCGGCATTCCATTGTTCGTGGTGGCGATGACCTCGCAGAACATGCCGGGCATTGCGGTGCTGCGCGCCGACGGCTACACCGTGCCGGCCTCGCCGCTGATTACTACGACGGGCATCGCCTCGCTGCTGCTGGCGCCGTTCGGTTCCCACGGGATCAACCTGGCCGCCATCAGCGCAGCGATCTGCACCGGGCCGCATGCCCACGAAGACCGCAACAAGCGTTACACGGCCGCCGTGTGGTGCGGGGTTTTCTACGGGATTGCCGGGGTATTCGGCGCGACGCTGGCGGCGCTGTTTGCCGCGCTCCCCAAAGAACTGGTGCTGTCGATTGCGGCACTGGCGTTGTTCGGCTCGATCATCAATGGCTTGAGCATTGCGATGGCCGAAGTGAAGGAACGCGAAGCGGCGCTGATCACCTTTATGGTCACGGCGTCGGGGTTGACGCTGTTTTCCGTGGGTTCGGCGTTCTGGGGGATTGTGGCGGGGGTGTTGACGCTGGTGATCCTGAATTGGCGCAAGGCTGCTTGATACACACCGTCCCCTGTAGGAGCGAGCCTGCTCGCGATGGACGTTAACGATTACGCGGGGAATCTGATACCCCGCGGTGCTCTGAAGTCCATCGCGAGCAGGCTCGCTCCCACAGGGGAGCGGGCGGTGGTTTCTGACAGGCATAAAAAAACGGCGACCCTTGGGTCGCCGCTTCTTTTATGACATCAAGCTACCGGATTGATCGGCTTTTCCGGGTACCAGACGTCGATCAGCGGGCTGACGGTGACTTCAGTCAGTTCGCTGCGGCCTTTGAGCCAGGCCTCAACAGCTGCACGCTGCTCTTCGGACACCGAGCCACGTTTCTGCAGGCAAACCAGACCGAAGTCGTCGCCGCCAACATAGCCCAGACCGTTGGCTTCCATGGCTTCTTTCAGGAACGCGTCGAGGAAAGCATCAATGGCTTCATCAGCCAAATCTTCTTTGAAATCCAGGTTCAGCTCGAAACCCAGCTCTTGAAATTCATCGACGCACAGTTTTTTGCGCAGACGCTGGGAACGGTTAGTCGCCATTGGAACAATCCTCATAAGTAATAACGGGCGGCACTTTAGCAGTTTAAGCCGCCAATTGCCCGACTCTCTGGGCGCAACGCGTTACCGCCGGTAAAAAAATAGCGGATTAGAAGGCGCGGGCACGGCACAAGCCGCTACACCTTGGGGCATAATGCCGACACTTTCATGACCACTGAGGGAAATTATCTTCATGCCCTCGTCTTTTTTCCCCTCGCCTGTAGGGTTTTATTTCAGATGATCAAATCTTTGCGTCCACTGCTGCTGGCCAGTCTTCTTCTCCCGCTGGCCCTCCCCGTTTCCGCCGCCACCATCAACACCGCGCTGTCGCCCAACGTCGAAAAAGCCCTCAAGGCCAGCAAGCTGCAGGACAACGCCCTGTCGCTGGTGATGATCCCGCTCAATGGCCCTGGCACCCCGACCATTTTCAACGCTGACGTCTCGGTCAACCCGGCGTCCACCATGAAACTGGTGACCACCTATGCGGCGCTGGAAATGCTCGGCCCGAACCACCAGTGGAAAACCGAGTTCTACACCGACGGCACCCTCAGCGGCGGCATTCTCAACGGCAACCTCTACCTCAAGGGTGGCGGCGATCCGAAGCTGAACATGGAAAAACTCTGGCTGCTGATGCGCGACCTGCGGGCCAACGGCGTGACGCAAGTCACCGGCGACCTGGTGCTGGATCGTGGCTTCTTCGTGCAACCGCAACTGCCGGAGTTCAACGATGACGGCAATGACGAGAACAAACCGTTCCTGGTCAAACCCGATTCGCTGCTGGTCAACCTCAAGGCCCTGCGCTTCGTCGCGCGCAACGACAACGGCCGGGTGCTGATCTCGGTAGAGCCGCCGATTGCCAGCATCCGCATCGAAAACCAGGTCAAGGCCGTCAACGGCAAGCAATGCACCGGTGGCGTGCGTTACAACCCGGTGACCCAGGCCGACGGCAGTGTCACCGTGACCGTCGGCGGGCAGTTGGCCGATGGCTGCAGCTCGCAGACTTACCTGTCGCTGCTCGATCACGCGACGTACACCGCCGGTGCCGTCCGGGCGATCTGGAAGGAACTGGGCGGCAGCATTCAGGGCAGGGATGTTCTGGCGCCCACGCCGAAAGACGCCAAGGTCCTGGCTCGCGCCTTCTCGCCGGACCTGGCGGAAGTCATCCGCGACATCAATAAATACAGCAACAACACCATGGCGCAGCAGTTGTTCCTGAGCCTGGGCCAGAAATTCCGCACCGACGCCGACGCCGATGACGCCAAAGCGGCCCAGCGCGTGGTGCGTCAGTGGCTGGCGAAGAAAGGCATTACCGCGCCGCACCTGGTGATGGAAAACGGTTCCGGCCTGTCCCGCGCAGAACGCGTGAGCGCCCGTGAAATGGCGGCGATGCTGCAAGCCGCGTGGCATAGCCCGTACGCTGCCGAGTTCATCAGTTCGATGCCGATTGCCGGCACCGACGGCACCATGCGCAAACGCCTGAAGACCACCGCGATGCGCGGCGAAGCCCACGTCAAGACCGGCACCCTGAACACCGTGCGCGCGATCTCCGGCTTCAGCCGCGACGTCAATGGCAACACCTGGGCGGTGGTGGCGATCCTCAACGACAAGGCCCCGTTTGGCGCATCGTCGGTGCTGGATCAGGTGCTGCTGGACTTGTATCGCCAGCCGAAACTGCCTGATACCGCTTCGGTGTTGTAAGCACACCTCAAATCCAATGTGGGAGCTAGCCTGCTAGCGATAGCGGTGTGTCAGTCGGCACATGTATTGACTGACACACCGCTATCGCTAGCAGGCTAGCTCCCACAGGGGGGTTGTGTGTAGCCCGACTTAACCCAACTCGCCCTGAACCCGATCCCGTCCCGCCTGTTTCGCCGCATACACCCCCGAGTCCGCCCGCAACAGCAGCGCATCCGCGCCCTCGTCCGCACGCCAACTGGCAATGCCGAAACTCGCCGTGACGACCCCGACATCGTCGATCGGTGAACTGCGCAAGCCCTGCCACAACTCCAGCGCCAGCCCATAGGCTTGTTCGCCATCGATGTCCGGGCAGAGCACCATGAACTCTTCACCGCCCAGGCGACAGAACACATCGGTGCGACGCAGGCGATTGCCGATGCGCTCGCACACCGCCTGCAACACCCGATCGCCCACGGCGTGGCCATGCTGGTCATTGATGCGCTTGAAATGGTCGATGTCGAGCATGATCACCGACAACTCGCCGCCACCGCGCTCCACACGAACCATCTCGGTGGTCAGGCGCTCCTGGAAGTAGCGCCGGTTGTGGATCCCGGTCAGCGAGTCGGTGATCGACAGCGCCCGCAGCTCTTCTTCGACGCGCTTGAGGTCGGAGATGTCCGAGATATAGCCATGCCAGAGCACGCCGCCGCCGGGCAGTTCCTCCGGGGTCGCTTCGCCACGGACCCAGCGCACCCCCCGCACCGGTAATTGCACGCGGTATTCCTCGCGCCACGGACTGAGCGTGTCCGCCGACGCCCGGATCGAAGCGCGGACCCGGGTGGTGTCCTGGGGGTGAATCCGGGTGAAAATCGCTTCGGCATTGAGCAGCAAGACATCCGGCTCGAGCTCGTAGATATCGCGGATGCCGTCGCTGGCGTAGATCACACTGAAGCGCCCGTCGAATTCCATCTTGAACTGGTAAATTCCGCCGGGCACATGGGCGCTGAGTTTCTTCAAGAGCAAATCCCGTGCGGCAAGCGCTTCGTACACGCGCTTGCGCTCGGTGACGTCGATGCAGATCGCCAGGTGCCCGACCCACAAACCTTGCTCGTCGAGCACCGGGGTCGCCAGCATGTTCACCGTCAACTGGCTGCCATCGCCACGCACCAGCGTCCACTCCCGCGCCTCGTGACCGCCCTCCTCGCCGCCCTCGACCAACATCGCCTGGCAGGTCGGAATCGGTTTGCCATAACGTGCACTCAACTCGGCCGAACGCGCGGCAAGTTCCCGGGGCAGGTGCAGGTTTTCCAGGGTCATGTGCCCCACCACTTCCACGCTTGAGTAGCCGAGCATCTGCTCCGCCCCGGCGTTGAACGTGCTGATGACGCCGCGCAGGTCGGTGGCGATGATCGCCACCTGGGTCGCGGCATTCAATACGCCACGCAGTTGACCATGGGTACCGCGCAGCTCCTGCTCTCGGGCGCGCAACTCCTGGGTCCGCTGCTCGACCATTTTCAGCGCGCGTTGCCGCTGACTGACCAACACATAAAGCAGCGAGCTGAGCAGCAGACTGAGCAAACCACCCAGCACCACAAGGCTGCTGACCGAAGAGTGGTTGGCTTGCAGGAAGGCCTCGCTGGGCTGGATGTCGACCTGATAGTCATGGTCGGCCAGCCGCAGCAGCCGGGTCGCGGACAACTCACTGACGGCGGGGCCGTTGGGCGATTCGTAAAGCACTTCGTGCTGTTCTTCGATGGACAGGTCGAGGATTCGCACTGACAGATAATCACGGCCCGCTTCCGGCAAGCCATCGGCCAGCAACTGCCGCATGCTGATCACCGCCATCACATAACCGTAAGGTTTCGTGTCTGGACTTTTGCGTGGCATGACCGGCGCCACCAGCAACACGCCCCGTGCATAAGCCGGCTCGATAGCGACAAGATGCATCGGCTGCGACACCGCCATCCGGCCATGCTGGTCCGCCCGGTCCAGGGTGGCACGGCGCAGGGGCTGCGCGGCCAGATCGTAGCCCAACGGTGAGCCGAGCTTGCTCTGGGTCTGGCTGTACAGCACCGCGACATACTCATCGCGCTCCGCCGCCAATTGCAGCTGACCGTCGGCATTGAGCTCACGAATGTTGAAATCGGGTACCCCCTCTTTCCGCACCCGACGCTCAAACTCCGCCCGCTCGGCACGACTGACCCGCAGGGCGAACGAATAGGCCTGAGTCCGGTGCAGCAAAGGTTGGGTGTAACCGTCGAATTCCTCGCGGGCAACCGAAGCGGAATTGACAAAGAACCGGCGCAGGCCATCGAGGCGCTGCTCCTGATCTTCGAAGCGTTCTTCGATACGGCTGTAACGTTCACTGGCCAGCAGTTGGAAACGTTGCCGCAATTGTTGGTGAAACAGATTCAGGGTCGACCAGGCGAGCAACCCGGTGAGAACCCCGCCGACGACCAATACAAACAGCGCGACCAGCCAGGCCGAGACGTCTTCACTGATAAAACCCAGGATCTTTGGGCGCACGGCGTGCAACGACATAGAGGCAACTCAAAACGCCAGGTGCCGGAAAAGCCCATTGGCCATGCGATGAGTTATAGCTATTAGCCATCAATTTGACCAGCACTGAAAGAAGCCAAGAGCCTTTAAAAATCAAGGCTCTGTGGATCCAATGCAAAAAACTGTCAACGCGCAGTGATTTTCCAGGCCCGGTGGATCTTGCCGTTGCGGGCGAAGTCCGGATCGATGGTCTGGGTCGTGATCTCCTCGACCGCGTAACGCTCGGTGAGGTTTTCCTCGAGCGCGAACTTGCGGAAGTTGTTGGAGAAGTACAACACGCCACCCGGCGCCAGTCGCGCCATGGCCAGGTCAATCAACTGCACCTGATCGCGCTGCACGTCGAAGATCCCTTCCATGCGCTTGGAGTTGGAGAAGGTCGGCGGGTCGATGAAGATCAGGTCGAACTCGTCACGGCAGGCATCCAGCCAGACCATCACGTCGCTCTGCTCCAGACGGTTCTTGTCGGAGAAACCGTTCAGCGACAGGTTGCGACGCGCCCAGTCGAGGTAGGTTTTCGACAAGTCGACGCTGGTGGTGCTGCGCGCGCCGCCCTTGGCTGCGTGGACGCTGGCCGTCGCGGTGTAGCAATACAGATTGAGGAAGCGCTTGCCGGCCGCCTCTTTCTGGATGCGCATGCGCATTGGCCGGTGGTCGAGGAACAGCCCGGTGTCGAGGTAGTCGGTGAGGTTCACCAGCAGCTTCACGCCGCCTTCGTTGACCTCGACGAACTTGCCTTGCGCCGCCTGGCGTTCGTACTGCTTGGTGCCGCTCTGACGCTCGCGACGCTTGACCACTACGCGGTTCTTGTCGATGTTCAACGCCTGTGGAATGGCTGCCAGTGCATCGAACATGCGCGCCGAGGCTTTTTCCGGGTCGATGGATTTCGGCGCGGCGTATTCCTGGACGTGAACCCAATCCTGATACAGGTCGATGGCCATCGAGTATTCCGGCATGTCGGCATCGTAGACGCGATAGCAGTCGATGCCTTCACGCTTGACCCACTTGCCCAGCGCCTTGAGGTTCTTTTGCAGACGGTTGGCAAACATTTGCCCGCCTTCGCTCAAACGCGGTTGCTCGATCACCGGAGCGGGTGCCGCGGCCGGTTTGATCGGGTTACCGTTTTTGTTGTACTGGCGTTCCTGCGGCTCGTTCGGTGCCTGATCGTATTCCGCCTGTTCGCGCTCGACCTGACGCTGTTCCGGGGTGCGACGCTCGCCGGTGACGAACTGATCCGGCGTGACCTTGATCAGCAGCAGCTTGCACGGCAGCGCGCCGTTCCAGAACGAATACTGTTTGTGGCTGCGGATGCCCATGCGCTTGCCCAGGTCCGGCGCGCCGGTGAACACCGCCGCTTCCCAGTTCAGGCAGGCCTGACGCAGACGCTCGCCGAGGTTCTGGTAGAGGTAGAGCAAGCTCGCCTCGTCGCCCAGACGCTCGCCGTACGGTGGGTTGCAGATCACCAGACCTTTCTGGTTCTGGTCAGGACGCGGCTCGAAGGTGCCGACTTCGCCCTGGTAGATCTTGATCCACTCGCTCAGGCCGGCACGCTCGACGTTGTTGCGGCCCGGTTGAATCAGGCGCGGGTCGGCTTCGTAGCCACGAATCCACAGCGGTGGCTTGGCCAGACCGGCCGCAGCGCGCTCGGTGGCTTCTTCGTGAAGCTTTTTCCACAGCGCCGGCACGTGGCCAAGCCACGCGGTGAAACCCCACTGCTCGCGACGCAGGTTCGGTGCCATATCGGCGGCGATCATCGCCGCTTCGACGAGGAACGTACCAACACCGCACATCGGGTCAGCCAGCGCGCCGCCGTCGGCAGCAATGCGCGGCCAGCCGGAACGGATCAGGATGGCGGCCGCGAGGTTTTCCTTCAGCGGCGCCGCGCCTTGCTGCAGGCGGTAACCGCGCTGGTGCAGGCTGTGGCCGGAGAGGTCGAGGGACAGGATCGCTTCGCCACGGTCCAGGCGCAGGTGAATGCGCAGGTCCGGGTTGAGTTTGTCGATGGACGGACGGTCGCCCTGCGGAGTGCGCAGTTTGTCGACGATGGCGTCTTTGACTTTCAGGGCGCCGAAGTGCGTGTTGTCGATGCCCGAACCATGACCGCTGAACTCGACGGCCAGGGTGCCGTCGTTGAGCATGTGGTCTTGCCACTCGATATCGAGCACGCCGTGATACAGGTCTTCGGCGTCCTTCATCGGGAAACGCTTGAGCACCAGCAGCACCCGGTTCGCCAGACGCGACCACAGGCACAGGCGATAAGCGGTTTCCATGGTCGCCATGCCGCGCACGGCAGAGGTGTGCTCACGCGCTTCTTCAAGGCCAAGCCCGACGGCTTCCTCGATGAGCAGGCCTTCGAGGCCTTTGGGGCAAGTGAGGAAGATTTCGAATTGATCGGACATTGGAATTTCAGAGCCTTTGGCTAAGTGAACCGACAACGCATTGCCGGCCCGGTTTTCAATCAGGCGCTTTTCTAAAAGAGCGCCCGCGTGGCACGAAGGTGTGCCGTCCCACCCGTGCTGCTCAGGTTAGAAGAGCTTAGATGCACGGGCAGATAAAAAAGTTGATGCAACAAAATGTCATAACTCGACCCTTCGTCGAATAATGCCCGAGACCAACGCGAGGCATTCTCACTAAAGGATTAACCCCATCATCCTGCGGGGGGCCGATCATACAGGGCTTTGGCTAATAAACACGGGACAAACATCGTGTTACTTATGGCCATAGCATCTTTATGGTTACGTCCTTATGACAAAACGATCATTCCCTCGATGTGACGCATTGGTTAGAACTCAATACAGGTTGGCGCCACAACGGACGTCAACACCTTGGCTCGCCACGCCGGCAGCGAGCCCCCCAACGGCAGACATTTCTGCCAGACCTCGATTGAGGTCAACGCGATACATACAGTCAACAAGTGAGGGCAACACCCTATGAGAAGACTTAAGCGTGATCCGTTGGAAAGAGCATTTTTGCGCGGATATCAATATGGCGTTGGTGGCAAATCCCGTGAGCTTTGCCCATTTACTCTACCGTCAGTACGCCAAGCCTGGATTAACGGCTGGCGAGAAGGACGCGGCGACAACTGGGACGGTATGACCGGCACTGCGGGAATCCATAGACTCAACGAACTTCACGCCGTCGGCTAACACAGGGCACACACTCCGACACGACAACCTGATTACGTAACGACTTACCACGCACGCCCCATCCGGGCGGCGGGCTTCGGCCCAGGGGCTCCTTCGAGGGGCCCTTTTTTATGCCTGCAGTTTGGCCAAACACGCCCCCTGTAGGAGCACGGCTTGCCGGCGAAGGCGATTTTGAGGACGCCTTCGCTGGCAAGCCATGCTCCTACAGGATTTACGCAAGGCGGCGAGCCAGCCCTACAGGGTTTAGCGCAGGGCGGCGATGGCGTCCACGGACTCGCGAATCAGCGCCGGGCCTTTGTAGATGAAGCCGGAATAGAGCTGCACCAGGCTCGCACCCGCCGCGATTTTCTCGGCGGCATGCTTGCCTTCGGTGATGCCGCCCACGGCGATGATCGGCAAACGACCCGCCAACTCGGCCGCCAGCACCTTCACGGTGTGGGTGCTCTTGTCACGAACCGGCGCCCCGGACAGACCGCCCGCCTCGTCACCGTATTCCATGCCTTCGACGCCAACGCGGCTCAGGGTGGTGTTGGTGGCGATCACCGCGTCCATCCCGGTTTCGATCAGCGCTTGAGCGACTTGCGCGGTTTCTTCGTCGGTCATGTCCGGTGCGATCTTGATCGCCAACGGAACATGTTTACCGTGACGCAACGCCAGCTCGGCACGACGAGTCGCCAGGTCAGCCAGCAATTGCTTGAGCGAATCACCGAACTGCAGGCTGCGCAGGCCCGGGGTGTTCGGCGAGCTGACGTTGACCGTCACATAGCTGGCGTGGGCGTAGACCTTGTCGAGGCAGATCAGGTAATCGTCGACCGCACGCTCGACCGGGGTATCGAAGTTCTTGCCGATGTTGATGCCCAGCACGCCCTTGTACTTGGCCGCAGCCACGCGGGCCAGCAGGTGATCGACGCCGAGGTTGTTGAAACCCATGCGGTTGATGATCGCCTCAGCTTCCGGCAAACGGAAAATCCGTGGTTTCGGATTGCCCGGCTGTGGACGCGGCGTGATGGTGCCGATTTCGACAAAACCAAAACCCAACTGGGCAAAACCATCGATGGCCGCGCCATTCTTGTCCAGACCGGCCGCCAGACCCACCGGGTTCGGGAAGTCCAGGCCCATGACGCTTACCGGCATTTTTGCCGGCGCCTTGCACAGCAAGCCGTTGAGGCCCAAACGCCCGCCCGCGCCGATCAGGTCCAGGGACAGATCGTGGGAGGTTTCCGGGGAAAGTTTGAACAACAGCTGACGGGCCAGGGTGTACATGGGCGGCGTTGACTCGAATGGCGGCGAAATGAGGCGGCGATTATAGCCGGGCATCGGGGTCGCAAGCGAGGCGCGCGACAAAATCAGCAAGCGATGGCATATGCCTTGCACCAACACAGGCATCAGCACTCATGCCAACGACGGGATGAGTGGAAGGACAATGGCGTCGTCACCCGGCTTTGCTTGCGCGAAGGCCTGGGACGACGTTTTTTTTGGAAGGTGTTTTGCCATGAATGAAACCACAGCGGGCCCTCTGGCCTGGGTCAACGGCAGCGATGCCCCGGAAAAGACCGACATCAACCTCGGTTTCATGGCCTTGAGCGATTGCGCCTCGGTGGTGGTCGCCGCCACTCAGGGCTTCGCCCAGCCCTACGGCCTGACCTTGAACCTCAAGCGCCAGTCTTCCTGGGCCAACCTGCGGGACAAACTGGTCAGCGGCGAACTCGATGCCGCCCACAGCCTGTACGGTTTGATCTACGCCGTGCACCTGGGCATTGGCGGCGTGGCGCCAACCGAGATGGCGGTGCTCATGGGCCTGAACCAGAACGGCCAGAGCATCAACCTTTCCCACGGCTTGCAGGCGTTGGGCGTGACCGGTCCTGAAGCACTGGACCGCCACGTGCACCAAACTCGCCCAAAACTCACCTTCGCCCAGACTTTTCCGACCGGCACCCACGCCATGTGGCTGTATTACTGGCTGGCGAGCCAGGGCATTCATCCGCTGCATGACGTCGACAGTGTGGTGGTGCCGCCACCGCAAATGGTCGCGCACCTGCAAGCCGGGCGAATCGACGGTTTCTGCGTCGGTGAACCGTGGTCCGCCAGCGCCGTGAAACACAATCTCGGCTTCACCATGGCAACGACCCAGACCATCTGGCCCGATCATCCGGAAAAAGTCCTCGGCTGCAC
Organism: Pseudomonas sp. BF-RE-22; assembly: GCF_019956155.1. Lineage (NCBI taxonomy): Bacteria > Pseudomonadati > Pseudomonadota > Gammaproteobacteria > Pseudomonadales > Pseudomonadaceae > Pseudomonas > Pseudomonas sp. BF-RE-22. The sequence goes on along the minus strand of NZ_JAHBDD010000044.1, from coordinate 71,987 downwards.
CCGCACCTTCGTCGAGCAATACCCCAACACCGCACGGGCGCTGGTGAAGGCGATTCTGGAGGCCAGTCGCTTCATTGAAGAAAGCGTCGAGAATCGCCGCAGCACCGCGCAGTTGCTGAGCGCCCCCCAATACCTGGACGCGCCGCTCGACTGCATCGAACCGCGCCTGCTCGGCGACTACGCCGACGGCCTCGGCAACCGCTGGCAAGACCTGCACGCGCTGCGCTTCCATGGCGCCGGCGAGGTCAATCAGCCTTATCTGTCCGATGGCATGTGGTTCATGACCCAGTTCCGTCGCTGGGGTTTGCTGCGCGACGACCCGGACTACCTCGCCGTGGCCCGTCAGGTCCAGCAACTAGACTTGTATCGAGAGGCCGCCAGCGCGGTCGGTGTCGATTCTTCGGCCAGGGAAATGCGTAGCAGCCAGTTGATCGACGGCAAAATCTGGGACGGCTCGGACCCGGCCGGGTATGCCCGCAGCTTCAAACTGCACGCCATGAGCGACAGCTCGCCCCTACTCGCCAGCCGCTGACAGGAGACTACGAACATGCTGCGTATCCTGCTGATCAACGACACCGCGAAGAAAGTCGGCCGCTTGAAGGCCGCCCTGACCGAAGCCGGATTCGAGGTCATCGACGAGTCCGGCCTGACCATCGACCTGCCCGCGCGCGTCGAAACGGTGCGTCCGGATGTGATTTTGATCGATACCGAGTCACCGAGCCGCGATGTGATGGAGCAAGTGGTGCTGGTGAGTCGAGACCAGCCACGGCCGATTGTGATGTTTACCGACGAACATGACCCCGACGTGATGCGTCAGGCGATCAAGTCCGGGGTCAGCGCCTACATCGTCGAAGGCATCCACGCACAACGCTTGCAGCCGATTCTCGACGTGGCCATGGCACGCTTCGAAAGCGACCAGGCCCTGCGCGCGCAACTGCACGCCCGCGACCAGCAACTGGCCGAGCGCAAGCGCATCGAGCTGGCCAAGGGGCTGCTGATGAAGATGAAGGACTGCAACGAAGAAGAGGCCTACACGCTGATGCGCCGCCAGGCCATGAGCCGGCAGCAGAAGCTGATTCAGGTGGCGGAGCAGATCATTGCGATGAGTGAGCTGCTCGGCTGAAGGCCCCTTCGCGGGCAAGCCTCGCTCCTACAGAGGAATTGCGTTCGAACTGTAGGAGCGAGGCTTGCCCGCGAAAGGGTCGACTCGATCTCGGACTGTTGGCACAAATCTCGCTAAGCAATCACTACAGGTAACCAACGGCGGTTGCCCCACCTACGACAAAGACGTCGCTCACCTCATTTGCCCATGGCGAATCGGGTGGCGGCGTTTTTTTGTTTTGGCCCCACAGACCGGGGCCGGTGGTGCGGCCGTTGCGGCCCCCCACCTGCAAGCTCATGACTCCTTCTCGAGACGACTCACAGCTGAGGTGCGCGATGAATTCAAGCTTCTGGAAATCCGGCCATACCCCGACCCTGTTCGCGGCCTTCCTCTATTTCGACCTGAGTTTCATGGTCTGGTACCTGCTCGGCCCTCTGGCGGTGCAGATTGCCGCCGACCTGCACCTGACCACCCAACAACGCGGGCTGGTGGTGGCCACGCCGATTCTGGCCGGGGCCGTACTGCGCTTTATCATGGGCATGCTGGCGGATCGCCTGTCGCCAAAAACCGCCGGGCTGATCGGCCAGGTGATCGTCATCTGCGCCCTGTTCGTCGCCTGGAAGCACGGCATCCAAAGTTACGAACAAGCGCTGCTGCTGGGCCTGTTCCTCGGCATGGCGGGCGCGTCGTTCGCCGTGGCCCTGCCGCTGGCGTCGCAGTGGTATCCGCCGCAGCATCAAGGCAAGGCCATGGGCATCGCCGGGGCCGGTAACTCGGGCACCGTGCTGGCCGCGCTGATCGCTCCGGTGCTGGCCGCCGCGTTCGGCTGGAGCAACGTGTTCGGCTTCGCGCTGATCCCGCTGATCCTGACCATCATCGTCTTCGCCTGGCTGGCCAAAAACGCGCCTGAACGGCCAAAAGCCAAGTCGGTGTCCGACTACTTCAAAGCCTTGGGCGACCGCGACAGCTGGTGGTTCATGTTTTTCTACAGCGTGACCTTTGGCGGCTTCATCGGCCTGGCCAGCGCCCTGCCCGGCTACTTCAACGACCAATACGGCCTGAGCCCGGTGACTGCCGGTTACTACACGGCGGCCTGCGTGTTTGGCGGCAGTTTGATGCGTCCTCTGGGCGGCGCACTGGCCGACCGCTTCGGCGGGATTCGCACATTGCTGGCGATGTACACGGTGGCAGCGATCTGCATTGCGGCGGTGGGTTTCAACTTGCCGAGTTCCTACGCGGCGCTGGCACTTTTCGTCTGCACGATGCTCGGCCTGGGTGCCGGTAACGGCGCGGTTTTCCAATTGGTCCCGCAACGTTTTCGTCGCGAGATCGGTGTGATGACCGGTTTGATCGGCATGGCCGGTGGCATCGGTGGCTTCGCCCTCGCGGCAGGCATGGGCGCGATCAAGCAAAGCACCGGCAGTTATCAACTGGCGCTGTGGTTGTTCGCCAGCCTCGGCGTCCTCGCCTGGTTCGGTCTGCACGGTGTGAAGCGTCGCTGGAGAACCACTTGGGGTTCGGCGGCCGTCACTGCTGCGCGGGTGTGAGGGCTGAATGAGCCTGCAACTGAGTTTTGCCGAAGCCAGCGCCATCGGTCCGCGCGAGGAGAACCAGGACGCCCTGCGCCTGGTGACGCCGGCCCCGGCGCTGGCGGCGAGCAAGGGCTACCTGTTCGCCATCGCCGACGGCGTCAGCCAGTGCGCCGATGGCGGCCTCGCGGCACGTTCGACCTTGCAGGCGCTGGCGCTGGACTACTACGCCACCCCGGAAACCTGGGGTGTCGCCCAGGCACTGGATCGTTTGCTGCTGGCGCAAAATCGCTGGTTGCAGGCCAATGGCGGTGGGCAACCGCTGCTGACCACGGTCAGTGCCTTGGTCGTGCGCGGCAGGCGTTTTACCTTGGCGCATGTCGGGGACTGCAGGGTTTATCGCTGGCATGCCGATCAATTGCAGCGGGTCACGGAGGACCACGTCTGGGATCAACCGGGCATGCAGCATGTGCTCAAACGGGCGCTCGGCCTCGATCAGCATCTGGTGCTGGATTTTCTCGATGGCGAACTGCGGCTGAATGAGCATTTCGTGCTGCTCAGCGACGGCATCTGGGCCGTGCTGGGCGACACCGCGATTGCGGCGATTCTGCGCGATCAACCGGATCTGCACAGCGCCGCGCAGACCCTGGTGAATGCGGCGCATCTGGCGGGCAGTCAGGACAACGCCAGCGCGTTATTGGTGCGGGTCGATGCCCTCGGTGAAACGAGCATCGGCGATGCGTTGATTCACGTGCAGCAATGGCCACTGCCGCCAGCGCTGAAACCGGGCCAGACGTTTGAGGGCTGGCACGTCGAAGGAATACTCGGCCAGAGCCAGCAGTCGCTGCTCTATCGGGTGCGCGACGCACAGCAACAACCCTGGCTGCTGAAAACCCTGCCCGGCGCGTTGCGCGACGATCACCTGGCCGGGCAAGCCTTGCTGTCGGAGGAATGGTTTCTCAAGCGCGTGGCCGGCCGGCATTTCCCTGAAGTCCATGCCGCCAGTCAGCGTCAGCATTTGTACTACGTGATGCGTGAATATTCCGGTTCGACTTTGGCGCAACTGGCTGAGCGAACCACAACGCTGCCGCTGGCCCAATGGCAGGATCTGGCGGAACGTTTGCTGCGGGCGGTCGGGATGTTGCATCGACGGCAGATTCTGCATCGCGACATCAAACCGGAGAATCTGCTGCTGGGGGATGACGGCGAACTGCGGCTGCTGGATTTCGGTCTGGCCTACTGCCCTGGTCTGTCTGAAGATCAGGCCTCGACCCTGCCCGGAACGCCCAGTTACATTGCGCCGGAAGCTTTTCGCGGTGACGCGCCGAGCCCGCAACAGGATCTGTATGCGGCCGGCGTGACCTTGTATTTCCTGCTCACCGGGCATTATCCCTACGGCGAAATCGAAGCGTTCCAGCGTCCACGGTTTGGTGTACCGGTCAGCGCCAGTCGCTACCGCCCGGACCTGCCCGAGTGGATCGCACAAAGCCTGGAACGCGCGGTGGCGGCGGACCCGGCAGAGCGATTCGAAACTGCGGAAGAATGGTTATTGGTGCTGGAACAGGGTGAACGACGCAGTTTGAGCGTGCGGCCCCGGCCGCTGCTGGAGCGCGAGCCAGTGAAGGTCTGGCGGACGCTGGCGTTGGTGGCGCTGCTGGTGAATGTGGTGCTGCTGGTTTTGCTGTTTCGCGGCTAGACCGAGTCGCGCCTTTCGCGAGCAAGCTTCGCTCCTACAGGTTGCGGGTTGATCGACCTGTAGGAGCCGAGCTTGCTCGCGAAGGCGGACTGACAACCAGCACAAATCCATCAGCAACCCGCTCCATTAGCGGGCACCACGCTTCGATTCGGTGCAGAAGCCCCCTTTGATTAAGCACTCCGAGCCAACAAAACCGGGTGTAGGTCAACTTGGCACAACCACTGCATTACCTCTCTCAACAGACATAAAGCCCAGCCTTCAACGACGAAGGATGCGCTTCCCGAGAGAACGGGACCAGGACAAAGGCGTCCTCGCTAGGCAACTAGCGGGACGCCTTTTTTTGTTTGCGCAAAATTTGTCGAGCACGACCTGAACGCCCTGTCGAGGCGGGTCCGAGCTCCCCGGAGAACCTGATGAAAAAACTAAAACTGGTGATGATCGGCAACGGCATGGCCGGGGTTCGCACCCTGGAAGAGCTGCTCAAGCTGAGCAACGAGCTGTACGACATCACGGTCTTCGGTGCCGAACCCCATACCAACTACAACCGCATCCTGCTGTCGCCGGTACTGGCCGGCGAGCAAACCTTCGAAGAGATCGCGCTCAACGACCTGGACTGGTACCTGGACAACAACATCAAGTTGCTGCTCAACCGCAGAGTCGTAGAGATCGACCGGATCAAACGTCGGGTCATCGCCGACGACGGCACCGAGGCCGAATACGACCGCCTGCTGATTGCCACCGGCTCGACCCCGTTCATCCTGCCGATCCCGGGCAACACGTTGCACGGCGTGATCGGCTACCGCGACATCGCCGACACCCAAGCCATGATCAACACCGCAAAAACCCACAAGCACGCGGTGGTCATCGGTGGCGGCCTGCTCGGTCTGGAAGCGGCCAATGGCCTGATGCTGCGCGGCATGCACGTCACCGTGGTGCACAACGGCGAATGGTTGCTGGAACGGCAACTCGACAGCGTCAGCGGCCGCTTGCTGCAAACCGCGCTTGAGGACCGTGGCCTGCACTTTCGCCTGTGCGAGCAAACCCAGGCCTTGCACGATGCCGGCAATGGCCGGGTCGGCTCGGTCGAGTTCAAGAACGGCGACCGCATCCCCGCCGACCTGGTGGTGATGGCCGCCGGCATCCGCCCCGCGACCGAACTCGCGGAGCGCTCCGGCCTCCCGTGCAACCGTGGGATTCTGGTCAACGACACCCTGCAAACCTACGACCCACGGGTTTACGCCATCGGCGAATGCGCCAGCCATCGCGGCATCGCCTACGGCCTGGTGGCGCCGCTGTTCGAACAGGCCAAGGTCTGCGCCAACCATCTCGCACAGCTTGGCTTCGCCAGCTACAAAGGCTCGGTGACCTCGACCAAATTGAAAGTCACCGGCATCGACCTGTTCTCCGCCGGCGATTTCATGGGCGGCGAAGGCACCGAAACCATCACCCTTTCCGACCCGATCGGCGGGATCTACAAAAAACTGGTGATCAAGGACGACGTGCTGGTCGGGGCCTGCCTGTACGGCGACACGGCCGATGGCGGTTGGTATTTCCGGCAGATTCGAGAGAACCGGAACATCGACGAAATCCGCAATCACCTGATGTTTGGTGAAGCCATGCGGGAAGCCAGCTGATGAACCGCCAGATCACCGCCTCCACCTGTTGCTACTGCGGGGTCGGCTGCGGCGTGCTGATCGAGCATGACGGCGAGCGCATCCTCGGCGTCAGCGGCGATCCGGCCCACCCGGCCAACTTCGGCAAGCTGTGCAGCAAGGGCTCGACCCTGCACTTGACCGGCGACCTCGCGGCCCGAGCGCTGTACCCGGAACTGCGCCTGGGCAAAGGCCTGGCCCGCAGCCGCACCGACTGGGACACCGCCCTTGATCACGCCGCCAGCGTATTCGCCGAAACCATCGCCGAACATGGCCCGGACAGCGTGGCGTTTTACATCTCCGGGCAGTTGCTGACCGAGGACTACTACAGTTTCAACAAACTGGCGCGAGCGTTGGTCGGCACCAACAACATCGACAGCAATTCGCGCCTGTGCATGTCATCGGCAGTGGTCGGCTACAAGCGCAGCCTCGGTGCCGATGCACCGCCATGCAGCTACGAAGACCTTGAGACAAGCGACTGCGTGATGATCGTCGGCAGTAACATGGCCTACGCCCACCCGGTCCTGTTTCGCCGCCTGGAAGAGGCCAAATCCCGCCGACCACAGATGAAAGTCATCGTCATCGACCCGCGTCGTACGGATACCTGCGACTTGGCTGACCTGCATCTGGCAATTCTTCCGGGCACCGATGTCGCCTTGTTCCATGGGATTTTGTACCTGCTGCTGTGGGAAGACTGGATCGACCGCGACTTCATCGAGGCCCACACCGAAGGCCTGGCTGAACTGAAAAACCTGGTGCGCGATTACACGCCGCCAATGGTCTCGCAGCTGTGCGGGATCAGCGTTGAGCAACTGCAGCAATGCGCCGAGTGGGTCGGCACCTCGCCAAGCTTTCTGTCGCTGTGGTGCATGGGACTGAACCAGTCCACCGCCGGCAGTGCGAAAAACAGTGCGCTGATCAACCTGCACCTGGCCACCGGGCAGATCGGCCGTCCCGGCGCAGGACCTTTCTCCCTGACCGGTCAGCCGAATGCCATGGGTGGCCGCGAAACCGGCAGCCTGTCGAACCTGCTGCCAGGCCATCGCGAAGCGGCCAATGCCGAGCATCGCGCAGAAGTCGCAGCCTACTGGGGCGTGGATCAACTGCCGGCAAACACCGGGCTCACTGCGATCGAATTGTTTGAGCAGGTTCGTAACGGAACCATCAAAGCCCTGTGGATCGCCTGCACCAACCCCGCGCAATCGATGCCGGACCAGAGCGCCGTGCGCGAGGCGCTGCAAGCCTGCCCGTTCGTGGTGTTGCAGGAAGCCTTTCGCACCACCGAAACCGCCGCGTTCGCCGATCTACTGCTGCCTGCTGCCAGTTGGGGTGAAAAAGACGGCACGGTGACCAACTCCGAACGGCGGATTTCCCACGTTCGCCGGGCGATTGTCGCCCCCGGAGAAACGCGTTCCGACTGGGCAATTACAGTGGATTTCGCACAGCGCCTGGAAAAATACCTGCGCCCCGGACAACCCAGTCTGTTTGCGTTCGACACCCCGGCGCAGGTCTTCGATGAGTACAAACTCCTGACGCGCGACCGGGACCTGGATTTGTCCGGTATCAGTCATGAGCTGATTGATCGTCTCGGTCCACAGCAATGGCCGTTTCCCGCCGGCGCCCGAGAAGGTACGGCCCGACTGTATCGGGACGGAATTTTCCCGACCGCCAACGGGCGTGCCCGGTTCGTGGCCGATCCGTACCTTGCCGCCAAGGAACAGCGCGATGGGCAATTCCCGCTGACCCTGATCACCGGCCGCCTGCGCGATCAATGGCACGGCATGAGCCGCACCGGCACGGCCGCGCAGTTGTTCGGTCATGTCAGCGAGGCCGTGCTGAGCCTGCACCCGGATGATTTGCATCGCCATGGACTGCAACCGGGAGAACTGGTCAGTTTGAAAAGCCGTCGCGGCGCGGTGATTGTCGCCGTCGGCAGCGATGACAGCGTGCGTCCGGGCCAGGCGTTTCTGCCGATGCACTGGGGCGACCGGTTCCTGAAGGGCGGGGTCAATGCGCTCACCCAACCGGCATTCGATCCGTTGTCGAAACAACCGGAACTCAAACACAGCGGCGTACGAATCGACCCCGTGCATTTGCCCTGGAACCTTTTCGTACTGATTGAGGGCGATGTTCAACAGCATTTTGAGACGCTACGACCACTCTGTGAGGCGTTTTCCTACGTCAGCCTCAGCCTCACTGGTCGTGAGCGCCCTGCGCTGCTCATACGCGCTGCCAGCGCCACAGCGCCAGATCCGCAATTGTTATGCGATATCGACCGTTGCCTTGGGCTCAATGAAGGTCCGGTCCTGGCGTACGACGACCCACGGCGCGCCATCGGCAAACGGGTGCGGATCGAGCACGGCCGGATCACCGCGATTCGCCTGGCCGGCGAAACCCTGGCACAGCACTGGCTGCAGGACCTTTGGCAAGAAGGTCGCGCCGATGAACAACTGCGACGCTGGCTGCTTGCACCGCTGAGCGCTCCACCGGGCAACGCCGCCACATCGGTTGCCGGCACTAAAACCTTGTGCAACTGCAAAAACGTCAGCCAAGGCGCGGTCTGTGCCGGTATCCGTCGAGGCCTGGATTTGCAGGGGTTGAAACAGGAATTGGGCTGCGGCACGCAATGCGGCTCGTGCGTCCCGGAAATCAAGCGTTTGCTGGCCGCCACGGCGCAGCCGATCGCCGTCATCTCGTGAGGAAAACACTATGAACGCAAAAGTCTGGCTGGTGGGTGCGGGTCCTGGTGACCCGGAATTGCTGACCCTCAAAGCCGTCAGGGCGCTGAGCGAAGCGGATGTGGTGCTGATCGACGATCTGGTGAATGGCGCCGTGCTGGAACATTGCCCGCAGGCGCGGATCATTCCGGTGGGCAAGCGCGGTGGTTGTCGCTCGACGCCTCAGGCGTTCATTCATCGATTGATGCTGCGTTATGCCCGCCACGGTAAATGCGTGGTGCGGCTCAAGGGTGGCGATCCGTGCATTTTTGGGCGGGGCGGTGAAGAAGCGCAGTGGCTGCGCGAACGCGGGGTCGATGTGGAGCTGGTCAATGGCATCACCGCCGGGCTGGCCGGTGCGACGCAATGCGATATTCCGCTGACCCTGCGGGGCGTGGCGCGCGGCGTGACGCTGGTCACCGCCCACACTCAGGATGGCAGCAGCCTGAATTGGCAAGCCCTGGCGCAAAGTGGCACAACGCTGGTGGTGTACATGGGTGTGGCGAAGCTCAGTGAAATTCGCGAGCAACTGCTGGCCGGAGGGATGGCGGCGGATACGCCGGTGGCGATGATTGAAAACGCTTCCCTGCCGCATCAACGGGAATGTCGGAGCGATCTGACAGCGATGGAGGAAGATGCCTGCGCCTTTGAGCTGAAAAGCCCGGCGATTCTGGTGATCGGTGTTGTAGCGGCACACCCCGAAACCTGTAGGAGCCAGCTCGCTGGCGATGATTCTGTGATCACCGCGGGGTGTCAGGCATAAAGCGTCATCGTTGACGACCATCGCCGGCAAGCCGGCTCCTACAGGGGGCCGGTGATTCGAAAACCCAAATCGCAGACAAAGAAAAGCCCGGCCTAAGCCGGGCTTTTCTCAGAGCTGCGGGCTAATTACTTAGCTTGAGCTTCAACCTGCGCTTCTACGCGACGGTTTACAGCGCGGCCAGCGTCAGTTTTGTTGTCAGCAACTGGGCGGGATTCGCCGTAGCCAACAGACTGAACGCGGGACGATTCAACACCGTACTGGTTGGTCAGAACTTGCTTAACGGCGTTTGCACGACGCTCGGACAGTTTCTGGTTGTAAGCGTCCGGACCGACGTTGTCAGTGTGACCTTCAACAGTAGTGGTGGTGGATGGGTACTGCTTCATGAAGTCAGCCAGGTTCTTGATGTCGCCGTAGCTGTTGGTTTTAACAACAGATTTGTCGAAATCGAACTTAACGTCCAGCTCAACACGAACGACTTCGGCAACTGCTGGGCAGCCATCAGCGTCAACAGTTACGTTGGCTGGGGTGTCCGGGCACTTGTCAACGTTGTCGCAAACGCCATCGTTGTCGCTGTCGGAGCAGACTTCAGCTGGTGCTGGAACTGGAGCAGCTGCAGGCTTGGAGCCGCCACCGAAGTTCACACCGATACCGACGCTTGGAGCCCACTCGGTGTCACCTTGGTCGATGTTGTACTGAGCTTCAACGCCGGCACGGGCGTAGAAATTGTCAGTGAAGTACAGCTTGGCACCGCCGCCAACGTTGGCGAAGGTGGAACCGTTACGACCACCGCGATCGTTCTGACCGATGCTCTGATCGGAGAAGCCGGCCGAAACGTACGGACGCAGCATGTCGCCTGGGTTGTTGAAGTGGTACAGAGCGTCCAGGGCAGTGTTGGAGCCCTTGATGTTCTTGCCCGACTCGCTACGAACGTTGTGCACTTCGTCGTAGCCCAGACGCAGTTCAACGTCGTCGGTCAGGAAGTAACCAACCGAACCACCGAACAGGTTGCCGTCGTTTTTGAAATCGCGCTGGCTATCGTAATACTCTTTCTTTGCAAAGCCTTCGATTTCAACTGCGCCTTGGCCTTGTGCCAATGCGCCGAACGAAGTGGCCGCAATAAGAGAACCAATGGCCAAGCCCAAGGTGTTTTTCAGTTTCATCCGTTAAATCCCCATCTGGTGATTGTGAAGCAGTCCCGCAAACCGGGGGACAACTCGGCGGCAAGTCTATCAGAACTTGCCTACACGTAAGAGATATTTGCGCCGAACTAAGTTTCAGCAATGCCTGCAAATTTCTCACGCAATTTGTCTAGAGCGCGTTTGTAACGCATTTTTGTCGCACTCAAACCCATGTGCATGATGTCTGCGATCTCCTGAAACTCTAGCTCTGCGACAAATCGTAGCACCAGAATTTCACGGTCAATCGGGTTCACATACACTAGCCAGCGATCAAGCCCGCCCTTCTCCTCGGGTTTCGGCGCCTTTTCTTCAGACGCTTCCTCGAGGGGGTCCAGACTCAATGCGTCCATCAAGCGACGCTTTCGCCGTTCTTTCCGATACTGTGTGATGCACTCGTTGTACGTGATGCTATATAGCCATGTCTTGAACTTCGATTTACCTTCGAAGTTCTTCAAGCCATACAACACCTTCAACATCACTTCCTGACAGACATCGTCTGCATCGCGATCGTTCCCAAGATATCGTGCACAAACGTTAAATAATGTTCGTTGGTAACGGCGCATCAATTCTTCATAGGCGCGCGTTACGTGAAACAGCTCGGTATGCGAGCGCGCGACCAACTCCTCATCAGAGAGCTCGCGGGGGTCGTAGCGCGTGGAGAGCGATTGAGCTTTATTCAAAACAAGTCTGGCCGACAGTCAGGTCAATGTCCGCCGCAGCCCTTCAGGGCATTTTGCGGCGGCATACATTAGCAGGGTTTGCCGGGTTAGCGGCTACTCACATGCTGCTCCAGGAGAATCCGATTAGAGAGAGAGACTAGCTCACCCTCATCGGTCAGCAATGTGGTCTTAACCGTGCCGATCTCTTCGATCTGACCTTCGACCTCGCCAACACGCACTTGTTGCCCAACCTGATACAACTCACGCACATAGATTCCCGCAAGAATCTGACCGGCAATTTCCCGGCTTCCCAACCCCATGGCCAGCGCTACCGCCAGACCAACGGTAATCAAAACAATCACAATCACATGGTTGAGCAGGTCAGTCTTGACCTCCAACTGGCTGATTGCGACCGAAATACTGATGATAATCACCAGGCCCTGGGCAATTCTCCCCAGCCCGGCGGCGTAATCCAGCCCTACGCCCTCTGCCGCACCTCGCACCAGCCCATTGGCCAGTTGTGCCAGCAAAACACCTACCAGCAGCACCAGCGCGGCGCCAAACACTTTCGGCAAATACAGCGCAAGCATGTCCAGCGTAGCCGAAACTCGCTCAAGTCCAAGCGATTCTGCTGCAGAAACCAGAAAAATCAGCAAAACGAACCAATAGACAATTTTGCCTATCAGCGTCGAAATCGGCACTTGAAGGCCAGCCCGGGACAGCAATTTCGTCAGACCGGTGCCGCCCATCAAGCGGTCGAGACCGAGCTTGGCGAGCAACTTGGACAGCAAAGTATCCAAAAGTTTCGCCACGACGAAACCCAACAGCAGCACGACCAGTGCGCCGAACAGGTTCGGAATGAAATTCGCAACCTTGGTCCATAACGCAGTCATTGCAGTGACGAGGCTCTGAGTCCAGAGATCAAGTTCCATATTCAATCAGCCTTATCAGCAGTGCGAACGGTAGGTTTACGGTGACGGGAAACCGGTGAGACGTGAGCCGATCCGTTGTTCAAGGCAATCATCAGCGCGGGCAACCAGCGGCCCAGCAGGCTGAACAGATCACCAGCGCCGACCTGGCGGTTGGCGGTTTTCAGGACGCGCCCAAGACACGCATCGTCGTCGCGGGTGGACGGCGAAGCGTTCAGCATGTCACGCAAAGACTGTTCAAACGGATCGTGCATACGCACCTCTCGTGATGTCTGTGAAAGACGCGGTCAAATTTACCCGGGTCACATGGCGCATCGTCATACCCAGCGCAAACGTCGGAATAACCACCACTGCCCCAGTGCCACCGAGATCATCATCAGGCAGGCAATCAGGAAGCCATACGGGCTGGCAGAGAACGGAATACCGCCGACGTTGATACCCAAAAGACCGGTCAGAAAACTCATCGGCAAAAAGATTCCGGTGATGATCCCGAAGCGGTACATCGTGCGATTCATACGCACGCTCAAACGTCTGTCCTCGGCCTCGAGGACCAGCCCCACCCGCTCCCGGGTCAATTCCAGCTCTTCGAGATAGCGGGTCAGGCTGTTGTTCAATTCGTTCCAGTAGTCGCCGTCATCTTCGACAAACCAGGGTAGTTTTATCCGGGTCAGTTGTCCGAAAATATCCCGCTGCGGTGCCAGGAAACGTTTCAGCGCAGCAGCCCTGCGACGGATCTGCAAAATGGAGTCATGCTCGGGTGAATACCGTTCGTCGGCATCCAGTTTTTCTTCTTCCTCATCGACCACTTCCGAGAGGCAACTGACCAGATCCTGCACTTTGTTGGTGAGGTACTGGGCCATATAAAGAATCAGTTCGGAGGCAGTCTTCGGCCCCTTGCCTTCCGCGAGCTGCACCAGCAACTCGTCGGTGGCGCGCAATGGACGCAGGCGCAGGGAAATAACCCGCTGTGCCGAGGCGAAGATCCGCACCGAGACCATGTCTTCCGGCTCGGCCCCGGGGTTGAGGTTGACCCCACGCAAAAATAGCAGCAGTTCGCTGTCGGAAAGCTGTAAGAGACGCGGACGGGTGTTCTCTTCAAGCAGCAGATCACAGCTGAATTCGCTCAGACCGCTGGATTTGCGCAGCCAGGTCTGGGTTTGCGGGTGACTGCGATCCCAGTGCAGCCACAGGCTTTCATGGGCCTGAAGCTGCAAGTCATCGAGTTCAGTCCGGGCTATCGAACGCGCGCCGCCTTTACCATCCAGCACCAGGGCATGCACCAGCCCCCACTGCGCGTTTTCTTCCTCGAACATCCTCACCCCTTCGGTTGGCGCAACGCTTATTCAGGCATCTTCAGCGGGCTTGGCGAGATGATCACGCCATTATTGTCCGCATAAATGTATTCGCCTGGACGGAACGTCACACCGGCAAACGTCACCACAACGTTGAGGTCGCCAATGCCACGCTTGTCGGTTTTCATCGGGTGACTGGCCAGGGCCTGAACGCCCAGATCAGTCTGCGCGATGACATCGACGTCGCGGATGCACCCGTAGATCACCATCCCTTCCCAACCGTTTTTAGCGGCTTTCTCGGCGATCATGTCGCCCAGCAGCGCGCGACGCAGGGAACCGCCACCATCGACCACCAACACCTTGCCATTACCCTTGAGTTCGGCTTGCTCCTTGACCAGCGAGTTGTCTTCGAAGCACTTGATGGTCACGATTTCGCCGCCGAAGGAATCACGGCCGCCGAAATTGCTGAACATCGGTTCCAGCACCTGCACCAATTCCGGATAGGCGTCGCACAGGTCAGGCGTGAGGTAATGGTTCATCGAGAAACTCCTGTAAAGAGGAAGACAATCGAGGATGTCGCAAAGTGACCAGAAAAGCTCAATGCGTCATATCTTAGCCGCAAGCCGATCAGAGCGGAATGCCCTTGATAGAGCATCGGGCTCAGACTGCCGAGGCCAAATCCGCTTTTTCACCGAGCAAAGGCGTGTGCTGATCCGACAGCCAACGCGCCACCAACGGCCAGACTTCGGCTTGAGCGGCTTTGCTGACCAACATTTCCACGTGACCGAAATTGTCGCCAAAGCCCTGCTCGCGGCCAAGGTTGATGAATTGTTTGTGCTCGGAACCGATCTGATCAAACAACTTGCGGCACGCCCACGCTGGATCCTGATGATCGCTGACGGCACTCACGGCCAACACAGGGCTCTGAACGTCAGCCAATCCGGCCCACCAATCCTTGTCGGCATCGCCAAAACGCCCGAACAGGCCATACCAACGCATGCTTTCCAGGGCCAGGCCAATCGGCTCGTCCTCCGGGCCGCGCTTGAGCCGTGAACCGGACAATTGGGCGAAACGCTTGAGAATGAAGCGCCCGCTCCACTCCACCGGCGGAATTTTCAACGGCCAATAGGTGCGGCTGACTTGCGTACCGAAGAATGCCGCAGACGATACGACCGGTTCACCGATATACCCGCCACCCAAGGCTGCCGCCAGGGTAATGCCACCCAGCGAATGACCGATCCAGTGCGGAACCTGGCCGCTCTGCTCGCGCACGAACGCGCCAATGGCAGGCAGATCGTAACGAGCGTAGTCGGCGACGCGGTTCTTGCGATAGTTCTGGTTGCGCTGGGACAGGCCATGACCGCGCATTTCCGCGATCCACACATCAAATCCCAGACGCGCCAGATAGGCGCCCAACCCCAGGCCTTTTGGGGAGAACCAGAAGCGCCGATTGGAAAAGCTGCCGTGCAACAGAATCACCGGAACACCACCGTGCGCGGGCGCGTCCGCCATGCCCAGACGGGTCACGGCCAGTTCCACGGTGCCGTCAGGGCTGTTGCCGGGTTTCAAACGATAGACGTCTTCGCTCAGATCGCCGCGCCGCTCGGCGCTGATCAGGGCGACAGGAAATAGGTTGCTGCTGCTTTGCATAGTCTCTTGCACAAAAAAGGGCGGCATCCAGAGGATGCCCGCCCTACTTCAATCTCTTAAAACGGCCACCCCCTGTAGGAGCACAGCTTGCTGGCGATGGCGATTTTGAAGACGCCATCGCGGGCAAGCCTTGCTCCTACAGTGAGCGAGCCGTTCCCACACCATCAAGCCGAAGCTTGACCTTCAGCCAGGAAGAACCAGGTTTCCAGTACGGAATCGGGGTTCAACGAAACGCTTTCGATGCCCTGCTCCATCAGCCACTTGGCCAGATCAGGGTGGTCCGAAGGACCCTGACCGCAGATACCGATGTACTTGCCCGCCTTGTTGCACGCAGCAATGGCGTTCGCCAGCAGCTTCTTGACCGCAGGGTTACGCTCGTCGAACAGGTGAGCGATGATCCCGGAGTCACGGTCCAGGCCCAGCGTGAGCTGAGTCAGGTCGTTGGAGCCGATGGAGAAACCGTCGAAGAACTCAAGGAATTCTTCCGCCAGAATCGCGTTGGACGGCAGTTCGCACATCATGATCACGCGCAGACCGTTGTCGCCACGGGCCAGACCGTTTTCGGCCAGCAGGTCGACGACCTGGCTCGCTTCGCCCAGGGTACGGACGAACGGCACCATGATTTCAACGTTGGTCAGGCCCATCTCGTTGCGCACACGCTTGAGGGCGCGGCATTCAAGCTCGAAGCAGTCACGGAACGATTCGCTGATGTAACGCGAGGCGCCACGGAAGCCCAGCATCGGGTTTTCTTCTTCCGGCTCGTAAAGCTTGCCGCCGATCAGGTTCGCGTATTCGTTGGACTTGAAGTCCGACAGACGCACGATGACCTTTTTCGGATAAAACGCAGCCGCCAGCGTGCTGATGCCTTCGACCAGTTTCTCGACGTAGAAGCCGACCGGATCGTTGTAACCGGCGATGCGCTTGTCGACGCTGTCCTTGATTTCCTGCGGCAGGCCGTCGTAGTTCAGCAGCGCTTTAGGGTGCACACCGATCATGCGGTTGATGATGAATTCCAGACGGGCCAGGCCCACACCGGCGTTCGGCAGTTGCGCGAAGTCGAAGGCGCGGTCCGGGTTGCCGACGTTCATCATGATCTTGAACGGCAGATCCGGCATGGCATCCACGGAGTTCTTCTTGATGTCGAAGCCCAGCTCACCTTCGAAGATGTAACCGGTGTCGCCTTCCGCGCAGGAAACGGTCACGCCCTGGCCGTCTTTCAACAGCTGGGTGGCGTTGCCGCAACCGACCACGGCCGGAATGCCCAGTTCGCGAGCGATGATCGCCGCGTGGCAGGTACGACCGCCACGGTTGGTGACGATGGCGCTGGCGCGCTTCATGACCGGTTCCCAGTCCGGGTCGGTCATGTCGGAAACCAGTACGTCGCCTGGCTGGACTTTGTCCATCTCGGACACGTCCTTGATGATCCGCACTTTGCCGGCGCCGATGCGCTGGCCGATGGCGCGACCTTCAACCAGCACGGTGCCGGTTTCTTTCAACAGGTAACGTTCCATGACGTTGGCCTGGGTGCGGCTCTTCACGGTTTCAGGACGGGCCTGAACGATGTAGAGCTTGCCGTCGTCGCCGTCTTTGGCCCATTCGATGTCCATCGGGCACTGGTAGTGCTTCTCGATGATCATCGCTTGCTTGGCCAGTTCGCTGACTTCGGCGTCGCTCAGGCAGAAACGTGCGCGATCGGCCTTGTCGACGTCGATGGTCTTGACCGACTTGCCGGCCGTGGCGACTTCGCCGTAGATCATCTTGATGGCTTTGCTGCCCAGGTTGCGACGCAGGATGGCCGGACGACCGGCGGCCAGCGTGCCTTTGTGGACGTAGAACTCATCCGGGTTCACCGCGCCTTGTACGACGGTTTCACCCAGGCCGTAGGCGCCGGTGATGAACACCACGTCACGGAAGCCCGATTCGGTATCGAGGGTGAACATCACGCCGGCGGTGCCGGTTTCGGAGCGGACCATGCGCTGCACGCCAGCCGACAGGGCGACCAGCTTGTGGTCGAAGCCCTGGTGCACGCGGTAGGAGATCGCACGATCGTTGAACAGCGAAGCGAACACCTCTTTGGCGGCGCGAATGACGTTTTCGACACCACGGATGTTCAGGAAAGTTTCCTGCTGACCGGCGAAGGAAGCGTCCGGCAGGTCTTCGGCGGTAGCGGAAGAGCGCACGGCCACGGCCATGTCGGGGTTGCCGGCCGACAGCGTGGCGAACGCGGTGCGGATCTCGGTGTTGAGCTTCTCGGGGAACTCGGCTTCCATGATCCATTGACGGATCTGGGCGCCGGTCTTGGCCAGGGCGTTGACATCATCGACGTCCAGGGCGTCGAGGGCGGCGTGGATCTGATCGTTCAGGCCGCTCAGTTCCAGAAAATCACGATAAGCCTGAGCTGTCGTGGCGAAGCCACCGGGCACCGATACACCGGCACCTGCAAGGTTACTGATCATCTCGCCCAGGGATGCGTTCTTGCCCCCCACATGCTCAACATCGTGTTTGCCGAGCTTATCGAGGGAAACTACGTACTCTACCAAGGTGATCTCTCCACTAACTGTGTTGGAAAAGCTCAGAAGCCGGCGCTCGAAAGGAGCATTTGCCGGCTGTATGGCCTGGACCTGGAAAATAAGTGAGAATGCGGGCCACTCGAGGCCGGCAAACCGCGCCTATCATATCCAAGATTCGTCACTAGCTTAAGGCCCAAGGTGCAAATGAAACGATCTGCTTTCTTTATCTCCGATGGCACCGGCATTACCGCCGAAACCCTGGGTCAAAGCCTCCTGGCGCAGTTCGAAAACATTACCTTCAGCAAATTCACGCGGCCGTACATCGACAACGTGGATAAAGCGCGGGCCATGGTACAACAAATCAACAAGGCCGCCGAAACCGACGGCTTCCGGCCGATCATATTCGACACCATCGTCAACCAGGACATTCGTGAGATCCTCGCGACGTCCAATGGTTTCATGATCGACATTTTCTCGACTTTCCTGGCACCGCTTGAACAGGAACTGACCGAGCATTCTTCCTACACTGTCGGCAAGTCTCACTCTATCGGTGGCAACTCCAATTACATGGAACGCATCGAGGCGGTGAACTTCGCCCTCGACAACGACGACGGTGCGCGCACGCATTATTACGACAAGGCCGACCTGATCCTAGTGGGGGTGTCGCGTTGTGGTAAGACGCCGACGTGCCTGTACATGGCGATGCAATTCGGCATCCGCGCGGCCAACTATCCGCTGACCGAAGACGACATGGAGCGCCTGACGCTGCCAAACGCCCTGCGCGCCCACCAGCACAAGTTGTTCGGACTGACCATCGACCCGGACCGCCTGACCGCGATCCGCAACGAGCGCAAGCCCAACAGCCGCTATTCGAGCTACGCGCAGTGCGAGTTTGAAGTGCGCGAAGTGGAGAACCTGTTCCGCCGCGAGAATATTGCGCACATCAACTCCACGCATTTTTCGGTGGAAGAGATTTCGGCGAAGATTCTGGTGGAGAAAGGTGTGGAGCGGCGGTTCAAGTAGCTCTTTAGCGCCCTTCAGGCCGCCTTCGCGGGCAAGTCGGATCGCCGCACCGCTCGCTCCTACAGGATGTCCGCGAACCCTGTAAGAGCGAGGCTTGCCCGCGAAGAACGATTACACGGTCTCTGTTAATGCCCCGACCAACGCTTCAAACCCTCGAATCAACAATCCATCATCCCCCGCCGAATTACACACACTCGCCCGAATGAACTGCGGCACCGCCCCATGCCCGACCGCAAACGCCTCGGCGGTGGCGACCAGGTAATTGTTTTCCTTGAGTTCCGCCGCAATCTGCGACGCCCGCCACGGCTCGGGCACTTCGATCCAGAAGTGCGGGCTGTCGGGATGGGTTTTGTACGCCACGCCCTCCAACACCCCACTGACCAACGCCTTGCGCCGGCCGATCTCGATAATCTGTTGAGCCAGCAACTGCGCCGCACTGCCGTTTTCGATCCAAAGGCTCGCCACCTCCAGCGCCAACGGACTGGCCATCCAGCACGTTCCGCGTACCGCCGCGCTCAAGCGCCCGATCAACGGTTGCGGCGCATGCAGATAACCGACGCGCACCCCCGCCGAAACCGCTTTGCTCAGGCTGCCGATCAACACCGAGCGCTCCGGGGCGAAATAACTCAAGGGTAACGGTCGCTGCCGAGCCAACACCGCGTAGGCTTCATCCTCGAAGATCAGCAGATTGTGCTGCCGACAGACCTCGGCAATCGCCTCTCGCCGTGGGACGGACATCACCGCCGCCGTAGGATTCTGGATCGTCGGCGTGCAGTACAGCGCCGACACACGATGGTTGCGGCAAACGTCTTCCAGCGCATCCGGCATCAGCCCTTCGTCATCCATCCCGACGCCGATCAGTTTGATCCCAAGCATGCGTGCAACGCTGATCAACCCCGGGTAAGTCAGGTGCTCCGTGACCACGGTATCGCCCGCCTTGAGCAACCCCATCAAGGCACACAACAGACCGTGCTGGCCGCCGTTCACGCACACGACCTGCTCGGCATCCGGCACAAATTGCAGGTGCCGCAACCAGTGCGCACCCGCCGCGCGATGGCGTAGCGATCCGGCATCGGCGGTGTAGCCGCTGATGCTGTGCAAGGCATCTGGATCGAGCGCCAACGCCTGCAAGCTCTGGCTTAAAAACAGTGCTTCCTGCCCCGGAATCGGTTGATTACGGCTCATGTCGAAACATGCCTGCGGCTCTTCGCTGACATTGCGAAAGCCAGCATCGCGCTGACGTTCCATCCCGCGCTGACGCACGTAAGTGCCATCTCCTACGCGAGCGACCACCCTTCCTACGCGTTCGAGTTCGCCGTAAGCACGGCTGACGGTGCCGATGGTCACGCCGAGGCTGTCGGCCAACAGCCGATGTGGCGGCAGTTTGCAGCCGGGCTCGATCACGCCTTCAACGATCGCTTTTTCCACGGCGTCCGCCAGGCGCTTGTACTTCACGCCCAGTCCGTTGACGAGCCCATCGCGCAGAATTGACACCATGGCAATACTTACTTTGACACTCATTTCAGTCCCGAATAGCGTGCTTTAAACAGGTTCAATCAGGGATAGACCTTTTGCAGATGCAGGTCAATTCCGACAACAAAAAAGGAACTCGATCATGTCCATCGCTCTCAGCGCGAATTCAAGCACTGGAAAACCCTGGTTAGCCGCGCTGATCACCAGCGTCCTGTTTCTGATCGTGTGCCTGAGCTGGGGAACGACATGGCTCGGGATCAAGATTGCGGTTGAAACGGTGCCACCGCTGACGGCCGCCGGGCTGCGGTTCCTGATCGCCTTTCCGTTGTTCCTTGTTTTCGCCCTCATCCGTCGTGAGCCGTTGATGTTCCCCAGGGAAAGCCGCTGGTTTTTCCTGTTCGTGACGCTGTCGTATTTCAGCCTGCCGTATTACTTGCTCAACTACGGCGAGATGCATGTTTCATCCGGGCTCACGGCCCTGTTGTTCAGTTGCATGCCGGTGTTCATCCTGCTGTTTTCCGCGCTGTTTCTGCGGGAAAAAATCTACCCGTCACAAGTGCTCGGCATTGCCATCGGCTTCGGCAGTCTGTTCATGATTATTCGCAGCCAGGGATTGCATCTGGACCACGCTGAACTGTTCGGCGTGCTGGCGATTCTCTGCGCGGCGGTGATGCATGCGTTGTGTTACGTGGTGACCAAGAAACACGGCTCGGCGATCAGCGTGATTACCTACAACACGCTGCCGATCGGCATTGCAGGCTTGATGCTGTTTGTCGCGGGGCTGAATGTCGAAGCGCCGGTGTTCGATGGGATCAGCCTGCGTTCCTGGGGCGCCCTGCTCTACCTGGGACTGGTGGCGTCGGTGGGCGGGTTTATCGTTTATTTTTTGCTGCTCAAGCGGTTGAGCCCGATCATTTTGTCGTTTGTGTTCATCATTTTTCCGGTGTTCGCGGTGATCATCGGCGCGTGGTACGAGGGGCAAAGCCTTTCGCGAGAGTTGATGATCTATTCGGCGATCTTGTTGACCGGGTTTGCGATCACCAAATTGCCGCTAGAAAAATGGCTGACACGGAACCTGTAGGAGCCAGGCTTGCCGGCGAAGGCGTCCTTGAATACGCCTTCGCCGGCAAGCCTGGCTCCTACAGGTCTGTGCATGCAATCAGATTACGAACAGGTCCATGAAGCGGTTCACCGGTGTGGCTTCAAGCGCTGCCTGGTCCTTGCACAAGGCAAAAATCTCGGCACTGCGCTGGCCGGTGAAGCGTGTCGCCAGGTTGGCTTTGAACTTGTCTTCCAGCAACGGAATGCCGTCGGTGCGGCGCCGGCGATGGCCGATCGGGTACTCCACCACCACGTTCTCGGTGCTGGTGCCGTCCTTGAAAAACACCTGAATCGCGTTGGCGATCGAGCGTTTGTCAGCCTCCAGGTATTCGCGGGTGAAGCGAGGGTCTTCGACGATGACCATTTTCTCGCGCAGCACATCGATGATCGGGTGCGCCGCGTGGAACTCGTCTTCGTATTGCTCGGCCACCAGATTGCCGAACGCCAGCGGCACGGCGGCCATGTATTGGAGGCAATGATCGCGGTCCGCCGCATTGGCCAGCGGGCCGACCTTGGAGATGATGCGGATCGCCGACTCGTGGGTGGTGATGACGATTTTGTCGATTTCGTGCAGGCGATTCCTGACTTGCGGGTGCAAGGTGACGGCGGCTTCGCAGGCGGTTTGTGCGTGGAATTCGGCCGGGAAGCTGATCTTGAACAGCACGTTTTCCATCACGTAACTGCCGTACGGGCGGGAGAAACTGAACACACGTTTGCCTTCAGGCTTGAGCGCCAGGTCGTTGTTGCTGTGACTGAACAATACGTCGTAGAAGCCCCACTGTTTGGCAGTCAATACGCCGGGGATGCCCATCTCGCCACGCATCGCGATGTCGGCCAGACGCACGCCCCGGCTGGAGGCATCGCCCGCCGCCCAGGATTTGCGCGACCCGGCATTCGGTGCATGCCGATACGTGCGCAACGCCTGACCATCGGCGAAAGCATGGGACAACGCCGACAGCATCTGCTCGCGATTGGCGCCCATGAGTTTGGCGGTGACGGCGGTCGAGGCGACTTTCACCAGAATGACGTGATCGAGGCCTACACGGTTGAAGGAGTTTTCCAGCGCAATCACGCCTTGAATCTCATGGGCCATGATCATCGCTTCGAGTACGGCGCGAACGGTCAGCGGCGCATCGCCATTGGCCAGGCGCTTCTGCGACAGGTGATCGGCCACCGCAAGAATGCCCCCGAGGTTATCGGAGGGATGCCCCCATTCGGCGGCGAGCCAGGTGTCGTTGTAGTCGAGCCAGCGCACGATGCAGCCGATGTCCCAGGCTGCCTTGACCGGGTCGAGGCGGTAGCGGGTGCCCGGCACGCGAGCGCCAAACGGGACGACGGTGCCTTCGACAATCGGGCCAAGGTGCTTGGTGCATTCGGGGAAGCGCAAGGCCAGGAGGCCGCAGCCCAAAGTATCCATCAGACAATTGCGGGCAGTGTCGAGGGCTTCTCTGGATTCGATCTTGAAGTTGAGGACGTAGTCGGCAATGTCCTGCAGGACCGTGTCGTAGTCGGGGCGGTTGTTCAGGTCGACGTTGGTGCTCATGTTCGATTCACTCGTAAAGTGGTTCGTTGATGGGACCTCGGTTCAGGTAAATCACATTCTTATAATTGAAATGCGGTCCCTGTAGGAGCCGGCTTGCTGGCGATTCAGACGACTCGGTATGTCAGGCAGACCGCGTTGACAGGATCGCCAGCAAGCCGGCTCCTACAGGGGTTGTGTGGGTTAGAAGGAGTCTCCCGGCACCCGCACGAAGCCTTCCATCAGCACCCGCGCACTGCGGCTCATGATGGCTTTGTTGACGGTCCACTCGCCGTTCACCTGGCTGGCTTCAGCACCCACACGCAACGTGCCGGACGGATGACCGAAGCGCACGGCGTTACGTTCGATACCGCCCGCAGCGAGGTTTACCAGCGTGCCGGAAATGGCGGCAGCAGTGCCGATAGCCACCGCAGCAGTCCCCATCATCGCGTGGTGCAACTTGCCCATCGACAACGCACGCACCAGCAAGTCGACGTCACCCGCAGCAATCGCTTTACCGCTGGAGGCAACGTAATCCGCCGGTTTGGCCACGAAGGCAACCTTGGGCGTGTGCTGACGCTTGGCCGCTTCATCCAGATTCGAAATCAGCCCCATGCGCAACGCGCCATACGCACGAATGGTCTCGAACATCGCCAGCGCTTTCGGATCACCGTTGATGGCGCCCTGCAACTCGGTGCCGGTGTAACCGATGTCTTCGGCATTGACGAAGATGGTCGGAATGCCCGCATTGATCATGGTCGCCTTGAAGGTCCCGACGCCGGGCACTTCGAGGTCATCCACCAGGTTGCCGGTAGGAAACATCGAACCACCGCCGCCCTCTTCTTCCGCCGCCGGGTCCATGAATTCGACTTGTACTTCGGCCGCCGGAAAGGTCACGCCGTCGAGTTCGAAATCACCGGTTTCCTGCACTTCACCGTTGGTGATCGGCACGTGGGCGATGATGGTCTTGCCAATATTGGCCTGCCACACGCGCACCACCGCCACACCGTTGTGCGGAATGCGGCTGGCGTCGACCAGCCCGTTGCTGATGGCGAACGAGCCGACCGCTGCGGACAGGTTGCCGCAGTTGCCGCTCCAGTCGACGAAAGGTTTGTCGATGGATACCTGACCGAACAGGTAATCGACGTCGTGATCAGCCTTGATGCTTTTCGACAGGATCACGGTTTTGCTGGTGCTGGAGGTCGCGCCGCCCATGCCGTCGATTTGCTTGTCGTACGGGTCGGGACTGCCGATCACCCGCAACAACAAGGCATCGCGTGCCGGGCCTGGAACCTGCGCCGCTTCGGGCAAGTCTTTCAGGCTGAAAAACACGCCTTTGCTGGTGCCGCCACGCATGTAGGTGGCGGGGATTTTGATTTGAGGTGCGTGAGCCATTGGTGCTCCTTCAAAGCGGACACGGAATCTGAAACTCCGTGCCCGCACAGCGTGTTTTAGACGGCGACGGCCGATTCTTCGAGGAAGTCCTGGGCGAAGCGTTGCAGCACGCCACCGGCCTCGTAGATCGACACCTCTTCGGCGGTGTCGAGACGGCAGGTGACCGGCACCTCGACGCGCTCGCCGTTCTTGCGATGGATCACCAGCGTCAGCTCGGCGCGCGGCGTACGCTCACCGATCACGTCGTAGGTTTCGCTGCCGTCGATGGCAAGGGTGTGACGGTTGGTGCCCGGCTTGAACTCCAGCGGCAACACGCCCATGCCCACCAGGTTGGTGCGGTGGATACGCTCGAAACCTTCGGCGGCAATCGCTTCCACACCAGCCAGACGCACGCCTTTGGCCGCCCAGTCGCGGGACGAACCCTGACCGTAGTCGGCGCCGGCAATGATAATCAGCGGCTGCTTGCGTTCCATGTAGGTTTCGATGGCTTCCCACATGCGCATGACCTTGCCTTCCGGCTCGACGCGGGCCAGCGAACCCTGCTTGACCTTGCCGTTTTCCTGGACCATTTCGTTGAACAGTTTCGGGTTGGCGAAGGTGGCGCGTTGCGCGGTCAGGTGGTCACCGCGGTGCGTGGCGTAAGAGTTGAAGTCCTCTTCCGGCAAGCCCATTTTCGCCAGGTATTCGCCGGCGGCGCTGTCGAGCATGATCGCGTTCGACGGCGACAGGTGATCGGTGGTGATGTTGTCCGGCAGCACCGCCAGCGGGCGCATGCCCTTGAGCGGACGTGCGCCGGCCAGCGCACCTTCCCAGTACGGCGGACGGCGGATGTAGGTGCTCATCTCGCGCCAGTCGTACAGCGGCGCGACTTTCGGGCCGGTGTCTTCGTGGATGGCGAACATCGGAATGTAGACCTGACGGAACTGCTCCGGCTTGACCGACGCTTTCACCACCGCATCGATTTCTTCATCGCTCGGCCAGATGTCTTTCAGGCGGATTTCCTTGCCGTTCGCATCCAGGCCCAGCACATCTTTTTCGATGTCGAAACGGATGGTGCCGGCGATGGCGTACGCGACCACCAACGGCGGCGAAGCGAGGAACGCTTGCTTGGCGTACGGGTGAATCCGGCCATCGAAGTTGCGGTTGCCGGAGAGTACGGCCGTGGCGTACAGGTCGCGGTCGATGATCTCTTGCTGGATCACCGGATCGAGCGCGCCGGACATGCCGTTGCAGGTGGTGCAAGCGAAAGCCACGACGCCGAAACCGAGTTGCTCCAGTTCATCCGTCAGGCCCGCTTCATCGAGGTACAAGGCCACGGTTTTGGAGCCCGGTGCCAGGGACGATTTGACCCACGGTTTGCGGGTCAACCCGAGCTTGTTGGCGTTGCGCGCCAGCAGGCCGGCAGCGATCACGTTGCGCGGGTTGCTGGTGTTGGTGCAGCTGGTGATGGCGGCGATGATCACCGCGCCGTCCGGCATCTGGCCCGGCACATCTTCCCACTGGCCGGAAATGCCTTTGGCCGCCAGATCCGACACCGCGACGCGGGCGTGCGGGTTGCTCGGGCCGGCCATGTTGCGCACCACCGAGGACAGGTTGAAGGTCAAGCCGCGCTCATATTGCGCGCCCTTCAGGCTGTCGGCCCACAGGCCCGTGGTCTTGGCGTAGTTCTCGACCAACTGCACTTGCTCGTCTTCGCGGCCGGTGAGTTTCAGGTAGTCGATGGTCTGCTGGTCGATGTAGAACATCGCCGCCGTGGCGCCGTATTCAGGGGCCATGTTGGAAATGGTTGCGCGGTCGCCGAGGGTCAGCGCGGAAGCGCCTTCGCCGAAGAATTCCAGCCATGCGCCGACGACTTTTTGCTTGCGCAGGAACTCGGTCAGCGCCAGCACCATGTCGGTGGCGGTGATGCCTGGTTGCAGCTTGCCGGTCAGTTCAACGCCGACGCTTTCCGGCAGGCGCATCCACGATGCGCGGCCGAGCATCACGCTTTCCGCTTCGAGGCCACCGACGCCGATAGCGATCACGCCCAGTGCATCGACGTGCGGGGTGTGGCTGTCGGTGCCGACGCAGGTGTCAGGGAACGCGACGCCGTCACGCACCTGAATCACCGGAGACATTTTCTCCAGGTTGATCTGGTGCATAATCCCGTTGCCCGGCGGGATCACGTCAACGTTCTTGAAGGCCTTCTTGGTCCAGTTGATGAAGTGGAAACGGTCTTCGTTGCGACGGTCTTCGATGGCGCGGTTCTTCTCGAACGCCTGTGGATCGAAGCCACCGCGCTCAACGGCCAGCGAGTGATCGACGATCAATTGCGTCGGCACCACCGGGTTCACTTGCGCCGGGTCGCCACCTTGCAAAGCGATGGCGTCACGCAGGCCGGCGAGGTCGACCAATGCGGTCTGGCCGAGGATGTCGTGGCACACCACGCGGGCCGGAAACCACGGGAAGTCGAGGTCGCGTTTGCGCTCGATGAATTGCTTCAGGGATTCGGTGAGCGTGGCCGGGTCGCAGCGACGCACCAGGTTTTCCGCCAGCACGCGGGAGGTGTACGGCAGAGTGTCGTAGGCGCCGGGCTGGATGGCTTCGACTGCCGCACGGACGTCGAAATAATCCAGATGGCTGCCGGGCAGCGGTTTACGGAATTCAGTGTTCATCGTCAGGACTCGGTCACGGTAATAACAAAAGGCGGGGCGGCACCAGAATTTGATTGGAAAACCGCCCCCTCTGTAGGAGCGAAGCTTGCTCGCGAAAGCGGTGTATCAGTCGACATTGATTTGGAATGTCAGACCGCCTTCGCGAGCAAGCTTCGCTCCTACAAGGTTCACGGCTCGGTGCCCGCCCCCACCATTCAGCGTTGTTCGATTGGCACGAACTTGCGCTGTTCGACGCCGGTGTATTCGGCGCTCGGGCGGATGATGCGGTTGTTGGCACGCTGTTCGAACACATGCGCCGCCCAGCCGGTCAGGCGCGAGCAGACGAAAATCGGCGTGAACAACTTGGTCGGGATGCCCATGAAGTGGTACGTCGACGCATGGTAGAAGTCGGCGTTGGGGAACAGTTTTTTCTGCTCCCACATGGTCTTGTCGATGGCTTCGGAAACCGGGAACAAGACAGTGTCACCCACCTCTTCAGCGAGCTTCTTCGACCAACCCTTGATCACCTCGTTGCGCGGATCGTTGTCCTTATAGATCGCGTGACCGAAGCCCATGATCTTGTCCTTGCGCTCAAGCATGCCGAGGGTGCCTTTGATCGCCTCTTCCGGCGATTTGAAGCGCTCGATCATTTCCATCGCCGCTTCGTTGGCGCCGCCGTGCAGCGGACCGCGCAGGGAGCCGATGGCGGCGGTGATGCAGGAGAACAGGTCGGACAAAGTCGATGCACACACCCGTGCGGTGAAGGTCGAGGCGTTGAATTCGTGTTCCGCGTAGAGGATCAGCGAAACGTTCATCACTTTGACGTGCAGCTCGCTCGGTTTCTTGTCGTGCAGCAGGTGCAGGAAGTGGCCGCCGATGGAGGGCTCGTCGCTCACGCAACTGATGCGTTTGCCGTCGTGGCTGAAGCGATACCAGTAGCACATGATCGCCGGGAACGCGGCCAGCAGACGGTCGGTTTTGTCGTGCTGCTCGGAGAAATCCTTCTCCGGCTCGATGTTGCCCAGGAACGAGCAACCGGTGCGCATCACGTCCATCGGGTGGGCGTCGGCGGGGATGCGTTCCAGCACTTCTTTCAGCGCTTGCGGCAGGTCGCGCAGCTTGCCGAGTTTGCTCACGTAAGCGGCGAGTTGCGCCTGGGTCGGCAGTTCGCCGTACAGCAGCAGGTAGGCCACTTCTTCGAATTGGGCGTCAGCCGCCAGTTCGCGAACGTCGTAGCCGCGATAGGTCAGGCCTGCGCCCGACTGGCCCACGGTGGACAGTGCGGTTTGCCCGGCAACCTGGCCACGGAGCCCGGCGCCACTGAGTACTTTTGCTTCGGCCATTGCTGTCTCCAGTTTTTGAATTTGTTAGGGAAACTTGTGGGAGCGAAGCTTGCTCGCGAAAGCGGTGTCTCAGACGACATTGATTTTGAATGTCAGTCCGTCTTCGCGAGCAAGCTTCGCTCCTACAGGGCTTTCATTACTTTTTAGCAGCGAACAACGCATCGAGCTTCTGCTCGAACGTGTGGTAGTCGATGCGATCGTAAAGCTCCATGCGCGTCTGCATGGTGTCGATCACGTTCTGTTGCGTACCGTCGCGGCGGATCGCGGTGTAGACGTTTTCCGCGGCCTTGTTCATGGCGCGGAACGCGGACAATGGGTATAGCACCAGCGACACATCGGCACCGGCCAACTGCTCGGTGGTGTACAGCGGCGTCGCGCCGAATTCGGTGATGTTGGCCAGGATCGGCGCTTTCACACGGCTGGCGAACAGCTTGTACATCTCCAGTTCGGTGATGGCTTCCGGGAAGATCATGTCGGCTCCGGCCTCGATGCACGCTGCAGCGCGATCCAGGGCGGATTCCAGGCCTTCAACGGCCAGGGCGTCGGTGCGGGCCATGATCACGAAGCTGTCATCGGTGCGCGCATCAACAGCCGCTTTGATGCGGTCGACCATTTCCTGCTGCGAAACGATTTCTTTGTTAGGACGGTGACCGCAGCGCTTGGCGCCGACCTGGTCTTCGATGTGAATCGCCGCCGCGCCGAACTTGATCATCGACTTCACGGTACGGGCGACGTTGAACGCCGAGGAACCGAAACCGGTGTCCACGTCCACCAGCAACGGCAGGTCGCAGACGTCGGTGATGCGGCGTACGTCGGTCAGCACGTCGTCCAGGCCGGTGATGCCCAGGTCCGGCACGCCGAGGGAGCCGGCAGCAACGCCGCCGCCCGACAGGTAAATAGCCTTGAAACCGGCGCGCTTGGCCAGCAACGCGTGGTTGGCGTTGATCGCGCCGACCACTTGCAGCGGATGTTCGCTGGCGACCGCATCGCGGAAACGCTGGCCTGGAGTGCTCTTGTTGGAACTCATGACTCACCTCGTTCTGTGGCTGTCGGGTTAGCGCCGTCCTGGTAGTGACGGGCGATATTGCGTTTGGAGGCGCCGATGTGACGGCGCATCAACAACTCGGCCAGTTCACCGTCACGGTCGGCGATGGCATCGAGAATCCGGTGGTGCTCGGCAAAGGCCTGGCGCGGGCGATTGGGCGTGGTGGAAAACTGGATGCGGTACATGCGCACCAGTTGATAAAGCTCGCCGCAGAGCATCTGCGTCAGGGTGCGGTTGCCGCTGCCCTGGATGATTCGGTAGTGGAAGTCGAAATCGCCTTCCTGCTGGTAGTAGCCGACACCGGCCTGAAACGCGGCGTCGCGCTCGTGGGTTTCGAGGACCCGGCGCAGTTCGTCGATTTCTTCGACCGTCATGCGTTCGGCGGCCAGGCGACAGGCCATGCCTTCGAGGGATTCGCGGATTTCGTAGAGTTCCAGCAGCTCGGCATGGCTCAGGGAGACCACTCGTGCGCCGACGTGCGGCACGCGAACCAGCAGGCGCTGGCCTTCCAGGCGGTGGATCGCTTCGCGCAGCGGACCGCGGCTGATGCCGTAGGTGCGCGCCAGTTCCGGCTCGGAGATTTTGCTGCCCGGGGCGATCTCGCCCTTGACGATGGCCGCCTGAATGCGCCGGAAAACGTTCTCGGAAAGTGTTTCCGAATCGTCTTGGGCTATGACTGGGGGATCGAGTTGATCCAGCATATTGTCGACACCTTGAAAGCTGATGCGGCAAAAACTAGCGAATAGCAGGGTAATAGTCAAAGGATAAATAGGTATTGTCGACAATCGTCTAATAACCTATCTGCTTTTTGTAGGAGCGAAGCTTGCTCGCGAAGGCTTTGTGTCAGGCTGTGGTTTTTTTGATGGTGTACATATCCGTTACTGCGGTCACGGCTGCTTATGGTTTCGCTTTTACAGCGAGTCACTTGGAAGAGCCCCAAGTAACCAAGGGCTCTTGCCCCTTTCGTTCGGTGCCTCGCTATGGCTCGGCATACCCTCGCTCCGGTCCTGCTCCGTGGGCCCGCCGCCATCGGCCATCCATGGCCGGGGGCGGCTAACCCGGCATCCATACCGGGTTGCCCACTGCGCAGAACCTCCACTCGGCCTCTCGAGGGGGCGCTCAGATCAAAAGCGGAAGGCGAGCTAACGCTCGGCCTGATGAGTGGTGAAAATCAAAAGCACACACGATTCCCTGTAGGAGCCGGCTTGCCGGCAAAAAACGCCCAGACACCCGCGCTCATCCAGACAGCCCGCGTCATCGTTTACGTCCATCGCCAGCAAGCCGGCTCCTACAGGGGATTGGTGTACATGTCGGGAATGAGTGAACGCATCAGAGAAGGACAACGCGTACACCAAAGAGCCAGGTCGGCTTTCAGGCCGCCTCGGCGGCTGTGGCGGTAGTCGCCCCCTCGAGAGGCCGAGCGCAGGTTCTGCGCAGTGGGTAACCCGGCATGGATGCCGGGTTAGCCGCGCACGGCCAAGGATGGCCGATGGCGGCGGGCCCACGGAGCAGGACCGGAGCGAGGGCATGCCGAGCCACAGCGAGGCACCGAACGAAAGGGGCAAGAGCGCTTTGGTTACTTTCGCGCTTTTCGAAAGTGACTCGCCGTAAGGGCGAAACCAATCCCCGCCATCACCCAAATAACGGATATCCCCCCCATCACCCAAACACCAAACCCAAGAGCCCAGCGCTGGCGCCATAAAACCACCGTGCTAGAATGCCGCCCGCATTTGTTTGTGACATCTGCACGAACTGTCACAAATAGTTGATAGGCATACGAGGGAGCTTGCGCAGCGATGCCAGGGCCTTGAATCGAAACACGGACCGCTGCGCACCAGGATTTATGAGACTCAAGCCCTTCCCCACCTTCCTTTATCTGCTTTGCCTGCCCGGTGTCGCCGCGGCGGGGGAAAAAACCGTGTACGGCCTCAACGAGTACGCCTCGCTGGACGGCATCAATCTGGAAGTCGCGGCCAAACTCGACACCGGGGCGAAAACCGCCTCCCTGAGTGCCCGCGACATCAAACGCTTCAAACGCAACGGCGAGTCCTGGGTGCGCTTCTATCTGGCGATCGACGCCGCGCACTCGCACCCGATCGAACGACCACTGGCCCGCGTCAGCAAGATCAAGCGCCGTGCCGGCGACTACGATCCGGAAGAAGGCAAGAAGTACACCGCCCGTCCGGTGATCGAGCTGGATATCTGCATGGGCTCGGCGTTACGCAGTATCGAAGTGAACCTTACCGACCGCAGCGCTTTCCAATACCCGCTCCTGATCGGCTCCGAAGCGCTCAAGCGCTTTGATGCGCTGGTCGACCCCAGTCTTAAATACGCTGCTGGCAAACCCGCCTGCGCCACCGACGCTCATACCGCAGAGTAATTCCAATGCGCTCTCTTACCCTCCATCTGAAAATGCTGATCGCCATCCTGGTGGTGCTGGGCATTTCAGTTACGGCCTATCAGATCTTCGTGCTCGGCATTCCCGTGACCGAAGACGCCACCGACGACTTGTGGAACATCGACGCCAAGGTCGAGTTCGTCGCCAGTGCCAAAGACCCGGTCAAGATCCAGATGTTCGTGCCACCGCTGAGCCGTGATTTCGTCAGCCTCAACGAAAGCTTCATCTCCAATAATTATGGCGTGGCCGTGAACCGTATCGACGGTAACCGCAAGGTGACCTGGTCGGCACGCCGGGCCAAAGGCAACCAGACCCTTTATTACCGTCTGGTGCTGACCAAGCGCTACACCGGTGAAAAATCCAAGGTCAAAGGCCCGACCTTCCGCGACAGCATCGCCGTCGAAGGCGCGGAAAAAGTTGCCGCTGAAGCCTTGCTCGCGCCGATCCGCCAGCACTCGGCTGACGTCGAAACCTTCATCGGCGAAGCGATCAAGCGGGTCAACAACGTCAACGACGACAACGTGAAGCTGTTGCTGGGCGGCGATCCGTCCAGCGGGCACAAGGCCAAAATCGTTGAACTGGTCCTGTCCATCGCCCACGTGCCGGTGGAAAAGGTCCACACCATCCGCCTCGTGGCCGACCAGCCGCAAACCCCGGAACTCTGGCTGCGCAGCTTCAACGGCACCGACTGGCTGTATTTCAACCCGGAAACCGGCGAGCAAGGCCTGCCGACCGACCGTCTGTTGTGGTGGACCGGTGACGAAAACCTGATCACCGTCGATGGCGGCAAGAAAGCCACCGTCACCTTCAGCATGAACAACAGCGAAATGAACGCCATTCGCCTGGCCAAGCTGACCGACGAAAATACCGACGCCAATTTCCTCGAATACTCGCTGTACGGCCTGCCGCTGCAAACCCAGCAGACTTTCATGATCATGGTGATGATCCCGATCGGCGTGCTGGTGATCCTGATCCTGCGCAACCTGATCGGCTTGCAGACCCTCGGCACCTTTACCCCGGTGCTGATCGCCCTCGCCTTCCGCGAAACCCAGCTCGGGTTCGGCATCGTGCTGTTCACCATCATCACGGCGCTGGGGCTGTCGTTGCGCTCCTACCTTGAACACCTGAAGCTGCAAATGCTGCCGAGGTTGTCGGTGGTGCTGACCTTCGTAGTGGTGCTAATCGCGGCGATCAGCCTGTTCAGCCACAAGCTGGGCCTGGAACGCGGGTTGTCCGTGGCGCTGTTCCCGATGGTGATTCTGACCATGACCATCGAACGCCTGTCGATCACCTGGGAAGAACGCGGCTCCGGGCATGCGATGAAAGTGGCTATCGGCACGTTGTTCGCTGCGTCCCTGGCGCACCTGATCATGAGCGTGCCGGAGCTGGTTTACTTCGTGTTCACCTTCCCGGCAATCCTGCTGATCCTGGTGGGCTTCATGCTGGCGATGGGTCGTTATCGCGGCTACCGCCTGACCGAACTGGTGCGTTTCAAGGCTTTCCTGAAGAAGGCTGACGCCTGATGTTCGGCTTCTGGAAGACCTGGAAAGCCCTGGAAGCCCGGGGCATCATGGGGATCAATCGGCGCAACGCGGACTACGTGCTCAAGTACAACAAGCGCAGCCTGTACCCGATTGTCGATGACAAGATCATCACCAAGGAGCGCGCCATCGCCGCCGGCATTCATGTGCCGGAACTGTATGGCGTGATTTCCACCGAGAAGGAAATCGACAACCTCGACGAAATCATCGGCGGGCGCAGCGATTTCGTGATCAAACCGGCCCAGGGCGCCGGTGGCGACGGCATCATTGTCATTGCCGACCGCTTCGAGGGGCGTTATCGCACGGTGTCCGGCAAGATCATCAGCCATGAGGAAATCGAGCACCATGTCTCCAGCATCCTCACCGGCCTGTATTCGCTGGGCGGCCATCGTGACCGTGCACTGATCGAATACCGCGTGATCCCCGACCAGATCTTCAAAAGCATCAGCTACGAAGGCGTGCCGGACATTCGCATCATCGTGTTGATGGGCTATCCGGTCATGGCGATGTTGCGCTTGCCGACGCGCCAGTCCGGCGGCAAGGCCAACCTTCACCAGGGCGCCATCGGCGTCGGCGTCGACCTCGCCACCGGCCTGACCCTGCGCGGCACCTGGCTGAACAACATCATCGCCAAGCACCCGGATACCACCAACGCGGTGGACGGTGTGCAACTGCCCTACTGGGACGGCTTCATGAAACTCGCGGCCGGCTGTTACGAGCTGTGCGGACTGGGTTACATCGGGGTCGACATGGTGCTGGACCAGGAGAAAGGGCCGCTGATTCTTGAGCTGAATGCCCGGCCGGGGTTGAACATCCAGATCGCCAACGATTGCGGCCTGACGTTGCGCACCCATGCGGTCGAGGCGCGGCTGGAAGAGTTGAAAGCACGCGGGATTACCGAGACCGTCGAGGAACGCATGGCGTTTGTGCAGGAGATGTTCGGGCATATTCCTGCGGTTGAGGGTTGATCCGGGACCGAGTCGCGCCCTTTCGCGGGCAAGCCTCGCTCCTACAGGTTTTGCACTAACCCTGTAGGAGCGTGGCTTGCCCGCGAAGACTTACTCACAGTCACCAAACCATTCAACCCTACCCCCAATCTGCCAATCCCCGACATCCCCTCTAGGAGCAATTCCCCGAGGGGACTACAATCGCCACCCCCGCCTCGATGGCTGATCTGCCCCGCCCATGCTGACCTGTTCCGTACATCCGCTGCCCTATCGCGCCAACCCCGCCGAGTACTTCGCGGCGATCCGTCATGCCCCCGGCGCCGTGCTGCTCGACAGTGGCCGGCCAACGGCTGATCGCGGGCGTTATGACCTGCTCAGTGCCTGGCCACTGGAACAACTGGCGGTAATGCCTGACGAAAGCGGTGGCGATTTCCTGCAACGCCTTCGCGACAATCTGACACGACTCGGTGAGGCGGCGCTGGCACCTGACCTGCCCTTCGCCGGTGGCCTGATCGGCTACCTGAGCTACGATTTCGGCCGTCACCTGGAAAGCCTGCCGAGCCAGGCACAGGACGATCTGCAATTGCCGGATGCGCGTTTCGGGCTCTACGACTGGGCTCTGATCAGCGATCACCAACGGATGACCAGTCAGCTGGTGTTCCACCCGTCGCTGATCGACAGCGAACGCCAACGCCTGATCACGCTGTTCAGTCATCCCGTGGCTGAAACGATCGAATCGTTCAAGCTCAAGGCACCGATGAACGCCGACCTGAGCGCCGATGACTATCGCCAGGCGATAGAACGTATCCAGCAATACATTCAGGCCGGTGACTGCTACCAGGTCAACTTTGCCCAACGCTTCCGCGCCAAGTGCCAAGGTGATCCGTGGGCCGCGTACTGCGCGTTGCGCGCGGCGTGCCCGACGCCATTCTCCGGCTTCCAGCGCCTGCCCGACGGTGGCGCAGTGCTGAGCCTGTCGCCGGAGCGCTTCGTCAAAGTCAACGACCGCCACGTGGAGACCCGACCGATCAAGGGCACTCGCCCTCGTGGCCAGAACGCAGCGGAAGATGCGGCGAACGCCGCCGAACTCCTGGCCAGCCCCAAGGATCGCGCAGAAAACCTGATGATCGTCGACCTGCTGCGCAATGACCTCGGCCGTACGTGCCGCATTGGCTCGGTGCGGGTGCCGGAGTTGTTCAGTCTCGAAAGCTATCCGAATGTGCATCATCTAGTGAGCAGCGTAACCGGTGAACTGGCGGATGACCGGGATGCGCTGGACCTGATCGCTGGCAGCTTCCCCGGCGGTTCGATTACCGGGGCGCCGAAGATTCGCGCGATGCAGATCATTGATGAACTGGAGCCGACCCGACGCGGTTTGTACTGCGGTTCGTTGCTGTATCTGGATGTGCGCGGCGAGATGGACAGTTCAATCGCGATTCGCAGCTTGCTGGTCAAGGATGGGCAGGTGTGTTGCTGGGGCGGCGGCGGGATCGTTGCGGATTCGCAGTGGCAGGCCGAGTATCAGGAGTCGATCACCAAGGTGAAGGTGTTGCTCGATACCCTGCAAAACCTGTAGGAGCGAGCCTGCTCGCGAAAAACGCCCAGGCAACGCATTGTTCCAGACAGCACGCGTTATCGTTGACGACCATCGCGAGCAGGCTCGCTCCTACAGGGTGTGGATTTACAGGCTGAGGGCGCGATTCGAAGCCTTGATGAACTCCTGCTTCAAGTCCTCAAACGTATGCACCGCCGGGAATTGCGGGAACTCGCGAATCACGTTATCCGGCGCATGGAACAGAATCCCCGCATCCGCCTCGCCCAGCATCGTGGTGTCGTTGTAGGAATCCCCCGCCGCAATCACCCGATAATAAAGACTCTTGAACGCCAGAACCGACTGACGTTTCGGATCTTTCTGACGCAACTGATAGCTCGTCACCCGCCCGGCATCGTCGGTGATCAGGCGATGGCAGAGCAAGGTCGGGAAACCCAGTTGGCGCATCAGCGGTTGGGAAAACTCGTAGAACGTGTCCGAAAGAATCACCACCTGAAAGCGCTCACGCAGCCAGTTGACGAACTCGATGGCGCCGTCCAGCGGCTTCAACGTGGCGATCACTTCCTGGATGTCGGTGAGTTTCAGGCCATGCTCATCGAGAATCCGCAGGCGCTGCTTCATCAGCACGTCGTAGTCGGGAATATCCCGAGTGGTGGCCCTGAGGGATTCGATTCCGGTTTTTTCGGCGAAGGCGATCCAGATTTCCGGGACCAGCACACCTTCAAGATCCAGACAGGCAATTTCCACAAGACACTCCCATTTGTATTGATTATTGAGTCGAGCGAGCAAAAGGACTGCCGAACTCTAGCGACTCGCACTGACCTGCGCAACGCAGAGGGCGCGCCAGTGGTTGCAGGATTTTGTTACCATCAAGGCCATATAGAGCGCCCAGCGCCACCGACCTGTAGGAAGCCGCCCTGATGAGCCCATCGTTCGATGTCGTGGAACTCGCCACGACCTATGCCAACAAATCCGCCCAGGACATCCTGAAACTCGCGTTTGCCGAGTTCGGCGATGACCTGTGGATATCTTTCAGCGGCGCCGAAGACGTGGTGCTGGTAGACATGGCCTGGAAGCTGAACAAGAACGTCAAAGTGTTCAGCCTCGACACCGGCCGCCTGCACCCCGAGACCTACCGCTTCATCGATCAAGTGCGCGAGCACTACAAGATCGACATCGAGCTGGTGTCGCCGGACTACACGAAACTCGAACCGTTCGTGAAGGAAAAAGGCCTGTTCAGCTTCTACAAGGACGGCCATGGCGAGTGCTGCGGTATCCGCAAGATCGAGCCGTTGCGCCGCAAGCTTTCGGGCGTGACCGCCTGGGCCACCGGCCAGCGTCGGGACCAGAGCCCTGGCACCCGCAGCGCCGTCGCGGTGCTGGAAATCGACACGGCCTTCTCCACCCCGGAACGCACCCTGTACAAATTCAATCCGCTGGCGCAAATGACCAGCGAAGAGATCTGGGGCTACATCCGCATGCTCGAGCTGCCGTACAACAGCCTGCATGAACGCGGCTTCATCAGCATCGGCTGCGAACCGTGCACCCGCCCGGTGCTGCCGAACCAGCACGAGCGTGAAGGTCGCTGGTGGTGGGAAGAGGCGACGCAGAAAGAATGCGGGTTGCATGCGGGGAATATCATCAGCAAGTCAAAAGCCTGATCCCATACAGACCTGACGAAATCCCTGTAGGAGCCGGCTTGCTGGCGATAGCGGTGTGTCAGTCACAGCTGCATTGACTGAAAGATCGCAATCGCCAGCAAGCCGGCTCCTACAGGTTTCGTGACTGATCTGAATAGATGTGTACACACGAATGTCACCATAGGTGCCATTTATGTGTGCACTTTTCGTTTCTGCGCCCTGAAAAGTTACATTCATCCCGCCTGACATTCCCTCGTTCACACCTCCGCAAATCCAGACGAAAAATAAATACCTGTTCAATCGGTCAATTTATATCGTCTTTATTTCAGTCACTTACCAATTACAGATAACAAAACGAAATTACCGGTGAATTTTATAGATCGCTGACTGGCATGGATCTGGCTTAAGTGCATACATGTTTTGTATACAATCATATAAAAACATACACACACTTTAGATCCGCAAGCCTGAAGCGCCCTATCCCGTACAGGCTGCAGATGCCCCGTAACCAATGATGCTTGTTGTCCGCGACGAAGATTTGTCGAGCCCACGCTCATGCACAGTCATCGCGACGCCAAGCTCGGAGCCTGCCGGAATGCGTACTAGCCTCTCCAATAACAACATCGCGCTGGATCTGCCCTCCTCTTCCCCCGTGCAAACGTTTCAAGACCCCGTGGTGCTCAGCCCGCGCCTGCACAACAAAGACCTGGCACCGACCAAGGCCGAAGGCCGGCGCTGGGGCCGTTACAGCATTTTTGCCCTATGGACCAACGACGTTCACAACATCGCCAACTACTCCTTCGCCATCGGACTGTATGCGTTAGGTCTGGGCGGCTGGCAGATTCTGTTGTCGCTCGGGATCGGCGCGGCGCTGGTGTATTGCTTCATGAACCTCTCCGGCTACATGGGCCAGAAAACCGGTGTGCCGTTTCCGGTCATCAGCCGGATCAGTTTCGGTATCCATGGGGCGCAAATTCCTGCATTGATCCGCGCCGTTATCGCCATCGCCTGGTTCGGTATTCAGACGTACCTCGCCTCGGTGGTGTTTCGCGTGCTGCTGACGGCGGTGCATCCGGGATTCGCCGACTACGACCACAACTCGATACTCGGTCTGTCGAGCCTGGGCTGGGTGTGTTTCGTCGCGATCTGGCTGGTACAACTGGCGATTCTTGCCTACGGCATGGAGATGGTGCGGCGCTATGAAGCGTTCGCCGGTCCGGTGATTCTGCTGACCGTCGCCGCCCTGGCCGCCTGGATGTACACCCAGGCCAACGCGACCATCGCGTGGTCGATCCGTGAGCCGCTCACTGGCGGCGAGATGTGGCGCAACATTTTTGCCGGTGGCGCGTTGTGGCTGGCGATCTACGGCACGCTGATCCTCAACTTCTGCGACTTCGCGCGCTCTTCGCCGTGCCGCAAGACGATCAAGGTTGGAAATTTCTGGGGCCTGCCGGTGAATATTCTGGTGTTCGCCGGCATCACCGTCCTGCTCTGCGGTGCGCAATTTCAGATCAATGGCCGGATCATCGAAAGCCCGACGGAAATCATCGCGTCGATCCCCAATACCGTCTTCCTGGTCCTCGGTTGCCTGGCCTTCCTCATCGTCACCGTGGCGGTGAACATCATGGCCAACTTCGTCGCCCCGGCCTTCGTGCTGAGCAACCTGGCACCGAAATACCTGACCTTCCGCCGCGCCGGGCTGATCAGCGCGACCATCGCCGTGCTGATCCTGCCGTGGAACCTCTACAACAGCCCGTTGGTGATCGTGTATTTCCTGTCCGGCCTCGGCGCCCTGCTCGGCCCGTTGTACGGGGTGATCATGGTCGACTACTGGCTTGTACGAAAAGGTCAGATCAACGTGCCGCAGTTGTACAGCGAAGATCCCGACGGCGCTTATTACTACAGCCGAGGCGTCAATTTACGTGCGGTGGCGGCGTTCATTCCTGCAGCGCTGATCGCCATCGTCCTGGCGCTGGTACCGGGTTTCCATCTCGTATCGCCGTTCTCCTGGCTGATCGGTGCCGGGATCGCCGGGATGCTGTACCTGATCATCGCCAAGCGACAGCCGCACTACGCGGATGTCAGCGGCGAAGCCATCGCGGTCGATAACGTCAGCCATTAACCCCATGACGGCCCGGCACCGTCGGGCCGCAGAACCACCCCGCTATAAGGACTTTCCATGCGAATTCTCGTGGTCAACGTCAACACCACCGAATCCATTACCCAGGCCATCGCCCGTTCGGCTCAAGCCGTGGCCGCGCCAGGCACCGAAATCATCGGCCTGACACCGCACTTCGGCGCCGACTCCATCGAAGGCAATTTCGAAAGCTACCTGGCTGCCATCGCCGTGATGGATCGAGTGATGTCCTACGATCAACCTTTCGATGCGGTGATTCAGGCCGGTTACGGCGAGCACGGTCGCGAAGGGTTGCAGGAGCTGCTCAACGTACCGGTGGTGGACATCACCGACGCTGCCGCCAGCACGGCGATGTTCCTCGGTCATGCCTATTCGGTGGTCACCACGCTGGACCGTACCGTGCCGTTGATTGAGGATCGGCTGAAACTTTCAGGGTTGTGGGACCGTTGCGCATCCGTGCGGGCCAGTGGCCTGGCGGTGCTGGAGCTGGAATCCGATCCGCAACGGGCGCTTGAGGCGATTGTTCGTCAGGCGGAATTGGCAGTACTGGAGGACAAGGCCGAGGTGATTTGCCTCGGTTGCGGCGGGATGGCCGGGCTGGACGAGCAGATTCGTCAGCGCACCGGGGTGCCGGTCGTAGATGGCGTGACGGCGGCGGTGACGATTGCCGAGTCGCTGGTGCGATTGGGGTTGTCGACGTCGAAGGTAAGGACGTATGCGACGCCTCGACCGAAACACATCATTGGCTGGCCGGGGCGGTTTGGGCGGTAGACCGCGTTATCGTTTTTCGCGGGCAAGCCTCGCTCCTACAGAATACGTGCAATCCCTGTAGGAGCGAGGCTTGCCCGCGAAAGGGCCGACTCGGTCTCAATCCTTGCTCAAACCGCACTAAACCGCGACGCCAACCCCTGCTCCGCAAACTGCTCAATAATGAAATCCACAAACGCCCGCGTCTTGCCCGGCAACAATTTGTGCTCAGCGTAGTAAATGGAAATGTTGCCATCGTCGACAAACCAGTCCGGCAACACCCGCTGCAACGTCCCGGCTTCCAGATAACCCGAAGCGAACGGCATGCTCACCAACGCGATCCCCAACCCCTGAGCCGCTGTCGCACATGCCGCTTCAGAATCGCTCATGGTCATCCGCGCCTTTAGCGTCAAAGGGCTGTGTTGCTGGGTGCGGCTGGTCAATTGCCAGGAGCGCACTCGCCCCGTCTGCGGCGACCGAATCAGAATCCCGTC
The DNA here is from genome assembly GCF_019956155.1 of Pseudomonas sp. BF-RE-22. Taxonomy (NCBI): domain Bacteria; kingdom Pseudomonadati; phylum Pseudomonadota; class Gammaproteobacteria; order Pseudomonadales; family Pseudomonadaceae; genus Pseudomonas; species Pseudomonas sp. BF-RE-22. The sequence goes on along the minus strand of NZ_JAHBDD010000044.1, from coordinate 31,322 downwards.
GTGATGTTTGAGATCATCCGGTTCAACGACCACCTCGCGCCCCGCCAGATATTCGGCTGACGCCACCAACACCCGATGCGCCGGTGTCAGCTTGCGCGCGACCACGCCCTGCGGCAGCTCGAATCCACCGCCAATCGCGGCATCGAACCCTTGTGCAATCAGATCGACCTGGCGGTTATCAAAATGCCAGTCCGGATTGATTGCCGGAAACCGCCTCAGAAACTCGCCCAGCAACGGCACCACATACAACCGTCCGAACACCGTGCCCATGCTGACTTTCAGCGTTCCCGCCGGACGTCCTTCGGCGCTCGCGAGATTGGCCACGGCATTCTGGATCGTGTGCAGGCTGGAACTGACTTCGCCGAGAAACAGATGACCGGCCTCGGTCAGCGTAAGGCTACGGGTGCTGCGCTGAAACAGCCGCACACCGAGCCGCGCCTCAAGTTTTGCCACACTCTTGCCCACCGCCGCCGGGGTCAGGCTCAGGCGTCGCGCGGCCTCGGCAAAGCTGCCGACTTCGGCGCTGCGCACGAAGCATTCGATACTGCTGAAGGTTTCCATAAGCGCCACTATAAACTTTTGGTTTACACAGACTATCGCAATTACCGTCTACACAGCCTGTAATCCTGAATCAATACTAGGCTCCATCAACCGCGGCATCTCGCCACGGCGACTTTGGAGATCGACATGACTACTCAGAACCTCAGCGGCAAAGTGGCTTTGATTCAAGGCGGGTCCCGCGGCATCGGCGCTGCCATCGTCAAACGCCTGGCCGCTGAAGGCGCGACGGTTGCCTTCACCTACGTAAGCTCCACGGCCAAGGCCGAAGAACTGCAGAACAGCCTCACCGCCAACGGCGGCAAAGCACTGGCCATCAAGGCTGACAGTGCCGACGCCGAGGCGATTCGCGATGCGGTGAGCGCCACCGTCAAAGCCTTCGGTCGCCTGGACATCCTGGTCAACAACGCTGGCGTGCTGGCCGTTGCCCCACTGGAAGATTTCAAACTCGAAGACTTCGACCAGACGTTGGCGATCAACGTACGCAGCGTGTTCATCGCCACCCAGGCCGCCGCGAAACACATGACCGAAGGCGGTCGCATCATCAACATCGGCAGCACCAACGCCGACCGCATGCCCTTCGCCGGCGGTGGCCCGTACGCGATGAGCAAAGCGGCACTGGTCGGTCTGACCAAAGGTCTGGCACGCGACCTTGGGCCACGGGGCATCACCATCAATAACGTGCAACCGGGCCCGGTCGACACCGACATGAACCCGGCCAGCGGCGACTTCGCCGAAAGCCTGATCCCGCTGATGGCTGTGGGTCGTTATGGTAAAGCTGAAGAAATCGCCAGTTTCGTCGCCTACCTTGCAGGCCCGGAAGCCGGTTACATCACCGGTGCCAGCCTGACCATCGACGGTGGTTTCGGCGCCTGATACGGCCCAGTCAAACGCAAAGTAAATGTAGGAGCGAGCGGTGCGGCGATCCGACTTGCCCGCGAAGGCGTTGTGTCAGTCAACATCAGTGTCGATTGACACAACGCCTTCGCGGGCAAGTCGGATCGCCGCACCGCTCGCTCCTACATTTGTGCATTAAGCCCACTCAAGCGCCGGCAAACCGCACGCACTCGGCTTGAACGCTTTCAACGTACGAAGAATGCCATCGGCGTGTGCGTATTTTTCGTCGGCCATTGCAGCATCGGGAATCGCAATCGCCGTCATCCCCGCCGCTTTCGCCGCAGTCACGCCGAACGGCGAATCTTCGAACACCAGGCAATCCCCGGGCGCCACGCCCAGGCGTCGCGCCGCGGTGAGGAAGATGTCCGGTGCCGGTTTGGCCGCACCGACTTCCGGGTCATCGGCTGTCACAACGAAGTCGAACAGCGCAAACCAGTCACGGTGCAACGTGGTTTTCTGGCCGAACGACAGACGCGACGAACTGGTGCCCACCGCGATCGGAATGTTGTTGGCCTTCAAGTGCCGCACCAGCTCCTCGGCACCGGGCATCGCCAGCGCAGTGGGAAAACGCTCGCGCATCAGCGGCTCGCGGATCACCAGGAACTCCTCGGCGGTAATCGGCAGGTCCAGCGCTTCAACCACATAACGCGCCAGATCACCCGCACCACGGCCGATGATGTTCTGTTTGACGCTCCAGTCGAAGGTCCGGCCATATCGCTCGGCAATCATCGACGTGACTTCGGTGTAAATGCCCTCGGTGTCCAGCAGCAAGCCGTCCATGTCGAAAATCACGGCTTTGATCGGGCCGAACTCTTTCAGCGGTGCATTCATCGCATCTGATCCGTTTTTAATGACACCCCGGTCGGCTCAGGCATAGCTGATTCCGGGATTTGATTAAAGGGTTCAGCAGCATAGCGAGCGCGGCCGGCAGAGAGCAACGGGCAATCTCCCGACGGTGACAAAACCTTCGCCGAATCGCTGAGCATGATTTAGCGATTCGCCCTACACCAAACACCTCCTTTCCCGACTTCTTTCCTCTTTGATCCCCCGCAAAGTCTCGCGACCCCAATTTATCCGCGCGAGGGACTGCGAATGTTCAACCCTGACAAGGTCCTGGCCTTGAACAACGCCATCGGCCTGTTGGTGGTGGCAGCCATGAACCCCGAGCACCCGGACGTTGAAGCTCTGCTCGGCGATTTTCGCCTGTGCCTCAATGACTACGAGGCCTGGGCGGAAAGCTTCTGGACAGGATGGGCGCTGGATGTCGAGCAAGTGTTCAAGGTCGGCAACGACGTTCGTTTGAGCACACCGAGGGATTCCACCGCCCCCGTCAGTTCGACGATCGCCACATGCCCGGCCAGCGGTCCGTTGACCCTCGTGCATATGTTCGACGCGGCTCGCTTTGTGCCCATTGGTGATACGCCGGTGATGCTCGAACCGATCATTGAAAAGAGCAACGGCGAGATGACCTTTGGCGAACCGGTGCATCACACCATCGGCCCCAGCGGCATCCTCGAAATCCCTGAGTGTTGGCGCGGTCATCGTTACCGCATCACGTTCTTTCCCAATGTTTCCACCGCTCATGTCCAGGCGCTTCATGCTTCCTATCTCAGCGTGATCGATGAGCTTGAAGGCTGGTTGCGCAACGAGTGGACGAGTGAATTCCAGCCTTTATGGGCGGGGTTTTCCGAGGCCGGTTTCCCTGAACGCTACGGCATGCTGCAACGGGCCGACTGGCGCGGATTCGAGAAGTCGCTGCACGGTTTGTGGGATGACGTGAAGCAGATCTACGCCCTGATCGCGGACCTGCAGGCCAACAGTGAAAAACTTCTTGAATACCTGACCGAGGTTGAACTCGAGACACTGCTGAACGCTTCGGCCGAAGCCATCGCCAATGTGATGCTGGTGTTGAGTGATGAGCCGCTGATGTTCATTCATCTCGCGGCTTTCACCAGTTGGCTGCGGATGTTGCCGCCGCAGTACATCGCCGAAGTGGTCGCGGAAATTCGTACAGAAATACTCATCGCTTTCCTGCTGGTGCGCCTCACAGGTCCTACAGGCCTGAAACTCGGCATCAGTACCAAGGTGCTGGGCAAGGTCAAGTCCGAACGAGCCCGACAATGGCTGGCCGCAGCAAGCTTGCGCCTGGCTGAGCTTGCGAACAGATCGGATCTGACCCGCCACGCCGGCGCCCTCAAACCGCTGATGGTCAACGCGCGGAACGTGCCGCTCAAACCCGTGCCGGCGACTCCGTTGCACATCACCACCGGTGAATCACCGATTGTGCGGGTGAACAACCCGGTCGCCCTTGCCCGTGACAAGTCCGAAGCCAAGACCCGCCTGAGCCGCCAGGAACACCGCGACGACGCCCCTGCTCCCGCGCAAAACCCAAACGGCGACAACGTCGATTCAGCGGATAGAACCACAACCAACGGCTGCCCGGTATCGATGGTCACCGGCGAAGAACTGCTGACCCTGATCGATGGTTCGCTGGATGGGCGGTTGCCGTTCGAGTTCATCCGCGTGTATCGCACCAGTGCTGTCGGAATCGACTGTGGGCTCGGATTTGGCTGGAGTCATGCCCTTGCACATCGGCTGGAAATCGACGGTGAACAGGTTAGCTGGATCGACCACGAAAACCGTCGTACGACCTTCCCTTTGCCCAAGGTTGAACGTCCGAACATTCATAACAGCCTGTCGCGGGCGGCGATTTTCCTGGGGGATGAGCCGGAGGAACTGATCCTCGCAATGGCAGGCGAAGCGACGCGTTTCTACCACTTCCGTACAGGTCGACTGACAGCAATCAGCGATGCCTATGGCAACCGTCTGACAGTGCAACGGGACAACGCCGACAGAATCATGCGCCTCGACAACGGCGCCGGACGCTCGCTGCGATTGCGCTACGACCGCCGACACCTCGCCGCCGTCGAGTATCAGCGCTTTCATCCCGCCGACACCCTCGAAGATACCTGGCGCACCGAACAGACACTGGTGACCTACCGCTACGACGCCTGTCATCGCTTGATCGAAGCGAGCAACGCCGCCGGCGAAAGCGAACGTTACGACTATGACGACCAGCACGTCATCCTGCAGCGGCAATTGGCTGGTGGCGCTAGCTTCTTCTGGGAGTGGGAAAGGTCCGGCAAGTCTGCGCGATGCGTCCGACATTGGGCGTCGTTTTCGCAGATGGACACGCGCTATGCCTGGGATGACAACGGCGGCGTGCAGGTTAAAAACGTTGATGGCAGCGAAGCGTTTTACCAGCACGACGACCGGGCACGCCTGGTGCGGAGAGTCGAACCCGACGGGGCGGAACACCTCAATGTCTATGACAGCCAGGGGCGGCTGATTGCCGAAAAGAATCCGCTCGGGGCAATGACCCGCTACCGCTATGACGATGTCGGACGGCTGATTGCCCTGATTCCACCCGAAGGTGAGCCAACGTCCTACGAATACCGCAATGGTTTCCTGCATGCGCGGTATCGCGGCAACGCCGTGTGGAAGTATCAGCGCAATGCTCAGGGTGAGGTCATCGAGGCGACCGACCCCGAGGGGCATGTCACCCACTACCACCACGACGAAAAAGGCCTGCTGCTGTCGATCCGCTTTCCGGACAACAGTCGGCATGTGTTCGTCCGGAATGCCTTGGGTCAACTGATCGAAGAGACCTTGCCGGGTGGCGGTCAACGGCGCTTTTCCTACGATGCGTTGGGCCGGCAGGTTACCCGCCAGGACGAACACGGTGCCGTCACTCGCTACTCATGGGATGCCGTAGGACGACTGATTCAGACGACGCTTCCTACAGGTGCCAGTCGCACCTTCAGCTACAACGCCTACGGCAAGGTCACCGCCGAACGGGATGAACTGGGGCGCACCACGCGCTTTGAATATGTCGATGATCTGCATCTGGTCAGCCGCCGGATCAATCCCGATGGCACACAACTGCTTTATCGGTACGACAACGCACGGTTATTACTGACCGAAATCGAGAATGAGTCCGGCGGTAAATATCTGCTGGACTACACGCTCAATGGATTGATCCGACAGGAAACCGGATTCGATGGCCAACGCACCGCGTATGCCTACGACCTCAATGGACAGTTGCTGAAAAAAACCGAGTTCGGCGACGACGGCTCGCAATGGGTCACGGGCTATCAACGTGATTCGACGGGACGGCTGCTGGTCAAGACGCTGCCCGACGGTGTCAATGTCGAATATCGCTACGACAGCCTTGGCCGGCTGGTCAGCGTCGATGACAGTCACGATCACCCGCTGGAGTTCGAATACGACAAACAGGGTCGGCTAGTCACCGAACACCAAGGCTGGGGCACGCTGCGATATGGCTACGATGCCTGTGGCCAGCTCAACCACTTGCGCCTGCCCGACAACAGCAAACTCGATTACCACCATGCCAAGGGTGGCGCGCTGACGGCCATTGACCTCAATGGCGCCCGACTGACCGCTCACACCTTTTTCGCCGGCCGCGAACAGAACCGTCAACAGGGCCTGCTGCTCAGCGATTATCAGTATGACAATCAAGGTCGACTGAACGCCCACGCTGTCCGGCAAAACCTGCAACCGCTGTATCGCCGCGACTATGCCTACAGCTCCAACGGCAACCTCGACCACATTGCCGACACGCGGCACGGTCAGCGCAGCTACCTCTACGATTCGCTCGATCGCCTGATCCGCGTCCGCCACTCCCGAGATCACCAACCGGAAAACTTCGCCCACGACCCGACCGGCAACCTGCTGATGCAGGACCGCCCCGGTCCGGCCATGGTCAAAGGCAATCGCCTGCTGATGCAAGGCGACCGCCACTACGATTACGACGCCTTCGGCAACCTGATCCGCGAATGCCGCGGCACTGCACAAAAACTGGTCACCGAGTACCGTTACGACTGCCAGCATCGCCTGATCGGCATCACCCTGCCCAACGGCAGCCAGGCGATCTACCGCTACGATGCCTTCGGCCGTCGCATCAGCAAAAACGTCGACGGCAACACCACCGAGTTTTTTTGGCAGGGCGACAACCTCGTCGCCGAAAGCAGTCGCGAGCACTACCGCAGCTACGTCTACGAGCCCGGCAGCTTTCGCCCGCTGGCCATGCTCGACGGCAAAGGCCCGCGCAACGCCTGCCCGTTTTACTACCAACTCGACCACCTCGGCACACCGCAAGAACTCACCGATTACAGCGGCGAAATCGTCTGGTCCGCCCAATACACCGCCTACGGCCGCCTCACCCGCCTCAACCGGGACACCCACCAGATCCTCGACCAGCCGCTGCGGTTTCAGGGACAGTACTTCGACCCGGAAACAGGCTTGCACTACAACCGGCATCGGTATTACCAGCCGGATGTGGGACGGTATCTGACGCCGGACCCGGTCGGATTGGCCGGTGGCCTGAACGGGTATCGGTACGTGTTGAGCCCCACGGGGTGGGTTGATCCGTTGGGGTTGAGTGATTGTCCGGGGATGGGTGGGTGCGGGTCGGTTGAGGGGGTTGAGGATCCGGCGGGGAAAGTGAAACGTGATGCAGGAGAGCCTGCCACCCCAACCCCAACCCCAAAAACTAATAAACGTTACTTGTACCGAGGAGACGCGAGGGAATCCTCGGAAATTTTTGAGACTGGATTTGAGCCTTTGGGAGACAGTATTGATCTTTACTTGCACGCACGCGACAACCGAAGCCCTCCCAGTTTTTTTGTCAGCACCACTACCTCTGAAAAGGAGGCTATAAAATTCGCCACTGGTTACGGATTTGAAGACGGTTTTGTGTACGTAATAAAAAACATCAAAGGGATAGATGTGAACAAAAAGCTAGGTTTACTCTCGCCTCATAAAGGTGAGGCTGAAATTGCCATGCCAGGTGGAGTCGATAGCAAATACATCCTCGGCGTTACCCCCGTGCACGCCGATGGTACCTACAAAGGTTACTCAACTCCCAACCCAAACAGAAAGCTGCCATGAAAATAGTAGAAATAACCACGGATACTCAGGGCACCATTAATAAGGTAGTGATCGAATGCGACCGACGAATCCGTTCATTAACTTTAGTTTTGGAAAACGGCGTAAGAAAAACATACTCAGGCTCTGATCTGTATGTTTGCTTTGGGATGTTGCGAGCGGACTACCCGGAAACAAAGTTTTTATGCAAGGGCGCCAAACTCAACGTGCACCCATCCAGCATGTCTTCGCAAATGTCTGCGGGAGTAGTAGCGTATGAGCTTCAATTGGGTAAACCAGCCGGCCCCGACGACCTGGTCAATATTTTTGATTATGAAGTAGCCGACATTACAAATGACATTGAACAACAACGTGATTTTTACAAGCGCTGGCTTGAGTCATTTGTTGGGTAAACTCCTGGCGCGCCTTTACAGGTTCTACCAGTTTGACTCGCGTACTAGCATGGGGTGCTAGGGGTGTCATCGACATCAGTATCTTTCGTGTCAGTGTTCATAAAGCACCTCTCAGGGGCATTGAAAACAACACCTGAAGTTTTGATGACACCGCCACGGAAACCGTTCGATCGAAGGGACAATCGGTTGAGCGGCAACGTTCCGATGTCACGCTCGCAATAATGAAAAACCCGGCACCAGGCCGGGTTTTGCTGTCACTGATCGTCGAATCAGTGGTGTTTGTTCTTGTGCTTATGCTTGTGTTTGTGCCCGTTGCCGGAATGGGAATCGCCGCTGTCAGTACCCAGGTTGTTGCCCAGCGCACCACCCGCTGCGCCGCCGAGGCCTGCGCCAATGGTCGAACCGGTCTTGCCGCCAATGCTGTTACCAATCACCGAGCCGCCCGCCGAGCCCAAACCACCACCGATCGCTGCTTCAGTGCGACTGCCTTTAGGTGCACCAACAGCGCTACCCGCCGCGCCGCCTACACCTGCGCCAATCGCGGCACCGGTGCTGCCGCCCATTTGCTGACCCACAACGTTACCCAATGCACCGCCGATACCACCGCCAACAGCAGCGGTGCCATCACCGGCAGCCATCGCACCTTGAGCAACCAAAAGTCCCAGAAACAATGTGGACAATGTCAAACGCATGATATGAACCTCTAATTCCGCATCGGGAGAAAAGAATTCGCTGCGGATGGGCGGAGTCTAGCACCTGTCCCCACTGAATCCGGCCAGCGATGACCGTTGGACAGCTAAAGATGCAAAAGCTGCGAAAGAGAAACAGCCAGATACAAAAAGCCCGGCATCAAGCCGGGCTTTTTGAACGGATCGATCAGGATCAGTGGCCCTTGTGGCCCTTGCCCAGATTGCTGCCCACGCCGCCGCCCAAAGCACCGCCCAGGCCTGCGCCGATGGTCGAACCGGTTTTGCCGCCCAGGCTGTTGCCGATTATCGAGCCGCCCGCAGCACCCACGCCGCCGCCGATGGCCGCTTTGGTGCGGCTGCCTTTGCGTGCTCCAACAGCACTGCCCGCGGCGCCCGCGACACCAGCACCAATCGCAGCGCCAGTGCTGCCACCCATGCTTTGGCCGACCACATTACCCAGCGCGCCACCCAGACCGCCACCCAGTGCGGCAGTGCCGTCGCCAGCAGCCATTGCACCTTGAGCAACCAAAAGGCCCAGAACCAGAGCGGGCAGTGTTAAACGCATGACAAGAACCTCAAAAAATAGGGGGAAATCAAAAAGGGTCGAGATTGAATGCTTTAGCGGCGAGAAAGTCCAGACACACAGCCCCAACCTCACCATCGGCGACGGTTGGACAGCTTTTATGGAAAAGGTTTTATGACAGACAAAAAAAAGCCCGCTGGGGAGACGGGCCAGGTGTTGCTTTCTAACGGATGAGTTGAGATTACGTAAGGCCTTGTGAAAACTTTGTGAAAACCCAGGCCAAAAAACACACGCCGTAAAAAAGGTTGCAGGCATAAAAAACCCCGCTCAATGACGGGGTCTGGAGAGGATGGATTACTTCCTGACGGGTGCTGCAACCTTGGGTAAAAATTTCGCCTTCGGCCCTTGGGGCACCTGGGATTTCATTTTGCCAAGCTTGACCTGATCGTCACCGTAAGCCACCACATAGTCTGTCTGGCCACACCGCACGCTATTGTTGATTGGAAACTCAGCGCCGTCGTCTTCGATATACGGATCAGCCATCTTTTCGCCCCTTTCAAAAGCGGGATCGATACCGGCAAGCCCTTTTGCCTGAAACATATCGACCACCAAGCTTTTGAGACTAGCCGGTCATTACCGGACTTGTAATTCAGATTCCCCAACACCCGACGAACGGCCCGCATGGCTTCCTACAAAACAAACACACAAACCGTTACCTGACTCACCTCAGTTTGACGGCCGTCCCGGTCACAAATACCACCACCATGCCGCCCTTGCCGGCCGGCATGCTGATCTCGTAATCGAGCCCCACCACCGCGTCGGCCTGCAGCGCCCGCGCCCGTTCCTTGATCTCGTCGGTGCCCTGAATCCGCGCCTCCTTCAATGCACGCTCCAATGTTTGAGAGCGCCCGCCGAAAAAATCCCGCATCCCGGCGAACATGTCGCGGATAACGTTGACCCCCTGCACCGACTCGGCGCTGACGATGTCGAGGTAAGCGGTGATTTGGCGACCTTCGATGGCGTGGGTGGTGGTGGTGATCATGGGCATTCCTTCTTCATAAATAGTCACTCAAGGCCTGAAACCTCAATTATTGATACACAAAAAGATCCTCTGAAGAGTCCACCTCTCCCCACTCTCCAGTGTAAGCAACGGCGTGTATCGGCACCCGCCCCGCATCAATGACCTGTTGAAGCGTGTTCGTCATATGCACCTTGTCTCTTTGTTCCGGGGTCAAGGCCTGGCGAAGCCGGACGACCTCTGCCCATCCCTCAGGTGTGAAGCGTAGAAGCCCCATGTATTGGCCCTGAACATCATCGACTGAAGTCGGTTTGTTGCCAATTTCGGTCAAGGTGCCGGTGGAGGCAAGGCGGAACGTTTCGGCATCCAGTAACGGATCACCAAAGCGCTGTGTCCAGAGCGCCAGCCAGTTCGGGTCGTAGGTGACGGCCAGGGAAGCCTTGCATGTCATTAACGACTGGACTGCTGCGGGGCTGTAAAAAATGTCGGAGTAACTCACGATGCACGGAGCATCCTGCAACCAGGCTTCAGCACACGCCAATGAGGAGACCATGTTGGTGTGCGCCCAGCGAGGATTATGGAACTCGATCAGCCCTTGGTCTGCCAACACCTCGCGCTTGTAGCCGGTCACGATGGCTATCTCGCTAATACCTGCACCGCGCAGCGCCAAAAGTTGCCACTCCAGCAGTGTCTTGCCACGCAATTCGACCATGCATTTCGGACGTTCATCCGTGAGACTTTTCATGCGGCTGCCACGTCCGGCAGCCAGAATAATGGCTTTCACAACAGTCCTACCTCATGAAATGTCTTTATTAACCGAACAATTGCTTCAGTCGATGAACGTCGTGCGCAGCCCAGACGTCCTCTCGCTCCGGGTGCCACATCCAGCCCTCCCAAGGGAGGTTGCGGTGCCGGATGGCTTCGATTTCCCCATCCCCACTGCACGCCAGGACCTCAAAACCTTCAGGGCAAGCGGCAAGCGAAAAACCGTGATAACTGTTCACCTCGGCAACGATTTTTCCTGACAGTTCATGCCGGGTTCGCACATGACCGTTCACCGCTTTCAGCTCGCCGCCCGACCAGTGCGCAATCATCTGCATGCCCCGGCAAATTCCAAGTACGGGCAGGCGCAGGGATCGTGCATGGGCAAGCAATCTGCCTTCAGTCAGGTCGCGCGCCGGACACTGGCCGATGTCATTTCCCCCCGAAAGCACAATGGCTTGTGGCGATACCGTGTGCAGCCAGTCATGCAGGGCGTCCTGAGTCAGCCGTCCGTCAGCGGTTTGCAGACACAACCCGTTGGGTACCGGCACCGGCAAAAAGCCGGCATCCAGTAGAAAGCTGATCAGACGCTGGTCAATTGCATCGCGGCTTTCACCACGCTCGGGAAATACGTCCACACGCTGGCTGAGGGCAACGACTTTCATGCCAGCATCTCCACGCAGCGTCCCGGACAGTCCAGGTGCAAGCGTTGAGCCGACGACCAGCGCCGATAGAGGACTTCGCCGGCACCGATCACTGCCGGCAAGCCAAGTTCTCCTGCACGAATCGCCATGTGCGAGTTCGCGCCGCCCCAAGCCGTTATCAGCCCGGCAATCGGGTAGGCAAACAACCAATCGAACCCCGGGTCCGCGTTGGGAATGCAGACAATCGCGCCGGCGAGTATTTCTCGGTCATCACTGCCCACCACGGGGGCAGTCACCTGCTTCTGGGTGATGAAGTTGGGGGCTGTTTCCGGCCATTCGAAAGACCAGACATCCTCAGGCCGGGTGATCACCGGCGGTAACGATACCTTTAGTGTCTCTGCGTGGCGGGCCTTGCCCTGCTCAATGCTGCGCAACAGCACATCGCTCGTGTTGGCTGCCGCAACGTGCAGTTCCTTGAAGACACTGATGTCGCAATAGGCCATGTCTTCACGACTGATGCCGTGCTGCGCCCCCACTTGCGCGATCAATGCCAGGGCATCCGAGAGATTGCGGGTGAAGTGGAACTTCGCCAGCTCGCGCAGTTCGATTCCTGCTTGCATGAAGTCCAGCAAGCCGACAGGGTCGGGCTGCAAGCCGTGTGATTCCAGTTGCTTCACGATTTCGCGCATTTGTGGAAGGGTCAGCGAAAACGGTTGTACGGGCTCCGGGACGGACGGGCGCTGAGTCCAGTCAAAGTAAAGTTCCGGCGCTTCATCGTAGCGAGGCGAAAGGATGTCGTAGGTGCCCGGGCGCAAGTGGCCGTAGCGCGCGAGGAACGTCGCCTTGTCCAATGTCGCGCGGTCACGCGCCAACTGGCCGCTGACAGTCGACACCCCACCCATGAAACAATCGTAGTCAGCCTGCGAGAGCACGCCCACCGTCATCAGGGATTTGAGCATCTGCACCGCGACGAAGCCGGCGCGGGCCAGACCGGCGAATGGCAGGGTCCCGTAGCGTTTGGCATCCTCCAGCAGCCAGTAAATCCGTTCCAGAGGGTCGGCGTTGGAGGCCAGCAATGCCTCACGTCGCGCATTCAGCGTATCGAGTTTGTTGGCATCAGCGCGCCACAAGCCATCCTTGGGATGGACGATGCGGTTGGTCAACTTGCGCAAACTGCTGCTGATGGCTTCCAGCTCATGCTCCAGGAAACCGGCACTGGCCAGGCGCTCCAGTCGCTGCGACAAATCCAGTGTGTAGCACGAGAACACAATCTCGAACTCCACTTTGTCGTGCAGCGTCGGCTCGGACAGCAGCCGATCGATATAGTGATCGACCAGACGCCCCGCCAACCCCTCATCCAGGTCTGCCGGGATGAACGAGTTGAAAGACAATCGAACATCGATGTACGGCAGCCCGAAAAAATGCGGCATCAGCGGAAAGCTGCGCAAGTTGCGGTAGCCGTAATTATGCCGTTGATAGGCCCAGATCGAGTCAGTCACCAAATCCCGGTAAAGCGAAAGCGCCAGTGGTTTGGGACGGATACCGATAATTTCGGCCGGGTTCCAGTCCGGCATCACACCATAAACGGTACGCTGGCCGATCAGGAACGGGTGCGGCCGCATGCCCCGCGCTACCTTGCGTTGAATATTTTCCAGCCGATCGGCTTGAGTTGCTTCGGATTCCGGGCGTGCTGGCAAAATCAGTGGTCGGGCTTGCAATAACCACAACACCTCGCCTTCAGCCTCCCGCGTGACAGCGAACTCACAGTCGACCGGCACCCCCTCGAACAACTCCAACAACTCTTCGAGCAAGGTCACGACGGGCAGCATATCTGGCGGTGGCGGCACTTTGCTGTGGGCCGCCTGCTGCCAAAGCCGGCCACCCAGACCGCCAGTGACAGAGGCAGTGTCACGGCCCTCCGTCCAGTTCACCACCCGATAGGGCGCACAGGTATTCGGGTCGTGGGAAAAGGCAACGCCGGACCGAACTACATTACTCAACATCGGTTGAATCAGAACTTCGTCTGCCTGGTTGGCATCGCCATAACTGGCGATGACCTGTTCAACCGCCGATTCCAACCCTGCTTCATTGACGTCAAGTACAGAGAGAAACGCCCCCGCACCGGATGCTTGTACGCCATCTTCGCGCAGACAACTGGAGCGCACGATCCAGGGGCCGGCGTCCAAGCGTCCCTGAATGTCGCGAAAACAGGCTTGCCGGCCCATTTGCCAATCCCTTACGGTGAAAGACAGCAACGGAGCAATGCGCGCCGAAGTCAGCCGCTCTTGCAGGCCGGCAAGCGTACCGGCCTTGGTGGAAAATCGCAGAGCCATCAGGATTATCTCAGCTGAGCAACCCAGATATTGGTTGAGTACGGAATCTGGATCGAGGCAGTCCCCAGGCCCTTCAAATAGTCATCGATGGCGCTAATCACCTCATGGAAATTCGCACCTGCCTGACGCTCAAGCGTTGCGTGAGAACGCCACGCCTCCAGACATTCCTCAATGGTTTGTTCGTGAATGACACGCGCATCAAGATGAACAACAGGACCGAATAGCGCACTGGCATCAATCACTGCCGTTTGATCTTCACGACGAGTACCGTAGCCGTAACCCTGAACCCGCTCTTTAATGATCGCTTCAATTCGGGCCTGGACAGGATCTTCAAGATGACGATGATTCCACATACAGGCGAACCAGCCTCGCGGCTTGAGAATGCGCGCGGTTTCCTTGAGAGCCTGCTCACGGTCACAGACATTGAAGGAACTGCCGAAAGTGACCATGTCGAAGGCTTGCGACTGCTGCCCTGTTACTTCGCCTGTGCCTTCATGCCAACTGACATGAGTCAGGTCCGCGGTACGCTTGATGCCATTCGCTCGCATCGCATCATTAGGTTCCACCGCAACAACATCCAGGCCTCGCGCAGCCAACATTAAGGTCAGGTGCGCAACCCCGGCGCCAACGTCGCAGAACTTGTCGCCTTTCTCGGCGCCTGCAATCGAAAGCATTGCATCGATCGCAGCATCGGCGTAGTCAGGACGCTTCAAGTAAGCGTCAGCCAGTGTGGTGTAATCCCATTCCGTTTTCATACCAACTTCCTTTTATAAAAATGGTGCAGTAAGTCATCAGTCAACATAGATAGAGGGCGGTGGGGGTCGAACTCCACCACCCAGTCCGCCGCGCCCGGTTCATCAATCGACAAATCGAGCCCCGCGACGTTGTGCAACTCGCCCGCATCGAACCGGCGATAGATGCCCTTGGGATCCCGACGGCGCAGCTCCTCCATCGGCACCTTCAAATAGATTTCGAAATAACCAGGCAGGTGGGCACGGTTCCACGCATGAACTTCGCGGAACAGCGAAATCGTGGCGATCACCACCGTGAACCCCTGCGCCGCTATGACCCTGCATAAATGAGCGTATTGCATGGCCAGCGCCAACCGCCCTTCACGCCCGTGGTTTTGCGCATTGGCCGCACTTGCGCCAAACACATCACGCAGTTCATCTCCATCCAGCATGACAACCGGATGACCATCGCTTCTAAGCCTGGCAACAAGCTCATGGGCCAGCGTTGATTTACCGGCACCCGACAAACCGGTAATCCACACGACCTCGCCAATAGAGGTATTCATATCAACACTGGGAGCCTGGAAGTTACTCACGATCATTGCAGCGCTCTTTCAGGGTCGCTAATGAAATTGTCGTGAGCGCCCCCAAAAGAGTCGATCACACAGTAACGAAAACGGGACTCATGTCGGCTTTCAACCAACTCAAGAAACACCTCATCCGGATGATGAAGCCCGCTGTACTCTGAGTCGTAGAACTTCTTATAAATGAAGTACTTTTGCTCTGAAGTAAGCAATTTAAACCCAAGCACCATATCCTTAAGCTCATCGCCATTTTTAGCGATCGGCAACAAGCCCTCCATCTGTTCCAGCCAGGCTTCGACGATTGGACTGCTATCGTGACCCACTGGAACATAATAAATCGGCAGCTTGCACGTATTCAGCATAAAGGACACGCCACCACTGGAGGCATCAGTGATGATCGTGTCACATATCCGATAGAAGTCTTTACTGCTGCCTTTAGTATCGTCAATTGAAACCCATGGATACCGGGCAAGTTGCTCACACAACTCTTTTACATAGGGACGGTCAAAATCCGTCATATACGGCCGAAAAATAATCTTCGCATGAGGAATCTGGGATTTCACCGAGTTAATGACTACCTCCATGTTTTCAAACAGAGAAGCGCCACTCGGGCAAATACCTATCTGGGTAGGCAGAAGGCCAACAACATACTCCTCGGACATGCACCGAAACTCAGGGGGCGCACTGAACATGTCGGGAATTTTGATTGGCAGTACGGATACTGCACTAGTGTTTCGAAGGTCCGTACGTGATCGGTCCGGTTCAAGCTCCAGACGCAAGGCGACTCTGTCCCGCCTGAAGTAGTACATGCCTGTTTTAATCAAATCAAAAAGCGATCTGGAGGAGGAAACAATTGCATCCCAATAGGATGTCCAGCCGGAACAGTAGTAAACATCCGCGAGGGGCATCCCTACATTGCCGTGCGCAATAAAAATGGTGAAGTTTGATTCATCAAGTAATTTCCCGATAGAAGCATCGTTCGAGATAATTACTTGTGATTTCAGTTTTCCAATATCATCCAGCCCCACCTCTTCAACTGGACAGCCTAGAAACTGTTCCGCTTCAAACTTGCTGATACCGACAATGTTTGTCTGAAGCACAATGCAGTTGTAGTGATTGCGAAGAGCATTTAGCGCTGGCAGCAAGTACTCAAGATAGGTTTTTCCGCCATTATTGACGTTACTGATCAAATAAACGCTTTGCATATAAAACGCGCACCTTCAAAGCTGTCCCAGGCAAGCCAGGCTTAGGCCAAGTAAACGCGCAAAAAAGGGAAAAGCATTTGATCCTGCCTAAGTGCATATCCCTTTCGCACGTGTACATCCTTGTTGTTAAGCGAATCAGACTAAAGTCGTATTAATTTTCATTGAAAATCAATAGTAAAGCTTTGATCCTGATCACATAAACCGCGCCAATATATCATACGCTGGCAAATTGACACCCCACCAGGCGAGCATTTTTTACCCTTGGCGCGGCCAACGTGCCGCCTCGAAATCCAGACACCCAGAAACCACAAAACCCCTGACTTCTTTCGAAATCAGGGGTTCTGGTTACATCGAATTTGGCGGTGAAGGAGAGATTCGAACTCTCGATACAATTTCTTGTATACACACTTTCCAGGCGTGCTCCTTAAGCCACTCGGACACTTCACCGTATCTCTTCAAACATGTTCTGTCTGTCGAGGCGCGCTAATGTAGTCGAAAGCTTTTCTGATGGCAAACTTTTTTTGCAGAATTTTCATGTGCTTAGCGGTTTAGAGGTTCCGGGAGCATTCCGGGCCATGGCAAACCTGCCAATCTCTGGCTTCGTGCTCTCCTATATAGAGAGGGGAATGCACGGCGGGAGCGGCGGGCTACGCTTGCCCGGCGGGGAAAGGGTGACTGGCGGGTCAGTCACGGCGCTTTACCTGGCCTGCGGCGGTGGGTAACGTCTGCCCCAACTTTCATACAAGGAATAGCGTCATGAGTGAGTTGATTTCCTACCACCTCGAAGACGGTATCGCGACCCTGACCTTGAGCAACGGCAAGGTCAATGCCATCTCTCCGGACGTGATTGCTGCGTTTAACGCTGCGCTGGATCAGGCAGTGACTGATCGCGCAGTGGTGATCATCACCGGTACGCCGGGGATTCTGTCGGGCGGTTATGACCTGAAGGTGATGACAGCAGGCCCTAAAGAAGCCGTATCGCTGGTGACGGCTGGCTCGACATTGTCCCGTCGTCTGCTGTCGCACCCGTTTCCGGTGATTGTTGCGTGCCCTGGGCATGCAGTGGCCAAGGGCGCGTTCCTGTTGTTGTCGGCGGATTACCGCATTGGTGTCGACGGCCCGTTCAGCATTGGCCTGAACGAAGTGCAGATCGGCATGACCATGCACCACGCCGGCATTGAGATCGCCCGTGATCGCCTGAGCAAGGCAGCGCTGCATCGTTCGGTGATCAACGGTGAGATGTTCAACCCGAAGAGTGCCGTGGATGCAGGTTTCCTCGACTTGGTGGTGTCGCCCGAAGAGCTGCAAGGCGCGGCGCTGGCAGCGGCTCGTCAGTTGAAGAAGATCAACATGACCGCGCACAAGAACACCAAGCTGAAAGTGCGCAAGGCACTGCTGGACACCCTGGACAACGCAATCATCCAGGATCAGGAGCATTTGGGTTAACCCAAAGATGCTGCACCGAAAAGCCCGACCATCGTGTCGGGCTTTTTCATACACGCTCTGTGGAAAAGTCTACAACCCCTCTAGAACAGATCTGACCAACTAGTCGGAAACATGCGCTCAAACATCGGCTATCTCCTACCTCTATAGAGGCAATTGCCGAAAACAGTGCACATCCGTACACTGCGCCACCTTTTGTCCCGGTGGGGCCTGTAAATGCTGTTCGTGTTTCGTATGTTATTGATGGGCCTGCACTTTATTCTCGCTGGTGTGCTGGGGGTGATTCTGGGGCTGTTTCGCCCGTTCAACCCGGACAACAGCCGTTTGTGCGCGCGCCTCTATGCGTGGCCGGCAATGTGCATTTTGCGTTTGCGAGTGAAGGCCGACGTCGGGCCATTGATGGACAAACCCGAGAGCTGCGTGATCATCGCCAACCACCAGTCCAACTATGACTTGTTTGTTTTCGGCAACGTGGTGCCCCGCCGCACCGTGTGCATCGGCAAGAAGAGCCTGAAGTGGGTGCCGTTGTTCGGTCAGTTGTTCTGGTTGGCCGGTAATGTGTTGATCGACCGTGGCAATGCGCACAAGGCGCGCCAGTCGATGCTGACCACCACGCACACCTTGCAACATGAAGACACCTCGATCTGGGTGTTCCCGGAAGGCACGCGCAATCTGGGCGAAGACCTGCTGCCCTTCAAGAAAGGCGCGTTCCAGATGGCGATCGCGGCGGGCGTGCCGATCGTCCCGGTGTGTGTCAGCAGTTACGTCAAACACATGCGATTGAACCGCTGGCGCAGTGGGAAAATTCTGATCCGTTCTTTGCCGGCCATTCCAACTGCCGGACTGAGCCTGGACGACATGCCGCTGCTGATCGCCCAGTGCCGCGAGCAGATGCGCGAGTGCATCGCCTCGATGGATCGGCAACTGCAAGCCGCATGAAACAAAACCCGCCCTGTGCGGGTTTTCTTTTGCCTGCGAACTTTTGCCTTCGAACTCTGCAGATTTCACTGACTCTCAAGCGGTATAGAAGGATAAGCTGAACACTGCCTGCTACTAATAAGAAGTGAAGCTGAATCATGGGTAGAGTTGTTGCTGCTGCGGTTTACAGCGCTGGTAAGAAGGTCACCAATATCACCCTCGACGAAGGCGCTGCCTGGGCCGCCAAGCCTGGTCACTTTGTCTGGATCGGCCTCGAAGAGCCGAATGCCCAGGAGCTGTTCAATCTGCAACGCCAGTTCAACCTGCACGAACTGGCCATTGAAGACGCCCTGGAAAAACACAGTCGACCGAAGTTGGAAACCTTTGGCGATGCGCTGTTTATCGTCACGTATTCGCCGATCCGCCATGAAGGAAAGCTTGAGTTCATCGAAACTCATATCTTTGCCGGCAACGGTTACATCATTACTGCGCGTAACGGTCATTCGGCGTCCTACGCTTATGTCCGCCAGCGTTGTGAGGCGCGTCCACTGTTGCTGGAGCACGGGGAAGATTTCGTACTCTATGCCATCCTCGACTTTGTGATTGAAAACTATCAGCCGATGGGCGAAGCGATCCATGCAGAGATCGATGAGCTGGAACGTAACGTCATGTGCAGCTCCCTGAACGAGCGCGACATTCAAAAACTCCACAGTCTGCGCCGCGATGTATTGCGTTTGCGGCGGTATGCGGCGCCGATGGTGGAAATCGGTGAAGAGCTGCAGAAGCTGAGTTTTCCGTTCATCGACAAGAACATGCGCCCGTACTTCCGCGATGTGCAGATCCATGTGACCCGGCAGATGGAAGACCTGACGACCCTGGCGGACATTGCCAGCCAGACTATTGAAGTCGGGGTGTTGCTGGAGGCGTCACGGCAGAGCGTGGTGCAGCGCAAGTTTGCGGCGTGGGCGGCGATTCTGGCGTTCCCGACGGCAGTGGCCGGGATCTATGGGATGAACTTCCAGAACATGCCCGAGCTGACCTGGCATTACGGGTATTTCGCGGTGCTGGGGTTTATTGCGGTGGGGTGTGTGAGTTTGTGGGCGAGTTTCAAGAAGTCGGGGTGGTTGTAAACAACACAATCGCTGGCAAGCCAGCTCCTACAGGGAACCGTGTACCCCTTGTAGGAGCTGGCTTGCCAGCGAGGCTTTTCAGCTTCAAACAGTTTCTGGTTTATGCGCCACAAACCGCATCATCCACTCCGCAACGGTCGCGCCATGATGCTCATGCTCAAGGCTCGCCATGCCTTTGGTATACACCTGCTCGCCCAACGCTTCCTGACGAATATCCAGCAAGGCTCGCGAGTAATCGTGAATGAATTCCGGGTGCCCCTGGAAGCACAACACCTGATCGTTGATGTGGTACGCGGCAAACGGGCAGAAATCGCTGGAAGCGATGACCGTGGCGTTTTCCGGCAGCGACGTCACCTGGTCCTGGTGGCTGATCAACAACGTCAACTCTTCGCGCACCGGGCTCATCCACGGTGCCTTGGCGGCGAGTTTGTAACTGTGGGTGCCGACGCCCCAGCCCTGGGTCGCACGCTCGCTCTTGCCGCCCAGCAGCAGCGCCAGCAACTGATGGCCGAAGCACACGCCCAGCAGTTTGTCGCCGCGTTCGTAGCGGGTCAGCAGGTAAGCCTTGAGGGTTTGAATCCATGGGTCGGTGCCGAAGGAATCGGCCTTGCTGCCGGTGACGAGATAGGCGTCGAAGGCCTCATCATCACTGGGGTATTCGCCCTGCATCACGTTGTAGACAGTGAACTCGGCCGCGATGGGTTGTTGCGAAAACAGACGCTGGAACATCTGCCCGTAACCCTGATATTGATCGACCAGTTCCGGACGCAGGATGTCGGTTTCCAGAATGCAGATGCGTAACGACATAAAAAATACCTGACACGTGATGGGAATAATGCACACCCCAGAGCCTGCCTCGAAACACCGTTCCAAGGCAAGCCCCACGAGTCGTCATCGGTCCCTTAAAACACCTCCCCTTTGGCCGCTTTCTCCAGCAGCAGCGCGGGTGGCGCGAACCGTTCGCCGTACTGCTCGGCCAGGTATTGCGCACGCGCGACGAAGTCCTTCACGCCGTACTGGTTGATGAACTGCAGCGCGCCGCCGGTCCAGGCCGCGAAACCAATGCCGAAGATCGAGCCGACGTTGGCATCCGCAGTCGAGGTCAGCACGCCCTCCTCCACGCAACGCACGGTTTCGATGGCTTGCACGAACAGCAGGCGATCACGCACGTCCTTCGGTGAAATCTGCCCGTCTGCCTTCTCGAAACGACTTTTCAGCGCTGGCCACAAGTGCTTCTGGCCACCGGCCGGGTATTCGTAGAAACCACCGCCTGCCGCTTTGCCCGGACGCTTGTATTCGTTGAGCAGCAAGTCAATCACGGCAAACGCCGGGTGCTCAATCAGTGGTTTCCCTTCCGCTTGCAGGTCTTTGGCCGTTTGTTGACGGATATGGCTCATGAGGCTGAGGGAAACTTCGTCGGAGATCGCCAGAGGCCCGATGGGCATGCCCGCCTTGCGCGCTTCGGTTTCGATCATCGCTGCGCTCACGCCTTCGCCGAGCATGGCAATGCCTTCGTTGGTGAAGGTGCCGAACACCCGTGACGTGAAGAAGCCACGACTGTCGTTGACCACAATCGGGGTCTTCTTGATTTGCAGGACGAAATCGAAACCGCGGGCCAGGGTTTCGTCGCTGGTGCGGGCGCCCTTGATGATTTCCACCAGCGGCATTTTTTCCACGGGGCTGAAGAAATGCAGGCCGATGAATTTGCTTTGGTCCGGTACGGCAGTAGCGAGCCCGCTGATCGGCAGAGTCGAGGTGTTGGAAGCGATCACCGCGTCCGGGCCGA
The DNA here is from genome assembly GCF_019956155.1 of Pseudomonas sp. BF-RE-22. Taxonomy (NCBI): domain Bacteria; kingdom Pseudomonadati; phylum Pseudomonadota; class Gammaproteobacteria; order Pseudomonadales; family Pseudomonadaceae; genus Pseudomonas; species Pseudomonas sp. BF-RE-22. Next base: position 9,742 of record NZ_JAHBDD010000044.1, on the reverse strand, counting down.
CGACCTGTTGCGCGGCTGAAGAGACTTTGGCTTTCAGTTCGCGGTCTTCGAACACGGCTTCAATGATCAGGTCGCAACCGGCCAGATCGGCGTCACTTTCAGTGGTTTTGATCCGCGCCAGCACTGCGTCCCGCTGTTCGATGCTCAACTGTCCCCGGGTAATCTTCTTGTCCAGCAACGCCGCCGAATGAGCCTTGCCCTTCTCTGCTGCCGCCAGGTTGATGTCCTTGAGCACCACTTCGATACCGGCCGAGGCGCTGACAAAGGCAATGCCGGCTCCCATCATCCCCGCGCCCAGAACTCCCACGCGACGCGTCACGTAAGGTGCAAACCCTTGAGGTCGCGAACCGCCGGCATTGATCTCGTTGAGCTGGAACCAGAACGTGCCGATCAGGTTCTTCGAGATCTGGCCGGTGGTCAGCTCGGTGAAGTAGCGGGTTTCAATCAGGTGCGCCGTGTCGAAATCCACCTGAGCGCCTTCCACTGCGGCGCAAAGAATCTTCTCTGGTGCGGGCATGCAGCCCTGGGTTTTAGTGCGCAGGATCGACGGTGCAATCGCCAGCATCTGTGCGACTTTCGGGTTCGACGGCGTACCGCCCGGAATCTGATAGCCCTTCACATCCCAACGCTGCACCGCCGTCGGATTGGCCAGAATCCAGGCGCGTGCCTTGCTCAGCAGTTCATCGTGATCCAGCGCCAACTCATCGATAAAGCCCGCCTGCAAGGCTTGTTGCACGCGGATTTTCTTGCCTTCAAGCAGATACGGCAGCGCTTTCTCCAGACCGAGCATGCGCACCATGCGCACTACCCCGCCACCGCCCGGCAACAGGCCGAGGGTGACTTCCGGCAGGCCGAGCTGCACCGATGAATTGTCCAGCGCCACGCGGTGATGACAGGCCAGGCAGATTTCCCACCCCCCCCCCAGCGCCGCGCCGTTGATTGCGGCGACTACCGGTTTACCCAGGGTTTCCAGGGTGCGCAGTTGGCCCTTCAGCGTCAGCACCATGTCGTAGAACGCTTTGGCTTCAGGCTTGCCGACCTTGATCAGTTCATTGAGGTCGCCGCCGGCGAAGAAGGTCTTCTTCGCGGAGGTGATGATCACGCCGGCGATGCTGTCTTTCTCGGCAACCAGTCGGGCGACGCAAGCGGCCATGGCCTCGCGGTAGACCGCGTTCATGGTGTTGGCGCTCTGGCCCGGCATGTCGATGGTCAGGACGACGATCTGGTCCTGCCCTTTTTCGTAACGAATGGCTTCAGTCATGAAGAGAATTCCTTGAAATCGTGGCTCAGAGGCGTTCGATGATGGTGGCAATGCCCATGCCGCCGCCGACGCACAGGGTCGCGAGGCCAAAACGCAGGCGCCGGGTTTCCAGTTCATCGAGCAGCGTGCCGAGGATTGCGCAGCCTGTAGCGCCCAGCGGATGCCCCATGGCGATGGAGCCGCCATTGACGTTGACCTTGTCCGGGTCGATGGCCATGTCCTTGATGAATTTCAGCACGACGGAAGCAAACGCCTCGTTGACCTCGAACAGGTCGATGTCTTCGACCCGCAGCCCGGCCTTGGCCAGCGCTTTGCGGGTGGCCGGTGCCGGGCCGGTGAGCATGATTGTCGGGTCGGTGCTGGTGACCGCCGTGGCGACGATTCGCGCCCGTGGCTGCAAGCCGAGCGCACGCCCCTTGGCTTCGGAGCCGATCAGCATCAACGCCGCACCATCGACGATCCCCGAACTGTTGCCCGGCGTGTGCACGTGGTTGATCCGCTCCACGTGGCTGTAGACCCGCAATGCCGTGGCGTCGAAACCCATTTGCCCCATCATCTCGAAACTCGGCTTGAGTTTGCCCAGGCCTTCCAGGGTGGAGTCGGCGCGGATGAACTCATCGTGATCGAGCAGAATGATGCCGTTCTGATCCTGCACCGGCACCAACGATTTGCTGAACGAACCGTCGGCCCGGGCCCGCGCCGCTTTTTGCTGGGAGTGCAGCGCGTAGGCATCGACGTCCTGGCGGCTGAAGCCTTCGAGGGTGGCGATCAGATCGGCGCCCACGCCTTGCGGAGTGAAATGGCTGTGCAAATTGGTTTCCGGGTCCAGCGCCCAGGCGCCGCCATCGCTGCCCATCGGCACCCGTGACATCGACTCGACGCCACCGACCACCACCAGGTCTTCGAAGCCGGAACGCACTTTCATCGCCCCGAGGTTGACGGCCTCCAGCCCTGACGCGCAGAAGCGGTTGATCTGCACGCCCGCGACGCTGACGTCCCAATCGGCCACCTGTGCGGCCGTTTTGGCGATGTCCGCACCTTGATCGCCGACCGGCGTCACACACCCCAACACCACGTCATCGACCTGACTGGTGTCCAGCGCCGTGCGCTGTTGCAGCGCCTTGAGCAACCCCGCCACCAGGTTCACCGGTTTGACACTGTGCAAGGCACCATCGGACTTGCCCTTGCCACGGGGCGTGCGTAACGCGTCGAAAATCAAAGCTTGGGTCATGACGTCCTCGAACCTGGCGGTGAAAATACTGAGCCCTCACCTTATGCCGAGCCACCGCCGATTCAATGACCGCAATGCTCACTGACGTTGACGGACACGCTCAGACGGACGGTAGTGTGCTACCGGATTGATCGTTTCAGGACACCGAGATGTCTAGCAAAAGGGCGGCAAAGAAGCTGGCAATAGGCCTCATGCCTTTTTTAAAGCAATAAGTGAGCGCTCCATACGAAAGGGATCTAAGTCACGAGTGACGCGGGCCCTAAGGTGAACATATGCGAAGTTGTCGTCGGGTTTTGCCGAGGCGCTCGCCTTACAGGAAGTGCAACGCTCTGCCGTCATGGAGATATGCAGGCAGGCATCAGGAAATAACAAAAAAGGCGGTCAAGCCATGTTCAAACATTCGAAAGTACGTCAAGCCGGGCTCATTCTTTTCGCTACTACGTTGCTGTTGATTTTGCCGAACCTGACGAAGGTGATCGGCTGAGTCTTTATTAAAAAATCGGCGCACAGTTTCCATCGCCTCTTAAAAATGTGACTGGCTCGCTACCCGGGCCGGCGTGGGTGTGCCAACCTTTGCGGCACTTCCACGACATGGACGGCGATCTGTTGAAAACGCTCATTCTGCTCGGGGCCTTGCTGTTCGGCTCGCCCCTTTATGCCGCACAGCTGAACCTGGAGCTGGGCGCACACAGCCGCACCTGGCAGACCGAGGAATTGCTCAAGCATCCTCAGGTTCAGACCATCACCATTACCAACGACGTTTCCTACAAACGGGACATGAGCTATCGCGCCGTGCCCCTGGCGGCGTTGTTGAGCGGCATCAAGCCTGACGATCACCTGCAAGCTGTGGCACTGGATGGTTTTGCTGCCGAACTGGCTGCCGCGCCGTTGCTCAACAGCCAAGGTGCGCGAGCATGGCTGGCGATTGAAGACCCGACAAAACCGTGGCCGGCGCTGTCGGCAGACAAGCCCAGTGCCGGGCCGTTTTATCTGGTATGGACGGATCCGCAGGCGGGCAATATCAGCCCCGAGCAATGGCCCTTTCAAGTGGCTGACATCAAACGCATGGCGCCGGTGGCCGAGCGCTTCCCTGCCCTGCTGCCGGATCCGGCGCTGAAGGCGGACGACCCGGTGAATGTGGGGTTTGCGCTGTTCCAGAAGAACTGTCTGGCGTGTCATCGATTGAACGGTGCCGGGGATGCGCAGTTCGGGCCGGATCTGAACATTCCGTTTAACCCGACCGAGTATTTCGGGGCGGATTTTTTGAAGCGCTACATCCGCGATCCGCAGAGTTTGCGGCAGTGGCCGCAGGCGAAGATGCCGGGGTTTTCGGCGGCGGTTTTGCCGGATGGGGATCTGGAGATGTTGGTGGGGTATTTGAAGCACATGGCCGGGCGCAAAACCAAGCCCTGACACTATTTCCATGTGGGAGCGAGCCTGCTCGCGATGACGGTGGCACATTCAACATGAATGTGACAGACAGACCGCTATCGCGAGCAGGCTCGCTCCCACAGGTTTTTGCGGCGAACAGACCTATTGCTGCTGGACTGAAATCACCGGCATCGGCATCGGTGTCGGCGACACAAATACCTTTGCGTGCATCTGCTCGCACCCGCCGCCCCGACGCATCCCGCGTACCGGGCAGGCATCCAGGTAATCCAGGCCCACCGCCAGTTTCAAATGCCGCTCCGGTCGCGCCAGTTCATTGGTCACGTCAAAGCTGTACCACGCGTCATCCAGCCAGGCTTCCGCCCACGCGTGGCTGGCCAGATGCTCGCTGTTCTCGCTGTACAAATAGCCCGACACATAACGCGACGGAATACCCAGGCTGCGGGCGCAAGCGAGAAACGCGTGGGTGTGGTCCTGACAGACACCCGAACGCCCGGCGAAGGCTTGCGCGGCGCTGGTGTCCACTTCGGTGGAGCCCGGCGTGTAGGTCATGTGCGAATTCAGGCCATGCATCAAGTCGATCAATGCCGCGCGGTCCCGGCGCTTTTTGCACGCCTTCTCGGCGAACGCACGCAAGGCTTCGTCGGCCTCAGTCAGGCGCGTGAAGCGCAGGAACGGCAGCGCCGACTGGCTCTCGTGCTCGGCTTCACGCAGTTCGTCGATGTCGACCTGGCCACGGGCGCCGATGATGATCGCTTCATGCGGCTCGTCCATGGTCAGCACGTGCAGGATGTTGCCGAACGGATCGAGTTGCGCACGCACCGGGCGCGGCAGATCGAGTTGCCAACTGAGCACGTGCTGGCGCTCGCTGTCGTGTGGGGTCAGTCGCAGGTACTGGATGCTCGCCCGCACCTGATCTTCATAGTGATAGGTGGTCTCGTGGCTAATGGAAAGTCTCATGCAGCCTCCAGGTAGGAACTGTGTATGGCGTTACCCAACTGGCGCACCAGCGGGATGAACTCGGTCAGCCAGGCGTGCAGGCCTTCGTCGAGAATTTCGTTGATGCCGGTGTAGCGCAGGCGTGCGTCCATCTCGGCGGCCAGACGTTGCGCAGGACGACCATTGGCCCCCGGCAGTTGAGCGAGGATCTGGTCGATTTCTTCGGTGCACGCGCGCAGGGATCGCGGGACATCGGCGCGCAGCAACAGCAGTTCGGCCACATGCCGGGCGCCGGGCGCGTCGCGGTAGATCTCGGTGTAGGCCTCAAACGACGACAACGCCCGCAACAAGGCACTCCATTGGTAATAGGCGTGAGCCGTGCCGTCGCTGACCGCTTCGGCCTGATCGCCCGCCATTTCGTAGCGAGCATCGAGCAGGCGCAAGGTGTTGTCCGCCCTTTCGATGAAAGTGCCCAGACGAATAAACCGGAACGCATCGTTACGCATGATCGTGCCGTAGGACGCGCCACGAAACAGGTGGGAACGTTCCTTGATCCACTCGCAGAAACGGCTCATGCCGTAGCGACTCAAGCCTTGATCGGCGATGCCGCGAATTTCCAGCCAGGTGGCGTTGATGTTTTCCCACATGTCCGCGGTGATTCGCCCCCGCACGGCATGCGCACTGGCCCGCGCCGAACCGAGGCAGCTGTAGATGCTCGCCGGGTTGGCCGCGTCCAGGGCAAAAAAGTGCAGCAGCCGTTCGGCATGCAACTCGCCGTGGCGTTCGAGGTAATCGTCCAGGGTGCCGGTGATCAGCAGCGGCATGGCGAGTTCGTGCAGACCGTCACCGCGGCCATCCTGCGGCATCAGCGACAGCGAATAACTGATGTCGAGCATCCGTGCGAGGTTTTCCGCCCGCTCCAGGTAACGCGACATCCAATACAAATCCGAGGCAGTTCTACTTAACATGGCAGGCTTCCTTCAATCCTCGACCACCCAGGTGTCCTTGGTTCCGCCGCCCTGGGAGGAATTCACCACCAGGGAGCCTTCACGCAGGGCGACACGGGTCAAACCGCCGGGCACAACCCGGGTTTCGCGGCCAGACAATACAAACGGACGCAGGTCGATGTGGCGTGGGGCGATGCCGTTTTCGACAAAGGTCGGGCAGGTCGACAGGGACAACGTCGGTTGCGCGATATACGCGTGGGGCTTGGCCTTGATTCGCTCGCGGAAGGATTCGATTTCCGCCGCCGTCGCCGCCGGTCCCACCAACATTCCGTAGCCGCCGGAGCCCTGGGTTTCCTTGACCACCAGTTCTGGAAGATTGGCCAGCACGTGGGACAGTTCGGAGGGATTACGACACTGGAACGTCGGAACGTTCTTCAGGATCGGCTCTTCGTCGAGGTAGAAACGGATCATGTCGGTGACAAACGGATACACCGACTTATCGTCCGCCACCCCGGTGCCGATGGCATTCGCCAGCACCACATTGCCCGAGCGGTACGACGACAGCAGCCCCGGAACGCCGAGCATCGAGTCCGGATTGAACGCCAGCGGATCGAGGAATGCATCGTCGAGACGGCGGTAGATCACATCCACCGCTTTCGGCCCGTCCGTGGTGCGCATGAACACCTTGTCGTCACGCACGAACAGGTCCGCGCCTTCCACCAGCTCAACACCCATTTCCCGAGCGAGAAATGCATGCTCGAAAAACGCGCTGTTGAAGCGACCCGGCGTCAGTACCACTACGCTCGGGTTATCGAGGGGGCTGGAGCTTTTCAGGGTGTCTAGCAGCAGGTTCGGATAATGATCGATCGGGGCGATGCGCTGCGCCGAGAACAACTCGGGGAACAGGCGCATCATCATCTTGCGGTCTTCGAGCATGTAGCTCACGCCGCTGGGTGTACGCAGGTTGTCTTCGAGCACGTAGTACGTGCCGTCGCCATCGCGCACCAGGTCGACGCCGGAAATGTGGGAATAGATATCCCGGTGCAGATCCAGCCCCTGCATCGCCAACTGGTATTGCTCGTTGGCCAGCACTTGTTCGGCCGGGATGATGCCGGCCTTGATGATGCGCTGCTCGTGATAGAGGTCGGCGAGGAACATGTTCAGCGCCTTGACCCGCTGGATGCAGCCGCGTTCGACGATCCGCCACTCACTGGCGGGGATGCTGCGTGGAATGGTGTCGAAGGGAATCAGGCGCTCTGTCCCCTGCTCGTCCCCGTAGAGCGTGAAAGTAATCCCGGCGCGATGAAACAGCAGATCGGCCTCGCGTCGCCGTTGTGCCAAAAGCTCGTCAGGCGTTTCGGCCAGCCAACGGGCAAACTCCCGATAATGCGGGCGGACCTGGCCGCCGGCATCGTACATCTCATCAAAATAGGTGCGGATCATGCCGTACTCCTTGTCACCCGGACATCCAGGCCTTCGCAAGGCCCGTGCCATCGGCAGAAACGCTTTGATATCAATCGGTTGGATATTCACATGATTAACACCGCACCAATCCTGTGCGGCAAATGCCCCAACCTGATCGCCCCCGCTTCATTGCGAAGCAATGCTGTCGCCTATCACCAGCATAGTCAGAGTTGATTTCACTGCCCGGAGGGGGATGCGGATAATTCGCGCATTCGCTGGAAATGCTCACCGAACTTCCCTTTTAGCCGCCTTGCTCAGGCGGCTTTTTTTTGTTTCGGGATTTGTGGCTGATGGTTTGGCGGTGATTGGGAGGGCGCCATCGCCAGCAGGCTGGCTCCTACAGGGGGCTTGATCGCCGCAAACGAAAACGGCCAACCCGAAGGTCAGCCGTTAGTGGATGTTGTCGCTGTTCATAGTGTTATGCGAGTAGCCCTCGTACCTCCTGCTTGACGCCCCATCCTTCGATGATGCCACCCAAAGGCTCGACCACCGCCTCGAAATCCTGCTCAAAGTCGCCGATGCCGTCATAGGTGGCGTACATCACTTTGCTCAGTTCCAGGGACCAGGCGCCGTCGTCGCGCACGCTGATTTGTGCATTCATGGATTCACCGCAGTAATGCCCTGCCGCCCTGCGTGCCCGCTCCTCGTCCGGGAAAATGGCGTAGAACTCGATGGGATGGAAACGTGAAAAATCGAAACCGCCTTCTTTCATGCGGCGCAGAACCGAGCTGCTGATGTCTTCTTGATAGGCTGTGCTCATGAAACGTCCTCCTGAAACAGATGGATAGACTTTCCGTACTCCCGACGCCGGCAACCGAAGGGTGCAAGCGCTGCGGCAAGCAAATTGCCGATGGGAAACAAGCATGTAGCTGACAAGACCAGACCTTAGCGATCCATTCGCTGATCTCGCTTGCAGAGTAGCCCCAAGTCGGAGCCGCTGCCAAGGCCTGGTTATTTCACGAGTGTTCCAGAGGGGGTATCAGACGGGAGTAATGCCGAGGATCTGGATGCTGTTCTGGGCTTTAAGATTCTTGACGCTTGCATCAGCAGTTCGCCCTTCCAGATCGTTCAGATCCAGTTCGGCGACGACAGGAAGGAGACGTTCCTTGATCAGTTTGGCGGCGTGCTCGTTGTCCGGGCATTCGTCGCACTCAAAAACTTCGTTGGCTGTTTCACCGTGATCATCCACGAAAGTGATTTTCCACTTTTGCATCACTGCCTCCTCGAACAAACCCGTAAATGGGCTTACATCCATCTGGACTTTTACCCAGACCGTTCGTTCAAACAGATTACGCCGTGCAAGCATGAAAAACACGGTCCCTGTAGGAGCGAAGCTTGCTCGCGAAGGCGGCATATCAGTCAATAAAAATGTCGACTGAAACACCGCTTTCGCGAGCAAGCTTCGCTCCTACAGGGGTTTTGCGTATTTCTTTAGTCGTTGCTTGGCTTGTTCACGGCCTGCAACACGTATTGCGGCAAGGCGAACGCGCCGATGTGGATTTCCGGATTGTAGTAGCGGGTGACGATGCCGCTACCGGCAAAGCGCTGTTGCAGGGTTTCGCGGGACAATTTGCGATAAGCGGTGTTGGTCGCGCCCCAGGCAAAAGTCATCGAACCGCCGATGTAGGTCGGTACGGCGGCCTGGTAGAAGTGCCAGTCCGGGAACAGGCTGCGCAGGCGGCCGGCGGTGGTTTTGACTTCTTCGATCTGCATGAACGGCGTGCCGTTCTGGGTCACCAGGATGCCGCCTTCGTTGAGGCAACGACGGCAGGCCTGGTAGAAGTTCTCCGAGAACAACACTTCGCCCGGACCAATCGGGTCGGTGGAGTCGGAAATAATCACGTCGAACTTTTCAGTGGTGGTGGCGACGAAACGCATGCCGTCGTCGATCACCAGGTTCAGGCGCGGATCATCGAATGCACCCTTGGAGTGGTTCGGCAGGAACTCCTTGCACATGTCGACCACGGTGCCGTCGATCTCGACCATGGTGATGTGCTCGACGTTACGGTGCTTGGCCACTTCACGCAGCATGCCGCCGTCGCCACCGCCGATGATCAGCACGCGCTTGGCGCTGCCGTGCGCCAGGATCGGCACGTGGGTGAGCATCTCGTGGTAGATGAATTCGTCGGCTTCGGTGGTCTGGATCACGCCGTCCAGCGCCATGACGCGGCCCATGCGCGGGTTCTCGAAAATCACCAGGTGCTGGTGTTCGGTGCGCACTTCGTGCAGCAGTTTTTCCATGCGAAAACGCTGGCCGTAGCCTTCGTAGAGGGTTTCCAGGTAATCGCTGGTTGGAGTGTTGCTCATGGGAAGTGCTCCGATGAATGCGGTGGCAACGGACGGTTACCCGCCCATGATGGCCAATCGATCAGCTCGATTGCCCGGGAAAGGCGCGCATTCTACGTCGCGGAAGATGACAGGTCGAACCTTCTGACTCCAAGTACCTGTAGGAGCGAGGCTTGCCCGCGAAGAACGATTACGCGGTTTAACTTATGGACCGCGTAATCGTTC